>NZ_JBIBEP010000004.1:0-502629 GCF_042955185.1 Streptomyces sp. NPDC012474
GCGGGAACCAGGCAACTACCTGGCCTTTCTCGGGCTGGCATCCGCCCTCTGCTGCTACAAGCGGTTCCTCAAACTGACCATGTAGGACACGGTCTTAGCACTGCCCCCTCGATTTCGATCACATATCGGCTCGGCCGACAGCGGCATACGCATGGAACCCGGAGATCTCGAGTGCGTCACGGAGGTCCCGAGGCCCGTGATGCCCAGCGACCCTTTCAGTGAAGAGCCAAGCTCTTTACCAAAAGCCGACGAGAAAGCGTTGACAGGCGACGCACCCGGCCCCATAGTCGACACAACTGAGATTCGCTTCGCACTTCAGAGTGAGCCGCTCGGTTCGAGCGCAAGCACTCCGAGCCTCGGACGCTGCTCTGCGGGCCGACGCATCTCGTAGGCCAGACGGGCCAACAAGGGCTGGCGCACACCTCAAGTGAAACCCCAATCGCAAGCCGTTCGGCAGTGTTCGTAGGGATGAGTCCCCGATGACGGGAAGCTCTCAACGACTCCGTGCGCGACACGCCGCTCGCAGATCAACCGGCAGGCTCCGCTAGGCGGACGGCCGACGGAAGGAGTTCCCATGGCTTCACGGTGGGCAAGGGAGGCTGGGGTCATGTTGGCCGTTGCCTCGCTCGTCACGCTCAGCGCCTGTAGCGGTTCCGCCGACTCGGGCGGTTCGAGTTCCGGCGGCAAGCCGGTGACGGTGGAGTTCTGGGGGGCGGCGGTCGGCCTCGACAAGTCCGTGACGCTGTTCAACAAGACGCACAAGGACATCAAGGTCAAGTACAGCCAGATCCCGGCGGGCAGCATCGGCGGCTACGCCAAGATGCAGAACGCGGTGAAGGCCGGCAACGCGCCCTGTCTCGGTCAGGTGGGCTACGACACCCTGTCGAACTTCATCGCCACCGGCGCGCTGGAGGACATCCACGAGTACGCCGATGCCAGCAAGGACAAGTTCGTGCCGTGGACCTGGCAGATGTCCAGCATCGGCGACCAGGTGTTCGGCATCCCGGTCGACACCGGGCCCATGGCGATGTACTACCGCACCGACCTGTTCAAGAAGTACAAGATCTCGCCACCGAAGACCTGGGACGATTTCGCCGCGGCCGCGCGGAAGGTGCACAGCGCCAACCCCTCGGCCTACCTGACGACCACGCCGCAGGACGCCTATGACCTGGGGGCGCTGACCTGGCAGGCCGGAGGCAAGTGGTTCGGTACCGCGAACGACCGGTGGCAGGTGACCATCGACAACCCGCAGACGAAGAAGGTGTCGCAGTACTGGCAGGGCCTGCTGGACAAGAAGCTGGTCACCAGTGACCCGATGCTGGACACGGCCTGGTTCAAGAAGGTGCAGGACGGGCAGTTGCTGTCGCTCGTCAGCGCCGTGTGGGCGGCTCCGCTGATCTCCAAGAACCTGCCCGAGCTGTCCGGCAAGTGGGCCGTGGCGCCCATGCCCCAGTGGTCCGCCGGGCAGAAGGCGGCCGGTAACCGCGGAGGCTCGGCGACCGTGGTGCTCAAGGGCTGCGAGCACCCGAAGGAAGCCACGGAGTTCGCGACCTGGATGAGCACCAACAGCGACAGTGTCACCAATCTGATCAAGAACACGGGCATCTACCCGGCCGCGACGAGCGGACAGCAGCTGCCTGCCGTGGACCAGCCGTCGAAGTACTTCGGCGGACAGAACATCTACGACGTGTTCAAGACGGCGGCCGCGAACACGAGCACGGGCTGGATGTGGGGCCCGACGATGAGCCAGGTTCAGTCCGACATGAAGGACGGGCTCAAGAAGGCCGGAGCCGGGCAGGGCACCATCCCGAAGACCGTGACCTCCGTCCAGGACAGCACCGTCGACGCCATGAAGAGCCAGGGGCTGAGCGTCGGGAAGTGACGCGCGCGGAGAAGGACGGCGGGCGCCCGGCGGCCTTCCTGACCTGCCGGGCGCCGGCGCCGCGGCTTCACGCCCTCGGTCTCGACATGCGGGTGACCGTCCTCGCCTGTGCCACCACCGCCCCCGCCCCCGCAGGGTGACGACCAGCCCGACCAGCATCAATGACCAGCCGGTCCCTCACTTCACGGGACCACTTCAGCAAGGAGCAGGCATGGCGACAAGAACGCCTGGCGACGCTCTCGCCCACCCCATCGCCGGCTCGGCAGCGAAGCGTATCCCCGGCCGTGGCCACACTCGTTCCGCGGTCCTCTTCCTGGCACCGTTCGGGCTGCTGTTCACGGCGATGATGCTCGCACCGATCGTCTACGCGGTGTACCAGAGCTTCTTCAAAACGAACCGCAGCGGCCTCGGACTGGGACCGTCGACGACTGTCTTCGCCGGGATCGACAACTACGTGACGGCTCTGCACGACAGCCGGTTCATGGCGTCGTTCCTGCGGGTGTTCACACTCGGCATCGTGCAGGTGCCGGTGATGCTGGGCCTGGCGCTCCTTCTGGCGCTGCTGCTGGACTCGCGTGGCGCCGTGTTCAAGAAGGTCTTCCGGCAGATCTACTTCCTGCCCTACGCGCTGCCGGGCGTGATCGCCGCGATCATGTGGTCGTTCCTGTACGCACCGAGCGTCAGCCCGTTCACCGCTGCCCTGCGGCACGTCGGGCTCGATGTGAACTTCCTGTCCGACGACCTCGTGCTCGCCTCGATCGGCAACATGATGACGTGGGCCTGGACCGGCTTCAACATGCTGATCATCTACTCGGCCTTGCAGGCGATCCCCGGTGAACTCACCGAAGCCGCTGTGATGGACGGCTGTTCCGGGTGGCGGGTCGCCTGGCACGTGAAGATTCCCGCGGTACGGCCGGCGCTGATCCTCACCACGGTGTTCTCCATCATCGGCACCGCCCAGCTGTTCAACGAGCCCGCAGTGCTGAGTCAGGTCGCCCCGACCGTCTCCCCGACCTACACGCCGATCCTGGCCACACAGCAGTCGGCGGACATCAACAACTACAACTACGCCGCCACCCAGTCGGTCATCCTCGCCCTGCTGACCTTCGTGCTGTCGTTCGGCTTCCTCAAGTTCACCCAGCGGAAGGGCACCTTCGCATGACGACCGTCACTCCCGCAGCAACACGTGCCGCCGGGCCTCCCGGGCGACTGCGTACGTCATCGCTGACCGGCCGGGCGGGCGTGTTCGCGGTCATGGCGCTCTTCGCCCTGTACACGCTCATCCCGGTCTGGTGGCTGCTCGTCACCGCGACGAAGAACAAGGGCTACCTGTTCACCACGAACGGGCTGTGGTTCTCCCACTTCGACCTGTGGACCAACATCCGTGACGTCTTCCAGGAACAGGACGGCATCTTCGCCCGGTGGCTGCTGAACAGCGCCCTCTACAGCATCGGCGGCGCGGCGGTGAGCACGACGCTGTCGGCCATGGCCGGGTACGCGCTGGCCAAGTACGCCTTCCGCGGTCGCGACCTGACCTTCAACGTCATCCTCGGTGCCGTCCTCATCCCGGACGTCATGTTCGCGCTGCCCCTGTACCTGATGTTCAGCCAGGTCCACCTCGTCAACACCTACTGGGCCGTCTTCCTGCCCAGCGTCGTCAGCCCGTTCGGGGTCTACCTGTCGCGCATCTACGCCGGAGCCTCGGTACCGGATGAACTGATCGAAGCCGCACGACTCGACGGTGCCGGCGAGGCCCGGATCTTCTGGCGGGTCGCCATGCCGATCATGTCCCCCGCGCTGGTCACCATTTTCCTGTTCCAGTTCGTCAGCATCTGGAACAACTACCTGCTGCCCCTGCTCATGCTCAACAGCGACGAACTCCAGCCGGTCACCGTCGGGCTGGCCAACTGGAGGGAAGGGGTGAACCAAGGCATCCCCTACAACATCACCATCACCGGCGCGTTCCTCTCGGTGATCCCGTTGATCGTCGCGTTTCTCGTCCTGCAGAGGTTCTGGCGGTCCGGACTGGCCGCCGGGAGCGTGAAGTAGGCCTGCCGCCCGGCATTCCGGCCGGCCACGCGGCTGACCGGACCTCCCCCGCCGCCTCCCGCCTGCGCGCGCTGCACCCGATTCCCCCGCACCCCTGGAGACCTGACCCTGATGGCCCTGCATCCCAGCATCTCCGCCCGGCTCAGCCTGATCGAGGACCTCCCGTCCTGGCGCGAGGCACTCAACGATCCGGCTGTGCAACTGCGCCTGCGGGAATACCGGACCTGGAAGGCGGCACCGGCACTGCCCTCCGTCGAAACCAGCGACGAGAGCATCCCCGGCCCGCACGGCCCGATAGCCGTCCGCGTCTACCGGCCGCCGTCAGCACCGCAGCGGCCTCGCCCCGGCCTGGTCTGGGTGCACGGCGGCGGATGGGTCTTCGGCGATCTCGACATGCACGAGGCCGACTGGACCGCCCGCGAGGTGTGCGTCAGGGCCGACGCCGTGGTCGTGAGCGTGGATTACCGGCTCGCGGTCGACGGCGTGACGTATCCGGTGCCGCACGACGATGTCGTGGCGGCCGTCCGATGGGTGCGCGAGAACGCCGCGGTGCTCGGCATCGAACCGGCGCGGATCACCGTTGGTGGCGCGAGCGCGGGGGCGAACCTCGCCGCAGGAGCCGTACTTCGCCTGCGGGACGACGACAACTGGCTGCCCGCCACACTGGTGCTGGCCTATGCGACCATGCACCCCGTCTCCCCGCCCCTCGCGCCGGCACTGGCCGAAGCATTCGCGCCGTTGCCGCGCATGGTCCGGATCCTGCCGGAGGACGTGGCCGAGATGACGGCCAACTACCTCGGCGGCACGCCGGACCCGCACGGCTACGCCTTCCCTGCGGGCGCCGTCCTGGACGGGCTCTGTCCCACCCTGGTGCTCGACGCCGAGTACGACGATCTGCGCGCCAGCAGCGAGGCATTCGCGGCCGCACTCGTGAAGTCGGGCGTACCCGTGCGGCATGTCACGGTGCCCGGCGTACTGCACGGCTTCCTCAACCTGCCCTCTTCGGTTGAACCGGTGGACCACGCGCTCGCTGTCCTGGCCGAGACGGTGACAACGGCTCATGCGGGAGAACTCGTGCCGGACCAGGGAGAAGGCGAATGACGGAGCGCCTGTACTCAGTGCAGCTCTATACGCTGCGCAACGCCATCGAGACCGATCTCCCGGGGACACTCGCGCGTGTTGCCGCGATGGGATTCGAGAACGTGGAGCTGTGGAGGTTCGAGCAGTACCGCGACGCGTACCGGCGTGCGCTGGCCGAGACACCGCTGCGCCCGCTCAGCGCACACGCGAGCCTTGTCGATGGAAACGCTTCCGCGGCCGTCCGCATGGCAGCAGAGCTCGGAGTCGGCACGCTCATCGAACCGCACATCATCGCTCAGCGCTGGACCACGCGGGCGGACATCGAAGCGGCGGCTGCGAGTCTGAACGGCGTCGCGAGGCTCGCCCGGGACGCAGGCGTCACCATCGGGTACCACAACCACGACCACGAGGTCCGTCAGGGCTTCGGCGGCAGGACCGGCCTCGAAGTCTTCGCGGAGGCGCTGGACGAGGACGTCGTCCTGGAACTCGACACCTTCTGGGCCGAGGTCGGTGGCGCTTCCGCCGTGGAGTTGATCTCCCGGCTCGGGGCGCGCGTCAGGTTCCTGCATCTCAAGGACGGCCCGTACACCACAACCCTCCTGGAGCAGCAGCCGGTCGGCCAGGGGGCGATGCCGGTGGCGAACATCCTGAAGGCCGCACCGGACGCGGTCCGCGTCGTGGAACTGGACGACTACGCGGGCGACCCGTTCGAAGCCGTGCAGCAGAGCCTGCGTCACCTGGTGGAGGTCGACCGGTGAACTCCAAGCGAGTGGGTGTCGGCGTCATCGGCGCCGGCGTCATCAGCAGCCACTACCTCGAGAACCTGACGCGGTTCCCTGATCTGAACGTGGTCGCGATAGCGGACCTCGACCAGGAGCGCGCCCGTGCTCGCGCGCGGGAGTTCGGGTTGCGGCACCTGCTCGTCCACGAGCTCCTGACCCACGACGACATCGAGATCGTGCTGAACCTCACCGTCCCCGCCGCCCACTTCGACGTGTCGGCCCGGATCCTCGCGAGCGGCAAGCACGTCTGGAGTGAGAAGCCCCTCGCCACCAGCCGCCGCGACGCACGACTGCTGCTGGACAAGGCCGGCCGGAGAGGACTTCGCATGGCCTGCGCGCCCGACACGTTCCTCGGTGGTGCCCTGCAGACGGCACAGCGAGCGGTCCTCGCGGGCCGCATCGGCGAACCGAGGAGCGCGCTGGCGATCATGCAGTCCCCGGGACCGGAAGGCACCCACCCGAATCCCGCCTTCTACTACGACCAGGGAGCCGGCCCGCTGCTGGACATGGGGCCGTACCACGTCACCGCGCTCGTGCAGACCTTGGGTGCCGTCCGGCGCGTGAGCTCGGTTTCCTCAACCGCACGGGCCGTCAGGCGCGTTCTCGTCGGCGCGGACGCCGGGACCGAGTTCGACGTGCGCGTACCGAGTCAGCACATGGCTCTGCTCGAGTTCGCCTCCGGCGCTCGGGCGACTCTTGTCACGAGCTTCGATTCGGGCATCCGCCGCGACCTCCTCGAACTGCACGGCACCGAAGCCTCACTAGAGGTTCCGAACCCCAACCGCTTCGCTGGAACAGGCAGGTTCGTCCCTCTCCACGCGGAACCGGAAGACGTACCCGCTGTCGGGTCCACGTTGGGCCGGGGAGTGGGGGTGCTGGAGCTCGCTCGCTCGATACGCGACGACGTACCGGAACGCGCCTCCGGCGCTCTCGCCTGCCACGTTCTCGACGTGCTCCTCGCCATCGAGGAGGCGGCACGGGCCGGGATACCGCTGACCCTCGAATCCACCGTGGCATCACCGGCCCCGCTGGACGAGGACTGGGACCCCACGGCCGCGACCCTCTAGAACGATCGAGCAAGGAAGTTCAATGATCCGCATCCCGTTCAACGACGCGTGGCGCGTCGGCCCTCTCGTGTCCGTTCACGAGGCGATCGTGGTCGCCGGTGCCGGCGATGAAGAAGTCACCCTGCCGCACGACGCCATGCTGGGGGGAGGGCGGTCGGCGGAGGACTCCGGTGGACCGCAGACGGGCTACTTCCGCGACGGAAAGTGGACCTACGAGAAGCAGTTCGACGTGTTGGAGGAATGGGCGACGAAGCGAGTCTGCTTCGAGTTCGAAGGTGTCTACCGCGACGCGATGGTCTACATCAACGGTGCTCTCGCCGGACAGTGGGCAGGCGGATACTCCCGCTTCCATGTCAGCGCGGACCCGTTCTTGAAGTACGGCCAGGCCAACACCGTCCGAGTGGACGCACAGGCACACCAGGACTCCCGCTGGTACTCGGGGGGCGGCCTCCACCGTCCCGTCAGCCTCCTCGTCGGCAACCTCGTCCACGTCACTCCGACCGGCCTGCGACTCACCACGCCGGACATCGACGCTGATCTCGCCACCGTGGTGGCGGCGACCAAGCTCGTCAACGAGGACATCTCCACTCGCGTCGTCGAAGTGCTTCTCGAGATCCTGGACGCCGGGGGTGAGGTGGTGGCGTCCGACCGGGCCCGGGTCACGCTCCTGGCGGGCGAAGGGATCACCACCCATCAGCGGACCTACGTCCAGCGGCCGTCGCTGTGGAGCATCGACTCGCCCCACCTCTACCACGCGTCCGTGCGCCTCTTTGACGACAGCGGCCCGCTCGACGAGGCTTCCACGCACTTCGGTATCCGCACCGTCACCGCCGACCCGATCCGCGGCCTGCGGGTCAACGGCGAGACCGTCAAGCTCCGCGGCGGTGCGATCCACCACGACAACGGCATCCTCGGCGCGGCCGACTTCGCCGACGCCGCCGAGCGGCGGGTGCGGATGCTGAAGGCCGCGGGCTTCAACGCCGTACGCTCCGCGCACAACCCGATGAGCGTCGCCCTGCTCGACGCGTGCGACCGTCTCGGCATGCTCGTCATGGACGAGTTGTTCGACGTGTGGACGGTCGCGAAGTCCGGTGACGACTACTCGCGCAGATTCCCGCAGTGGTGGGAACGCGACGTCGACTCACTCGTGGCGAAGGACTTCAACCACCCCAGCGTGATCATGTACTCGATCGGCAACGAGATCATCGAGTCCGGAACCCCGCACGGCACGCGCCTGGGACGCCGCATCGCCGACCGAGTACGCGCGCAGGACCCCACCCGTCTGATCACCCACGCCCTCCAGGGCATGTACATCGCCCGAGACAAGATCCCCGCGCTGAAGGCGGAACTGGGGCAGGACGCCGCACCTGTCCGCGGTCTGAACGACTACCTGGGCCAGGTGACGCATCTGATCGACGCCCTGATGGCCTCGCCGGTCGTCGGTGAGCGGCTCGCCGAACCCGCCTCCGTACTCGACGTCGTGGGGCTCAACTACGGCGAGAGCCGGTACGTACTGGACAAGGAGGCCCACCCCAACCGTGTGGTCGTGGGCTCGGAGACGTTCCCGACGAAGATCGACCGGCTGTGGCAGCTCGTCACCGAGAACCCCCACGTCATCGGCGACTTCACCTGGACCGCATGGGACTTCCTCGGTGAGGTGGGAACCGGCCGGCATGTCTATCCCGAGGACCAGCAGGTGCACCGCGCCCCCTACCCGTGGCTCACCGCCGAGTGCGGAGACATCGACATCATCGGACAGCGTCACCCCATCTCCTACTACCGCGAGATCGTCTACGGGCTCACACAGACGCCCTACCTCGCCGTGCGACGCCCCCGCGAGGACGGCTACGTCATCAAGCCCAGGGCATGGACCTGGACCGATGTCTTCCCCAGCTGGACCTTCGACGTTCCTGTCGGCTCGCCGCTCCACGTCGAGGCCTACGCGGCGGCCGAGGAGGTCGAGTTCCGGCTCAACGGCACCACCGTCGCGGTCGTTCCCGTCGGCACCGAGCGGAACTTCGTCGCCGGAGCCGACGTGCCCTACGAGCCCGGTCTCCTGGAGGTCGTGGCGTACCGCGACGGAGCGGAGGTGGGACGCTCGGCGCTGCGCACCGCCGGCGAACCCACGCACCTGAGCCTGGAGACGGACCGCACCGAACTCGGCGCCGATCCGCAGCGGTTGGCCCACATCGACCTCACCCTGATCGACGCCAACGGTGTGCTCAACCCGAACCGGGACACAAAGATCACGATCCAGATCGACGGTCCCGGTGTCCTCCAAGGATTCGGTACGGGAGCGCCGTCCACCGAGGAGAGCTTCCTCGACGATTCCGCCACTTCGTTCAAGGGACGTGCCCTGGCGATCGTCCGGGCCACCGGGGAAACGGGACGGATCACCGTCACAGCCCGGGCGCACGGACTCCCGGACGCCTCCATCGAGATCGACGTCGTCCAGGCACCCATTCATCACGTGACAGGGGAAGGACAGAAATGACCTACGCGCCGACATCGGCCGGCTCGCCCAACATCGAGGTCGGCCCGAAGTGGCAGCGTCCTGACGGGGAGTTGCTCGCACAGTTCCAGCGGCATTCGGTCGCGAACATCGGAGACGCGCTCGGGCGCCTCGGCATGCCCGACGGTGGCATCACACCCCTCTGGGACGGCTGCCGTGCCGTGGGCAGCGCCCTGACGGTCCTGACGGTCGCCGGAGACGATCTGGCCGTAATCGACGCCGTCGCCCACATCGAACCCGACGACTTCCTCGTCATCAACGGATTCGGTTACCCGGGCCGGGCCGTGATGGGCGACATCCTCACCCAGTACTTCTCCTCGCGGGGTGCCGTGGGAGCGATCGTCGACGGAGCGGTCAGGGACCGCGACGAGATCCGGCACCAGCAGTTCCCCGTATGGTCGCGTTCGGTCACGCCGGCAGGGCCGTGGAAACATGGCCCGGGAGCCGTCGGGACGCCCGTCGCCATCGGCGGTGTCGTCATCAATGCCGGTGACGTGGTCGTCGCCGACGCCGACGGCATCGTCGCAGTGCCCCTGAAGAAGGCGCACGACATCGCCGCCGAGCTGGCGCAGATCGCGGAGTCCGAGCAGGGCATGCGCACGCAGGCCAAGCAAGCGCCCACGAAATGAGCCGCGTACATGAAGAGGACGCGCATGCGGAGGGATCAGCGGTTGAACAACGCCAAGCTGATCCAGGCCGCCGCAGAGCTTTTCGAGCGGTGCGAGCAGCCGATCAGCCTCGCCGACATCGCTCGGCAGGCGGATGTGTCGGTCGCGACGGCTTACCGGCACTTCGAGTCCGCGGACGACGCCCTCAGTGCCTATCGACGGGACATCGTGAGCAAGTTCCGCGATCACAGTCTCGAGCAGCCGAGCAACGGTCTGGCCCTGCTCGAGAGTGTCTGCGGCTTCTGGGTGGACCTCATCCTCGCCGAAGGCGCGGCGCTGGTGCACCGCCGGTCGTCGGAAGGGTTTCTCGCGCGGTACAAAGCCGATGAGCCGTACCTGGGAGGCCAGGCGGAGGCCCTCGCCCGTCCCATCCGTGAACTCGTGGCGATTCTCGGGGTGGGCGAGCTCGTCGGCGTCGAGGACGAAGCCGCCTTCCTGTGGAACGTCCTCTTCGACCCCCGGGAGATCTTCGATCTCCGTGACACGCTCGCGCTGTCGCCCGCGCAGATCACGCACCGACTGGTGTCGGCGTTCCGCGGCGCGCTGCTCGGCTGGGCGACCGCGCGGCTGACCGAACCGGTGCCGCGGTGAGGAACTCCGTCGCGGATCCCAGCCCTGCCCTGCCCGGAGGCAGCCGGCGAAGTTCGCCGTCCAACGGCCATCCGAGGGGCAGCGGCCCCGAACCATTGTCAGGGAGAGGACGATGACCGCATCCATCACCGAGGCGCAGCAGCCGGGCGGCCGACGCTTCCGCCTGGAAGACCGCTACCTGCGTGAAGAAGGCGTCCTGCACCTCTCCGGGATCCAGGCTCTCGTCCGCGTCCTCCTGGATCGATCCAGGCGTGACCGTCTGAACGGACTGCACACCGCGACGTTCGTATCCGGGTACGAGGGATCACCACTCGCCGGGTACGACATCGAGTTGGCACGGCGCGAGGCGTTGCTGCACGAGCACGACGTCGTCCACCGACCGGGGCTCAACGAGGAACTCGCCGCGACCGCCGTCATGGGCAGCCAGTTGGCCGGCCAGATCGGAACCTCACGGTGCGACGGCGTGGTGGGCATCTGGTACGGCAAGTCCCCCGGCCTCGACCGCGCCTCCGATGCCCTGCGCCACGCGAACCTGGTGGGCACGGGCCCCTCAGGCGGCGCTGTCGCGCTGGTCGGCGACGATCCGGGAGCCAAGTCGTCCAGCGTGCCATGTGCCAGCGAGGCGACGCTCGCGGACCTGGCGATCCCGACGCTGTACCCGGCCGATGCGCAGGACGTCCTCGACTTCGGGATACACGCGCAGTTCCTCTCCCGATTCAGCGGCGTGTGGTCCGGCCTGAAGGTCACCACCGCGGTCGCGGACGCGGCGTCCACGGCCGTCGTGGCGCGCGATCGCATCTCGGTCGTGGAGGGCGACACGGGCGCCGGCCCGCACAAGCCGAGCTCGATGCTCCTCGGCGCACAGCTCATGGCGCTCGAGCGCAGCCTGCACGAAGTCCGGCTCCCCCGCGCGGTGGCGTACGCCCGGCTCAACGGCCTCAACCGCGTGGTGCAGCGCGGGCCGTCGGACAGGATCGGCATCCTGACGTCCGGCAAAACTTATCTCGACGTCCGCGAGGCCCTGCGCATCATCGGTCTCACCGACGAGGACCTCGCACGGTACGGGATCAGGATCCTCAAACTCGGCATGATCTTCCCCCTCGAACGTGACGCCGTCATCGAGTTCGCGGACGGTCTCGACCAGGTGGTGGTCGTCGAGGAGAAGCGGCCGTTCCTGGAAGCCGCCGTCAAGGCGACCCTCTTCGGCCGCCCCGATGCCCCGTTCGTCCACGGCAAGCAGGACCAGGACGGGCGGTCGCTGTTCAGCCGCTCAGGAGAGCTCGACGCGGACGGCATCGCCACCGGACTGTCCAGGGTGCTCGCGCGGCTCGGCATCGATGCCGCCCGCGCATGGCGTCAGCGGCCCAGGGCCCGTACCGCGTCGGCGCTGCCGCTCCTGGCCCGCAGCCCGTACTACTGCTCGGGGTGTCCGCACAACACCTCGACCACCGCCGGCGGGGACTCGCCGGTCGGCGCGGGCATCGGCTGCCACTCCATGGTCGTGTTCATGGATCCCGAACAGGTCGGCCCGGTCGTCGGCATGACCCAGATGGGCGGGGAAGGGGCTCAGTGGATCGGGATGGAGCCGTTCGTCGACGCCGACCACTTCGTGCAGAACATCGGGGACGGCACTTTCATGCATTCGGGCAGTCTGGCCGTCCGGGCGGCGATCGCCGCGGGGGTGAACGTCACGTTCAAGCTGCTCTACAACGGGACGGTCGCCATGACCGGCGGCCAGGACGCCGTCGGCGCCCTGCCGGTCGACCGGCTCGCAGCCACGCTCGTCGACGAAGGCGTCACCAAGGTGATCATCACGACCGAGGACAGGGCACGCATCCCGCGGGCCCGGCTTCCGAAGTCGGTGAAGGTCCTCGACCGGGCCGTGATCGAGGACGCACTGGCGGAGCTCAAGGCCACCGCCGGTGTCACGGTCCTCATCCACGACCAGGAATGCGCCGCCGAGAAACGGCGTGCCCGCCGGCGCGGCAAGGCCCAGGCACCGACGACGCGAGTCTGGATCAACGAGCGCATCTGCGAGGGCTGCGGTGACTGCGGCCGCAAGTCGAACTGCCTGTCGGTGCACCCGGTCCCGACCGAGTTCGGCCGCAAGACCAGGATCGACCAGTCCTCGTGCAACCTGGACTACTCGTGCCTCGACGGCGACTGCCCGGCGTTCATGACCATCGAGCCTGCCGGCAAGCCGCAGCGCGCGGAACTCCCCACCCTGGCGGCCACCGACGTCGCCGAGCCGGCCCGCACGGCCGGTGCGGGCTCCTTCGGCATGCGGATCACCGGGATCGGGGGCACGGGCATCGTCACCGTCTCCCAGGTGCTGGCAACCGCGGCCGTGATCGACGGCCGTCACGCGCGCAGCCTCGACCAGACCGGACTCGCCCAGAAGGGCGGCGCCGTCGTCTCCGACATCAAGATCACAGAGGGTGTCGTGGAACAAGGGGCCAAGATCGGCGAGGGGCAGTGCAACCTGTACCTCGCATGCGACCCGCTGGTTGCGACCGATCCGAAGTACCTGTCCGTCGCCTCCCCGGACCGCACTGTCGCCGTCATGACCACGACCGAGATACCCACCGGGGAGATGGTGGTCGACACGGCAGTCAGCTTTCCGGCTCCCGATGCCGTGCGCCACGCCGTCGGCGGTGCGACGCGCCAGCTCGTGGCTCTGGACTCCGGCTCACTGGCCACGCAGCTCTTCGACGACGAGCAGTACGCCAACATGCTGCTGGTGGGAGCCGCGTACCAGACCGGGCTGCTGCCGATGCCGGCTTCGACCATCGAAGAGGCCATCGCCCTGAACGGCGTCGCCGTCGACCGCAACGTGCAGGCCTTCCGGCGCGGCCGCCAGGCGGTCGCCGACCCGGAGGCGCTGCGTGCCGCGCTGACGGGCTCGGCATTCCCGGAGGCGGGGCCGCGGCTCGCCGCCGGAGCCACCGAGCTCGTGACCTCGGTCACCGATGGCGAGGAGTCGGAGCTGCATCGTCTCCTCACCGTGCGCGTGGCCGACCTCATCGACTACCAGGACAGGCGCTACGCCCGCACGTACGTCGACTTCGTCAAGGCGGTGGCGGTCGCGGAACACGCTGCCGTCGGTGGTTCCACCGAGTTGACAGAGGCGGTCGCCCGTCATCTCCACAAGCTCATGGCGTACAAGGACGAGTACGAGGTGGCACGGCTCGCCCTCGATCCCGTCGTGGACGACCACATCACCGCAACATTCGGAAGCGCGAGCCGACGCTCCTACCGGCTGCATCCGCCTGTTCTGCGCGCTGCGGGCATGAAGAGGAAAGTCGCTCTGGGGAGCTGGTTCCGTCCGATCCTCGGCCTGCTGCGAGCACTGCGGCGCGTTCGAGGGACCCGCCTCGATGTGTTCGGACTTCAGCACATGCGACGGATCGAGCGTCAGCTCGTCGACGAGTACCGCGAGTCGATCAACGCCGCGCTCGGGCTCTTGAACGAGGAGAACCTGGCCGAGGTCCGCCGGCTCGCGGAGCTGCCGGATGCCGTTCGCGGATACGAAGGCGTCAAACTCGCGAACGTCGAGCGCTACCGGGCCGACAAGGCCGGCATACTTCGTGAGCTGCAGGAGAGCGCGGACCCAGAGTCGACGGGCGCCGGACAGGGCCGTTGAACTCCGTCGCGTAGCGAGTGCGGTGCCAGGCGTATCTCCGACGCAAGGTCTCCCGCGCACGCCCTTGCGCGGGACGTCGGCGTGGGAGAGCGTCGGCATCTGCGCTGCGCCTGGCCGTCGCGGCAGGCACTCACTCCTTGAGGACACGGGATTACGGTCGTGAGGCGTGTGAGTGTCAGCTGTGCCGGGGCGGAGCGTGCTGGACGGGGGAATGGCCCCTGTGGACCAGATGGCACCGCCGGTGAACAACGATGCCCTCTGTTCGAGCGAGAGGGCGTCCAGGTCGACTCCAGCCATACGCTGCCCAGAGACCGCTTACGGCTTCAGCAGGGTTGGTTGTTCGGGCTGGAGTGGGCCGATGTTTCGTGGGCGGGCGGTGGGCTGCTCGCTGACGCCTACATCACGGAACAAACGGATATCCCCAGGTACCGAAGGACGGGCGAGCCGTTGCAGCGTGGAACGCAGGCGACGTCCCTGACAGTTGCTCCTCCAGGAAACGCCCGACCACGTTCGGGGTGACTGAGTTCCCGGCGGACCTCGGCAACGGACGAGGCCAGCTTCTTTTTCTCCGCGCAGATCTGCGTCAGGCGCTCGATCGCATCGTCCTGCGTGCCGAAACCAGCCTCCTCACGCTCTTTACCGGGAGCATCCCTGAACCGAATCGTGTACGGGTGCGGGCATACGTGGGCTTGGAACAACCGCACTCCTTGAAGAACGACCCCATCCCACGGGCAAGCTGTCGAGCCACGCAGCAAGGCTTCCGAGTGAAGCGCCGGGCGAGGCAGCAGGCTCTGTGCCTCGGTGCAGGTCAGCAGGCCGGACACCGTCCGACCCGATGCTGACCATTTGCTGACCCGAAGGCGGTGATCAGGTCTCTGACCTGCGGAAACACCAAACCATTAGATCTTGGACTTGAACAGCTGGGTGCGAATCGGCTTCAGTCCCGCCCTTGACCCGCAGCGCTTGGTGACGTCGCAGAGCCACCACCCGGAGCCGTTCCCTCAGCTCATCCTGGTCTGCGCCACGGAGTGTCCGTGGGAGTCCGGCCCGGTCGAGGATCCTCCAGGTAGCGATGCGTGAACGTGGCCGTCGGCGGGTGGCTCTGTGACAGCGCCCTGATGCTCACCGCCCCGCCGACTGAAGGACTGCTGGACAATCATCGGGAGGATTTCTAGACTTATTATCTAGACATGGAATGAGAATCTAGTTCAGGTTGAGGATGGGGGCCTTGTGGCACGCGTTGTCGATGGTGTGGAGAGGGACGAACGCGAGGACATCGTCACCTCGGCCTCGGCTGAGGCGGACGAGCACCTCATCCGTGAGGCCGAGACGATCGCTGTTGCGCTGGGCCGCATGTTCCCGGGCCTGTGCGAGGTCGTTCTGCACGACCTGCGGGATCCGCAGCACGCGATCCGAGTGATCGAGAACAACCTCTCGGGCCGCGAGGTCGGGGACTCCGTCACCGAGCTGGGCCTGGCCCGTATCGAGGACTCCGGCTACCCCAGCGTGATCCAGAACTACCCCAACCAGTTCCCCGACGGCCGTCCGGTGAAGAGCACGTCCATCGGGATCAAGAACTCCGCCGGCGAGTACATCGCGGCTCTCTGCCTGAACCTCGACGTGTCGGTGCTGTCGCCGGTGACGCTCGCGTTGTCGAACCTCGTGGCCACGGACACCGAGCACCGCGAGCAGCCGCTGGAGACCCTGCGGGACCGCAACGCGCGCGAGCTGCGCCAGGCGATGGAGGAACTGGCCGCGGAGCGCGGAGCGACTCCCCGGTCGCTGGGGCGGGAGGACAAGAAGGCACTGGTGCGGCAGCTGCACCAGGACGGCTATTTCGACTCGCGTGATGCCGCACAGGCCATCGCGGACCTGCTCGGCGTGTCCCGGGCGACCGTCTACAACTACGCCAAGTGAAGGGGCATTTCGTGAACGCCGCAGGATCGACCACTGGCCCCGTGCCCGCTTCCTCGACCGGCTCCGGCCCGTCACCGGCCGCGCACCTTCTGCTGCACATCACCGAGGAGCGGACCGCCGCGCTCGTGGACGAGGATCTGGCCTTGGAAGCAGCCCGCGCCGCCTTCGTCGCGACGGTGGACGGCCCGGTCTTTCCCAGTCTCGCCGTGCACGGGTCCGACCCACGCAACCAGTTCACCCTCAAGCCGTCCGCGTCCGCGACCCACGCCGGGGTGAAGAGCGGTACCTACTGGCCGGGCAACACGGAGCACGGGCTGCCGCGCCACCACTCCACCCTGCTGCTGTTGGACCAGACGATCGGCAGGATCGCGGCCGTCCTGGAGGTCGGCACCGCGAACGCCTACCGGACCGCCGCGGCCGACGCCCTCGCCGTCGACCTGCTGGCCCGCGCCGGCACCACCACACTGGCCGTCTTCGGCACCGGCCACCAGGCCGCCTACGAGGTGGCGGCCGTCAGCCGCGTCCGGCCCGTCGGTGAGGTCCTGGTTGTGGGACGCACCGCCGAGCGTGCCGAGCGGATGGCCGCGGCACTGGCAGCCCAGGGGCATACCGCCCGGAGCGTGGGCGCCGAGGAAGCCTGTGCCCGGGCCGATGTGATCGTCACCGCCACGACCGCCCGGGCCGACACTCCGCCGCTGTTCGAGGCTGCGTGGGTCCGCCCCGGTACGCACGTCTCCTGCATGGGCGCCGACGCCCCCGGCAAGCGGGAACTCCCGCCCGAACTGTTCGCCCGCGCCCGTGTCTTCTGTGACCTGCCCGAGCAGGCCCGCCGTATGGGCGAAAGCCAGCACGCCCCGGCCCAGACGGTCCTCATCCCGCTCGGCGAGGTCCTCACCCAACGCGCCACGGGACGCACCGACGACAGCGACATCACGGTCTTCGACAGCTCCGGAATCGGCGCGCAGGACCTGTATCTGGGCCTGGCCCTCCTGAAGAAGATGGACATCTCCCTGTGAACAACCCCGCACCCGCCACCAGCCCCAGCGCCGCCCGGACACTTGCCGATCCCGACACCCCGTTCGCCGTCGTCGACGTCCACAAGATGCGGCGCAACATCGAACGACTGGCAACCAGGGCCGACCGGCTCGGGGTCGCCCTGCGCCCTCACGTGAAGACGGCCAAGAGCCTCGACGTCGCCGCCCTCCTGCACCGCGGCACTCCCTGTCCCGTCACCGTCTCCACCCTCGCCGAGGCCGAGGCGTTCGCCGACGGCGGCTACACCGACATCACCTACGCCGTCGGCATCGACCCCCACAAACTCCCGCGCGTCCTCAAGCTGCTGCGCCGCGGCGTCACCCTGCGCATCCTGCTGGACAGCACCGAGCAGGCGGAGTTCGTCGCCCAAGCCTCCCGCGAGGCCGGCCTTCCCGTCCCCGCCCAGATCGAGATCGACTGCGACGGCCACCGCGGCGGCCTCAAGCCCGACGTACCCAAGCTCGTCGAGATCGGCCACATCCTGCATGACGCGGGCTGTCTGGACGGCGTGCTGACCCATGCGGGCGAGTCGTACTTCGCCTACACCGGCGAGGAACAGCGCCTGGCAGCGAAGAACGAACGCGACACCGCCGTCGTCGCGGCAGAGCGGCTGCGCGCTGCCGGTCTGCCCGTGACCACCGTCAGCGTCGGCTCCACCCCCACCGCCCACGCGGCCGAGGAGCTCACCGGCGTCACCGAACTGCGTGCCGGCAACTACGTCTTCTTCGACCTGGTGATGGCCGGCATCGGCGTCTGCCGCATCGAGGACATCGCCCTCGCGGTCGTCGTCACCGTCATCGGCCACCGCCCCGAATACGGCTGGATCGTCACCGACGGCGGCTGGATGGCCATGTCCCGCGACCGCGGCACCGCCGTCCAGGCGCAGGACCAGGGCTATGGCCTGGTCACCGACCTGGACGGCACTCTCATCCCGGACCTGGTCATGACAGCCGCAAGCCAGGAACACGGCACCCTCACCACCCGCGACGGCGCCCGCCTTCCCGACCTGCCCGTCGGCACCCGCCTGCGCATCCTGCCCAACCACGCCTGCGCCACCGCCGCCCAGCACCAGGGCTACCACGTCATCGACAGCACCCGAACCACGAACACCACACCGGCCATCCAGGACATCTGGCAGCGCGTCACCGGCTGGTGACCAGCAAGTACACCGGACCAGCCGCCCCGTCAGCGGATGTGGAGCAGGGCCTTGTCCGGATGTGCGGCGTGCACGTACTTCAGCACATCCAGCACTCCTACGAGGGCAAGCTCAAGGCGTGGGAGGCCGTCGGCCCGAACCTGCCCACCCGCCTGGCCGACCTCACCCCGCTGACCGGCGATCTCACCCTCCAAGGCCACCGCTTCGAGCTCAAGGGCGGCCCGGCGGGCCTGCCCGACCGCCACTACCTGTGGCAGGCCGAGCACCGCGCCCTCCTCGGCGGCGTCCTGCTCTTCCAGCAGGAGCACGTCTGGGTCGCGGACACCCCCACCCCGGAGATCCGTACTGCCTGGATCAAGCTGCTTGACGAGATGGCCGCCCTCAACCCGAAGCTGGTCGTGCCCGGTCACCGCCTGCCCAACACTCCCGCGGACTCCTCCGCCATCACCGCCACCCGCGAGTACCTGCTCACTTTCGGGGAGGAACTGGCCAAGGCCGCGGACGCCGCCGCGCTGAGGCCACCCGGCGTCTCGACTGTACGCTGCCCGGTGAAAGGGGCGCCTGACAGGCATCATCCCAGTTCAGGCGCCCGACTCGGGATGCCGGAACAACCCGGCTCCTATGCCTGCGTCGCTTCCGGCGCTTCCGTTGCCGCCGTCCTCGCGGCGAGCCGGCTCCTGCCCCCGCTCAACGCGAAGTAGAGCACACCGGCCACGGCGACGCCGATGAACCGGGAGTACGGACCCAGCTTCGCCCCGTACCCGGACGGGCCATAAACGGGAAGGATGCTGGAGAAGACGGAGCCCACCGCGATGGCCGCGAACGCCCGGATGTTCCAGCCGCCCTTGAATCGGAACTCCCCGTGCTCGTCGTACAGCGCGGACACGTTCAGCTGTGTCTTCCTGATGAGGTAGTAGTCGACGACGATCACGCCTACCGACGTCGCGCTGGCGCGTGGGGTCTGGTGATGGCACGTCGCACGTACTCGACTGATCTCACTGACGCCCTGCTCGTGGGTTGCCCTCGGTGAGCCATCCGGCGACGCTGCCGAGGGCGTAGTGGTAGTGGGACATACTGGCCCGGTCCTTACCGTCGTGGCCGTCACAGGTCTCCCACACGGTCGTCGCTCCGTGCTCGGCGCTGTCCTGCCCGACTCCTGATCCGACGAAGCGAGTCTCGTCGGCGCCGCGCGAGGGGCGGGCCGATGGGAATGGTTGGCGGACGTACCTGCTCGCGGTTGTTCCGCCGTCCTTCGCGCAGGCCGGTGTCCGGGTCCCTGTCGTCGTAGGAGAGGCGCAGGGTCATGTGGCCGTGCGTGCCGCCCTCGGCGACGCAGCGGTCCTGGTCGTCGTACTCGTACGTGTAGCCGCGGTTGTTCGTGTCCGTCCAGGAGGTGATGCGGCCGCACTCGTCGTAGGCGAAACGGATAGGTCGGCCTGAGGAGTTGATGACTCGGTGAGGTGACCGTCCGTGTAGGCGTAACCCTTCAGCTCCTCGCCCGTGGCCGCGAGCTGGAGGGCCGTCACGCGGCTCGCCTCCGTGGTGACACGGACGTGGTAGCCGCCGCTGGAGATCACGGCCAGCGGGGTGCCCTCGGCGTCGTACTCGAACGTGATCCAGTTGCCGTTGCGGTCGTCGATCTGTTCCAGGACCGCCAGGTCGTCGGTGCGGTCGGCGAAATGCCGGACGCGGTGGGTGGTGGGGTCGGTGACCGTGTAGCCGCCCTCCTCGCGCTCCAGGGGCCGGCGCGGGCCGTGCGTGGGGGGGTGGGCAAGCCCGGTGCCGGGTGCGGGTAGACGAGGAGTACGCCGTCCTCGGTGACGAGGACGACGCCCTCGGAGTCGATTTCCAGACGCTGGTCGAGCGTGGAAGACCAGGTTCAAGTCGTCGAGTCCGCCCAGGCCGCTGGCGCGCGATCACCGGCGCCCACCTGGTGCCCCTTGTCCGTGCGGAAGCCGAATTCGAAAGCGGTGTGCTGGTCGAACGTGGCACGGTGGCGGCATGAACCCGCCGCCCCTGTCTCGGACGTCCCCTCACCGCGGACAAGTAATTGTCCTGACCGGGCCCCCCGGAGCAGGAAAGAGCACCGTGGCGCGACTGCTGGCAGATCACCTGACTCCCAGCGTCCACCTGCACAGCGACGATTTTTGGCGCTATATCAAGCAGGGCTGGATCGCGCCCTACCTGCCCGAAGCACACGAGCAGAACCAAGTAGTCCTGCAGGTATTGGTCTCAGCAGCGTTCGGCTACACCGAGGGCGGATACCACGTGATCTGCGACGGCATCGTCGGGCCCTGGTTCATCGACCTCTTCCGCGTGACGGCACGGGAGCGGGCCCTGCCGCTGAGCTACGTCATCCTTCGGCCGGACCAACACACCACACTGGAACGGGCAACGAGCCGGGCCGACGACGCTCTGACCGACCCCGAGCCGATTCGCTCACTGCACGGCCAGTTCAGCAACCTGGGTCTCTATGAGGCCCACGTCCTGGATTCCACCGCCCTGACCGCTGAGGCAACCGCCGACAGCATCCTGCAAGGCGTCGAGAGGGGCTCCTACCTCCTCAACCCGAGCGACAGCACCACCGATGCGAACGACTCGATCCACAACTCTTGACAATGGCTCCGTTGATCGCCTGCCCATCGTTCCGGAAGCAACTCGACGTAGTCCTCACCGCTCAACGGAGAAGGAACGTGGCCGCACGACTCCAGCAGCATCGCGTACCTCTCATTCGGTGAGAAGGCCCGCTCCGGCGCGTCGGGATCTCGCGGGCGTCATGGGGCAGGATCGGCCGCTGCCGCCCGGTGCTGGACGAGTGCGATCCGCATCAGACCGTCCCCACGTCTTCCCCCACCGCCCGTGTGAAGTCCTCGTGCCCGGCCGGGGCCCCGGAGGGCACTCTCGCCTCGTCCGTGTGCGTGGAACCTTCCAGCGCCGTCCAGCGCACTGTCGCCCAGACGGATAGCCACTCGATGCCCGTGTGGGCGACCGGTCCTCCGCGTCCTCGACGAGTACGGCCGAGAATTCACGTCTGCTCTGCCCGCTGCCGCCCGGCGGACTCTCCTATGGCATCCGCCGCTGCCGGGCCCGCGAGCAGGCCCCCCGGCCGGTGCGACCACCCGCGAGGCGCGCAACACCCACGCTTCGACGATGTCACTGCGCCGCCGCAGCGGATTCCGCCGCCACCGCCACCACCGCACCCTTCCACTGTGACGCTCCCATCGACCGACACCCCAACCCCTGCGGACCGTTACCCACTTTCCGTGCCGCGGAGCGCCCGGCGCCGGACGATCCGGGAGATGTCGTCCGCAGTGATGATGCCCGCCAGGTTCTGCCCCTCGATGACGAGGATGGGCAGGGCGCGGCCCGGGGAAAGCTTTTCGAGCACGTCGTGCAGCAGGTCGTCCGGCGCACAGGTTGTACAGCGTGTCCAGGGAGTCGCCACGTCGCGCACACGGAGCGTCTCCCGTTGTGCCGCGGGAATCCTCGCGAGCCTCGGGAGGTGGACCAGACCGCTGGGGCGCCCTTCGAAGTCGATCAGGGCCAGTGCGGAGTGGCGGGTCCGCACGGCCACGTCATCGACGCAGCGTTGCACGGTCAGCCAGTCCTGGCACGTCTCGACGGGACTTGTCATGGCATCCGCCGCTCGCATGTCGCGCAGGGCAGGAGCGAGCCTCGCACGCTGGTGTTCCGCGCCGGCGACGATCACGATGAAGAAGCCGATGACCGTCAGCCACAGCCCACTCAGGGCGCCACGCAGGACGACGATCCACCCGAGGCCGATCAGCCCGACGCCGAGGACCTGACCGGCTCGTGCGGCCGCTCTCTCGGCCCGGTCCTGGTCCCCGGTACGCCACCACGTCAGCGCCTGCACCACCCGTCCTCCGTCGAGCGGGGCGGCGGGCAGCAGGTTGAACACGGCGAGGACGAGGTTCACCCAGCCGAGCCAGAGCAGGACGGCTGCGGGCACGGCTGTCCCGGACAAGGTCTCCAGACCGATGCCCGACCCGAGCGCCAGCGCACCGGCGAGCAGGCTGGTGAGCGGCCCGCTGACGGCTATCCAGAAAGTCGAGCCGGCCGAGTGGGGCCTGCCCATCTGGGTCATGCCGCCCAGGGCCCACAGGGTGATGCTCTGGACGGGGATGCCTTTCTTACGGGCCGTGATCGCGTGGGCGGCCTCATGGGCCAGCAGGCTCACAAGGAGCAGCAGGGCCCCGGCCAGGCCCGCGACGGTGTAGGTGGCGTTCGACTGGTCCGGAATCATGGCCGGGAGGGTCTGGCTGCCCAGGCTGTAACCGAAAAGCACCACGAGCAGGGGCACTGTCCAGTGGATGCGCAGTGGCACCCCGAGAACGCGGCCCATCCGTACCGAGTTGTTCATGACCTTCTCCTGCGGACCGGGGCAGGCGGCCCTACGCCGGAACCGATGCGCCGCGGTGTCCACGGGTCGGCACCTGCACGGTTTCCGTCTGCTGCCGGTGTCATTCGAGGGGGTGGATGCCGGTGGGAGTCGCTCTCCTGGTCATGGGCGGATCGCTTTCGCTGGGGAGGTGTCCTCGACCGGCCCCGTAGCCCTCTGCCATGCGTGTGAACGGCTACGGCCGAAGCACGGCTGTTCAGTGGTCCCTGATCGTCGTCGGTCGAGACTGACCGGTTGAAGACCGCCGTGAGGATCAGACCCGCCACCAGCACGACGGCGAACACCACGATGGCCTTCCAGCGCCAGTCGAGGCGTAGGTCGTCGACTTCATGGGCGTCTGCCTCGTCGTGGGCGTCTGCGTCCTCAAGGGCGTCCCTAGGGGTCTGGGCGTCGGGAAACTGATGGTTCAGCGCGTCCATCAGCCCGACCAGCTCGGGGTCGTCCTGGGAGAGGCGGCGCTCCATCTCTGCCAGGATGCGCCGGTCGTCCATCGAGGGGTTCATACCGATCACCTGTGTTCGGGGGACGTTGACCCGGTCGCGGAGTGGGTTGCCGCTCTGGCCCTGAGGTACGGGCACCGCTCGGCGCGGCCTCGGAGCTCCGGAGCATGTCGATCGCGGGCAGAATTTCCATGGGCAGGGAGTAGGTGAGGGCGGAATTTCGCTCGGTGGGGATTTCGGCCATGGTCGACAGGACCCGCAGGTGCGTGGCGGCGGCGTGGCCCTCGGTCCGTTCCGCGACGTCCGCCAGGGTCCGGGCAGCCTCGAACTCGCCCTTGGCTGGATGAGCTTGGCCCGTCGGTCATGCTCCGGTGCAGGGCAGCCCGACGCCGCCAGGAGGATCTGGGTGATCCTCCTGGCCGACGAGAGGAGGCTGCTTGGGTACACAGCGCGATACCCCCGGTCGCAGGGTTCTCCACCGGCGCGTCACTCACGGATTACCCGGGCGGATCGGCTGGACGCCTGCCGAGCAGGCACAAAGATGGCCGTCTCGACGCCTCACTCTTTGCCGGCCTTCGGCAAAATGGGAGCATGCCGACCGGAAAGCGTCTCCAAGCCCCGGGTCCGGTGGCACCGTCTGCCACGGTTCCCGTCCGGGGTGCCGCGGCCGTCGAGGGAAGGGAACTCGCGGCGGCGGCGATGGAACGCCACCTGAACCAGCTCGTGGGCGCCTCCCTCGACAGACGGCGACTGCCCCACGAGGACCTTGAGCAGCTACGGCAGCTCGCCGCCACGGCGGCCGGCCGCGGAACAGCCCTGCGCTTGCTGGTCGCTGAGTACCTCACCTCCACCCACCAGGTCTGGACGGACCTGTCAGGCACGGGGCGAGCTCTGGAGCTCGAAGAGCTGAGGGAGGTCGGTTCGGCTCTGATCAGGGCGATCGGCGAGGCGACCGTGGCACTGACCGAGGGCTACGAAACCGCGCATCGTGCGGCCATCCGAGGAGAGGAGGCGATGCGGCGGGAGTTCGTCGACGACCTCCTCGACGGCCGAACCGACCTGGGCCGCCTCGCCGAGCGGGCCGAGCGCTTCGGGCTTCGGCTGGTCGGGCCGCACAGCGTGGCCGTCGCCCGGGCGGGCAAGCCGTTCGGTGCGGGAGACGACACCACGCGCTACGTCGAGGGGGCCCTGGCTGCCCGGTTCACCATGCAGGACGTGCTGATCACCACCAAAGACAGTCTGCTCGTGTGCGTATCGCCCGGCGCGGTGCAGGAGGTTCCTGACTTCTTCGCCACCGCGGTGCGCAGTACTGTCGACGAGCCCTGCCGCATCGCCGTCAGCCGCCCGCGGCCCGGTCCCAGTGGCATCGTCCGCTCGTACCAGGAGGCGCGCAGCACCCTCGACCTCGCCGCCCAGCTCGGTCTGGCCGCCCCGCGTGTGGACGCCTCTGACCTGCTGGTTTTCCAGGTTCTCGGCAGGGACCGCGCTGCCATCACCGACCTGGTGGCCACCGTCCTCGGCGGCCTGGAGGAGGCACGAGGCGGGCCCCGGGCACTCCTGGAAACCCTGGACGCGTATTTCGCCAGTGGCTGCCTGAACACGACCACGGCACGCCGGCTGGGTGTGAGCGTGCGCACCGTCACCTACCGGCTCACCCGTATCCGGCAACTCACGGGCCACGACCCCACCGACCCCGGCCAGCGATACATCCTGCAGACCGCCGCGCTCGGCGCCCACCTCCTGGACTGGCCCTTCCGCCCACTGCAACCCTCGGAGTGATCCGGCCCGCCTTCGATGGGTACTGGGTAACGCATGAACGAGTGGTCGCCGGCACCGTCGGCGGACTACCTGCCGATCAAGGACCACGGCCTGATCGGCGACGGCCGCGCGTGCGCCTTGGTGGGCCGCGACGGCACCGTCAGTTTCATGTGCCTGCCCCGCTTCGACGCTCCGCCCCTGTTCTGCTCGCTGCTCGACCGCCGCCGTGGCGGGTCCTTCCTGCTGGCGCCGGACGGGCTACGGCTCAGCCGCCAGCACTACGTGGAGGACACCGGCGTCCTCGTGACAGAGCTGAGGGCGGACACCGGCATCGTCGAGGTCACCGACGCGTTCCTCCTCCAGCCAGGTGCCCGGCTCGAGGTAAGCACCCCGGTCGGCGCAGGGGAACTGCTCCGGCACGCGCGTGTCACGCAGGGCTCTGTCGATCTGAGGATGGCGTTGCGGCCACGCGGCGAAACCCGGGCCGAGCGCCAGGCAGCCGGTTGGCAACTGACCTGCCCCCAGCAGTCCGTGAAGCTCCACCTGACCACGTCCCGGCCCCTGCCCGGCCCCGAATGCACACTGCACCTCAGCCAGGGCGAAGACCTCTGGGTCCGCCTGCGTTGGAGCGAACCACAGGCTGCCGGCTCCGGACGATCAGTCTCCCAGTGTCTTGACGACACCGTACGAGCGTGGCGCCGCTGGTCGGCCTTCGTGGTGGCCGACACTCCCCGCCCGGACCTGGTGCGCCGCTCAGCCATCACCCTCAAGCTTCTGGACTACGCCGAGAACGGCGCCATCGTCGCCGCCGCGACCTCTTCACTGCCCGAGCACATCGGAGGGGACCGGAACTGGGACTACCGCTACGTGTGGATCCGCGACGCGGCCTACACCGTATTCGCCCTGCGCCGAATCGGCCTGCCCGACGAAGCCGGCGGATTTCTCCACTGGGCGCTGACCGCCGCCTGGCGCGACGGACGGCCGCACGTGCTGTACGACGTGGACGGCCGACCTCCGCATCCGGAGGTGATCGACGCGGAACTGGAGGGTTACCACCGCTCCGCACCCGTACGGTGGGGAAACGCCGCCGCTGAACAGATCCAGCACGACGTCTACGGAGAGCTCCTCGACTGCGCCTTCCAGTGGGCGGCCACCGGCCGGCCTTTGAGCGCCGACTTGTGGTACCGCCTGTCCGGCCTTGCCGAGCATGCCCGCACCGCATGGCGGACACCAGATCACGGCATTTGGGAAGTACGTACCCGGGCGCGCCCCTTCACGTATTCCGCTGCGATGTGCCAGGTCGCCCTGGACCGGGCCGCCCGCCTTGCCACCCGCCTGCACTTGCCGGGCAATGCCGCCACGTGGGCTGCGGAGGCCGATCGCCTCGCCGGGCGGATCATCCACGACGCCTGGGACGAGCGCGCGCAAGCCTTCACCGAGCACCTCGGTGCGACAGGTGCGCTGGACGCCTCGCTCCTCGCCCTCCCGCTCCGACGCGTCCTTCCCGCCGATCACCCCCGCATGATCGCCACAACGCAGGCGACCGCCCAACGCCTCGGTGCGGGTGACGGCCTGCTCTACCGCTACCTGCCGCAGGAGTCCCCCGACGGACTGGACCAGCCGGAGGGCGCTTTCCTGCTGTGCAGCTTCTGGCTCGTGGACAATCTCGCAGGCCAAGGCCGCACAGACGAAGCCGCGGAACTGTTCGAGAAGCTGTGCTCCTACGCCAGCCCGCTCGGCCTGCTCGCCGAGCAGATCGACCCCCGCGACCACTCCTTCCGCGGCAACTTCCCCCAAGCACTCAGCCACGTCGGGCTGCTGTCCAGCGCCGTCGTCCTCGCCCGCGCAGAGCGCGGTATGCGCCCGGAGCTCTCCACGCACGCATGGTTTCGGTGAACGCGGCACGAGCGGCCACCGCTGGTGGCCTCCTGAGCAGGCCCGTGGTGGTCAGCGCAGAGCCGTTCCACTCATCGCCCGTGCGCCCGCACCGGGGAGACAGCCCTCGTCGCATGGCCCAGACTCGTAAGAAGACTGCCGGTCAATGACGCTGGAGAGGTCGGAACCGTGCATGACGTGCCGCTGTGGATGTGGGTGGCGTTCGCCGTCACCGTGCTGGTGTCGTTGGCGGTCGATCTCCTCGCGCACCGGCGGGAACACGTCATCGGTTTCCGCGAGGCCGCCGCCTGGAGCGGTGTCTGGGTGGGCTTGGCGATCGTCTTCGGTGGTGTGGTGTTCGCGGTCGTCGGCACGAGCGCCGGAGTCGAGTACACGACCGCATGGCTCCTGGAGAAGAGCCTGTCGGTCGACAACCTCTTCGTCTTCGCCTTGATCTTCGGTTACTTCAAGGTGCCGCGCGCCTACCAGCACCGCGTGCTGTTTCTCGGTGTCCTGGGCGCGCTGGTCTTCCGAGGCATCTTCCTCGCCGCCGGTGTGGCGGTGGTCAGCCGCTTCACCGCCGTCCTGTTCCTCTTCGCCGCGATCCTCTTCTACAGCACATACAAGATCTACAAAGAGGAGGACGACAGCTTCGACCCCGGCAAGAGCATCGCCGTGAAGCTGCTTCGCAGGGTCATCCCGGTACGGGACGAGTACGCGGGGGCTCACTTCTTCGTCAAGGAGGCCGGGAAACGGGTCGCTACGCCGCTGCTCGCCGTCGTGGCCGCGATCGAAGCCGCCGACCTCGTCTTCGCCGTCGACAGCGTGCCCGCCGTCCTGGCCGTCAGCAGTGACGCCTTCATCGTCTACACCAGTAACGCCTTCGCCATCCTCGGACTGCGCGCACTGTACTTCATGCTCGCCGGGCTGCTCGACCGCTTCCACTACCTCAGCAAGGGCCTGGCGCTCATCCTCGCCTTCATCGGGATCAAGCTCATCCTCCAGGCGTCCCACGAAACGATCAGTACCGCCGTGCCGGAGATTCCCTCACTCGTCAGCCTCGCCGTCATCGTCGCCGTTCTCGCCGCTTCCGTCGGGCTGAGCATGGCTCGGCCCTTGCCGTCCAGCCCCACTGACGCCATGCCGGCCTCCGCTCCCGCCGAGGAGGCCTCTCGTGCAGCCGACCGGGATCCATCGGGCAATCACCACGGTGCTGCCGAGCCACCCGACAACTGAGAGCCAAAGCAACCACCAAGAGATGGCAAATATGACGTAAAGTTGGGTTATGGGTATAAGCGAGCAGAGGAAGACAACCGCGTCGTCCGGGTATGTCTGCCGGTCGTGCAAAGAGCCCGTAGTCGCCGTTGTCAAACGTCACAAGACCATGGGCGTCTTCGTTCCCGTGTGGACCGCAGGCCCGTGCCGCAACCCACTGTGTGTGGAGTACGTGCCCGAGCCGGAGTTGATCAACTCAGCACGCAGGGCACCCGGTTCCAGCTGACAGGCCGGGACGGGCGACAGCGTGCGTCCTGACGGGCGGGGAACATACGCGCAGCTGTCTCAGCACGTCAGCCGGACCCGGCGAGGACGGTGGCAACGTGGACAGGCCGGGGGTGCCTGAGCTGACGCCGAGCGCATACGGGCTGCGTGAAGGATCCGGCCACGCTCCACGGCGACCAACCTCGGCTTGAGTGCCGGCGAATCCGCTGTCCGGCCATAAGCGAGACCGGCCCGCTCACCGCCGGCGACCCTGCGGGTCTGTAATCGTTGAAATGCCTGATGGCGTTACATCAGTCTGGTCGGCATGAACGGTACGACGCTCAGCCCACGGATCTCTCAACCACCCTGCCCGACCAGCAATGAAGCAATGTCCCATCAGCAGCACCCCAGCGCCGGTCGTCCTGCGACGCCGACCGGTGCCACGGGAGACGTTCGGTCGGCCGAGCCGGAGCCGTCGTCGGCCCGGGCGCGTGCACGCAACTCGCCGCGAGCCGTCGGCCGGTCGTGGGTGAGGGGGCTGACCGTTGTCTAGTGCCCCCATCTCGCCTGCCGGTTCGCCGATCCTGGAAATGGCCCGCCGGGCAGCCGAATACCGTGCCACCGGCCGTCGCATCATCGAGCTCACGCTCGGTGAGCCTGACTTCGCCCCACCCGTGCACGCCGTTGGGGTGCCCTTGATCGTTCCCTGCTCGACCGAGTCAGGGTTCAGGCTCTCCCCTGGCGTGCCGGCAGCGGCCATGACCGATCGCACCCGCTGGGTCGTGCACAACGCTCCTGGAAATACGTCGGGCGCCACCTGCGGCCACGATCTCGAAGAGGGCTGCCGCATCATCGTCGCCACGCTGGACGGACTCTCAGCGTGATCGCACTGACGGTGAAAGCGCTCGTGCCGATCGTCCTGCTCATCGCCCTGGGGTACGCGCTCAGGCGATCAATGATCACAGACGAAGGTTTCTGGTCCGCGGCCGAGCGCCTCGGCTACCGCGTCCTGCTGCCGGCCCTGTTTCTGCACAGTCTCGCGACCGCTGACACCGACGATCTGCCGGCCGGGGCTCTGGCAGGAACTCTGATCGTCGCCACGGTGGCAGTGGCCGCGCTGGTCATCGCCTGCAAGCCACTGATGCGGCTGGACGGAGACGCCTTCACCTCGGTCTTTCAAGGCAGCATTCGGTTCAACAACTACATCGGCGTGACCATCGCCGCCGGCCTGTTCGGCGCGAAGGGCGTCGCCTTTGCCGCGGTCTGCAACGCAGTGATCGTGCCCACCGTCAATGTGCTGTGCGTACTGGTCTTCGCCCGGTTCGGGACCGCGCGCCTGCACTTCGCGGGCATCGTCAAACAGCTCGCGACCAACCCGCTCATCCTCGCCTGCGCGGGAGGCGTTCTGCTGCACACACTCGGTCTGAGGCTGCCGCCGGGCATCGAACCGGCACTCCAGGCATTGGGAGCCGCATCGATGCCTCTGGGGCTCCTCTGCATCGGCGCCGCTCTGCGCTTCGGTACGGCACGGTCGTGGGCGGCACCGATCCTCACCTCCTCGTCCGCCAAGTTCGCCCTCATGCCGGCCGCGACGTACCTGGCGGCGCAGCTCTTCGGCCTCGGCTCCCACGCGCTGATCGTCGCAGTACTCTTCCAGGCCCTCCCCACGGCGTCGTCGTCGTACATCATGGCCAGGCAACTCGGGGGCGACGCGCCTCTGATGGCCGGGATCACGGCAACGCAAACACTCCTGGGGACAGCCGCTGTCCCGGTGGCCGTGGCGCTCGTCCAGGCGTAGCGTCATGATCAAAAGTCCTGGCGCCGCTTGTTCCGGTGGCGACGGACCGCATCAGTGTTGGCACAGCGGGAAGAACAGTAGGCACGGCGGCCGTTGCGGCTGGTGTCGACGAATGCGGTCCGGCAAGTGCCCAGCGCGCATACGCCCAGTCGTGCCCCTTCGGCTTCCAGGGCGAAAATGGCCAGACCACCGGCAGTCACGGCCTTCACGCGGCTTGGAAGGTCCTGGGTATCCGGAGCAAAGTGCAAGTGTGGTCGCAGGTCGTCGTGCGTGGTGAGATACACGCTTCCGGCACCGCCTGCGAGCAGGGCGTTGATGTTCTGGCAGCGTTCGGCCTGTGAGGACGCCTCGAAGACCAGCCTCATCAGCTGCGACCAGGCTCTGATGTCCTCGGATGTGGAGCCAGTGACGTGCGGACGACGAATCTGGTGCGCCCGCAGCGTCTCTTCCAGTGTCTCAGGCACCCATGAACCACTCGAATCGAGGTTCACCAGCGCCACGGCCAAATGCACCCCGACCATATTGTCATGCTCAAACTGCACTTGACCATTGCATCACAGAGCCTCCGGAAAGAGCCAGGCGCGCCGGCGCCAGGCACCGTCATCTTCTTCGCGGCCCTGCGGGAGGACCGCCGGCCCCGGGCCTGGCATGGCATGGCATGGCTGTCAGTCATGCGTCCAGTTCGGTGGATGCCTGCCCCCCGTTCGAGGAAAGGGCGGTCCGCAACGAGCTCAGCGTCGCGGCGAACTGCGCCAGCGACTGTTCGGCGACCGCCGAACCGATCTGTCTGTCCGGCTCCGCTTCGAAGACCGTGGCGGCCCTGCTCACCAAGTCCTCTCCGTCGGGAGTCAGTTCGACGATCGCGGAACGCCGGTCGTGCGGGTGGGGACGACGTCGGCAGAACCCGCCCGCCTCGATGCGGTCGACCACCTTGCTGGTGCCGCCGACCGTGATGGCGAACTCCTGCGAGATGTCCTGGATCCGGCACCCAGGGTGGCGAGTGAGGAACCGCATGACCATGAACGAGGTGACGGGAAGGCCGCACTCCGCGCGCAGCCGGGCGTCCAGGATGTTCCAAAGTTCGGTCTCGACCCGCACCAGGTCCTGATGCAGCCGTCCGAGGTCAACCACGGGCACCTTCCGCGGGAGAGCCACTGGAGTGCTTGGACGGCGGCCACACGGTCGAGCCGCTCGTTCATGAGCGCGTTGAACATCTGGGCTTGTTCGATCTGGAGGTTCAGGTCCAGTCAGCCCACCCTTCGGCAAGGCCGGTCTCCATTCGTGTGGCGTGAGCTCAGGACTGTCGCGCGGTCGGCTGAGCCTGTGGTCCGTGGATGTTCTGCCCGGGTTCGGTGAAGTCGTCGTGGTGGACGACCTCGTCGAAACGCAGCCGCAGTCCGTGCTTGTCGAGCAGCGGCGCCACGATCGCGTCCAGCCGCTCGCGGTGGTCCTTGGTCCGAGCCTGGACGTAGGCCTCCTGCACCTCTTCCGGCTCGCGGGCCAGAACCTCGTCCATGCGCTCACGGATGTAGCTCTTGGTCAGGATGCGGACGGTGCCCGGGCAACCCGAACTGCCGGCCGGCGAAGCTCGCGTAGCAGCAGGCGCAGCCCAGCACACAGCCCGTGCAGGGGTTGATGACGTAACCGATCGACGGGATCTTCGACCGCTGGATCAGCGTCTTCGCCTCGATCTCCACTGGCTCCATGAGCTGGCGCTCCTCCCTCCGGCCACCCACTACGGATCGACACGGAACATTCATCCACGGAAGTTGCTTCCATGGAATGTATAGTCTGAGCGCGGCAACTCCGACAGGTGCCCGCCACCCCCCGGCCCGCCCTATACGGAAATTGCTGACATGTCCCGTTTGGCAGCAAAGGAGAGTTCCATGCCCGGTCCTGCATTCAACTCCGTCGCCTGGTTCGAGATCGGCACCGGCCAGCCCGAGGAGGTCAAGGAGTTCTACGGCCAGCTGTTCGACTGGAACTTCCAGCTCAACACCAACACCCCCGGCGTGAACTACCACGCCGTCGTCACGCCGGGCGCGCAGCAGCCCTCCGGTGGCGTGTGGGAGTCGGAGGGGAAGTTCCCCGATTACGCCGTCTTCTACGTCCTCGTCCAGGAGGTCGCCGCCACCGTCCAGCGCGCCGAGGAACTGGGCGGCAAGGTACTCATGCCGCCGGTCACCGACGCCGCGGGCCTCACCTTCGCCCGCCTGGAGGACAGCACGGGACACCACTTCGGTGTCTTCTCCGCACCCGCCCCGTGACACACCCCACGCGCAGCGGGCAACCCCGCCGTGCGTCCTCCCCCGGCGGACCGGCCGTGTGACGACTCCGGGCCGGTCCGCCCCGCGCTCCGGCCCCGGCCGGAAACCCACGCTCCAGCAACCGGAAGGTCCCCATGACCAGCACCAACGGCACAAGCGAGAAGGTCGACGTCCGCGTCTACGGCGGCCCCACCACCGTCATCGAGTACGGCGGCCTCCGGTTCGTCACCGACCCGACGTTCGACCCGCCCGGCGAGTACCCCATGCCCCTGCCCGGCGACCACAAGCTCGTCAAGACCAACCCGTCGCCCGTCACCGCCGCCGACCTCGGCCCCGTCGACGCCGTCCTGCTCTCCCACGACACACACGAGGACAACCTCGACAACGCCGGACGCGCCCTCCTTTCCGAGGTCCCCGTCGTCTTCACGACGGAAAGCGGTGCCGGCCGCCTGGGCGGCACCGCCCACGGCCTCGCCTTCTGGCAGACCGCCGAGCTCAAGCGCCCTGACGGAGGCACCGTCACCCTCACCGGCCTGCCCGCCCGGCACGGCCCCGAGGGATGCGAACCGATCTCCGGCGACGTCATCGGCTTCATGCTCACCTCCGACGACCTGCCCTCGGTCTACGTCAGCGGCGACAACGCCAATCTGGAACACGTCAAGGAGATCGCCGAGAGGTTCGCACCCGTCGACACCGCGATCCTCTTCCTCGGCGGCGCCCGCATGGACTTCGCCTTCGAAGGCGCCCTCCTCACCCTCGACAGCGCCCTGGGCGCCGAGGCCGCCAGGATCCTCGGCGCGCGCCGAGTCGTCCCCGCCCACTACGACAGCTGGGCCCACTTCCAGGAAGGCCGAAGCGAGATCGAGGCCGCCTTCACCAAGGCCGGCCTGACCGACCGCCTCGACTTCGCACGGTAGGCGAAGGACGCACTCATGCAGAAGATGACCGAGACCCAGTGGCGGGCCTTCGTCACGCACGGCACCCGCACCGGCAAGCTGTCGACCGTCCGGGCCAACGGCAGCCCGCACGTCACACCGGTCTGGTTCCTGCTCGACGGAGACGACGTGGTGTTCAACACCGAGAAGGACGGAGTCAAGGGCCGCAACCTGGCCCGAGACGGACGGTTCGGGCTCTGCGTGGACGAGGACCAGCCTCCCTATGCCTTCGTCCTGCTCCAGGGCCGCACCGAGATCTCCGAGGACCCCGACGAGATGCTGCAGTGGGCCGGACGCATCGGCGCCCGCTACATGGGCGAAGAGCGCGCCGAGGGCTACGGCGCCCGGAACGGCGGTCCCGGAAACCTCCTCGTTCGCGCCCGCATCGAGAAGGTCATCGCATTCTCGGGCATCGCGGACTGACCGTCACACCATTCGCCGACGTGACGCTGCCCCATCGGGCCGTAGCGCGATGGGGCAGCTGTGGCGCGGTGGTGAAACGCCACCGGCTACCGAGGTGCGCTCGCCGAACGCCCGGCCGCCCGGAGCACGCTCAGCGTTGCGGCGAACTTCTCCAGGTCCTGTTCAGGGACAACTGAGCCGATCCATCTCTCCAGTTCCACCTCGAAGACCGTCAGGGCCCTGTCCACCAGATGCCGGCCCGTCGGCGTGAGTTCGACGAGCGAAGAGCGCCGGTCCTGCGGATTGGCACGCCGTCGGCAGTAACCGGCAGCCTCGATGCGGTCGACCACCTTGCTCGTCCCACCGACGGTGATCCCGAACTCCGCGGCCATGTCCTGGACCCGGCACTCGGACCGCTGCGCGAGCAGCCTCATCACCTCGAACCACGTGAGTTGGAGGTCGCATTCGGTGCGCAGCCGTGCGTCAACCGCGTTCCACAGCTCGATCTGGAACCGGACCAGGTCCTGGAACACCAGCTTCAGGTCTGCCACAATTCATCTTCCATAGAACATTCTTCCATCGACTAGTTCATGATATCCGTACTCCGGAAGCGTGCGCTCAGGGCGACAGGTCAGTCGCCGCGCCGATCGTCCGTTCCTGCCCATCCTCATGATCTCGGTCTACGCCGGTCCGCCGGGCCCGAGGGCGACCGGATACAGTGCGCGAGACGGCAGCCTGGTCAGGGAGGGGAACCGTGACCGACACCAGCAACACCCGACCCGCCGACAGCGAAGCGCAAGTGCCGCGGCAGAGCCGACTGCACCGCCTGATGCGCTACCTCCCCCTGATCGCCCCCGTCCTGCTGTGGACCGTGCCCTGCTGGGTGCTCCTGCACACCGGCCAGCACTGGCCGCTGCCCGTCACCCTGGCCGGTACCGCCCTGTTCGCCCTCGGCCTCGTCGGTATGCCGCTCGCGATGGCGCGCGGCCACGGACGGCGCCAGCAGGACCGGGCGGCGATCGTCGGTGACACCCTGCTGGGCACCAGCTGGATCCTGTTCACCTGGTCCGTTCTGCTCGGCGTCCTCTTGCGGCTCGCCCTGACCGTGTCCGGCGTCGGCGAGAGCCAGGACCGGGCCCGGATCGTCACTTGGGCCGTCCTCGGCACAACGGCCGTACTGCTCGCCTGGGGATACGCCGAAGCCCGCCGCGTGCCGCGCGTGCGCCGACTGGACGTTCACCTCCCACGGCTGGGTGCCGGGTTGGACGGCACCCGCGTCGTCCTCATCACCGACACCCACTACGGCCCCGTCGACCGCGCCCGCTGGTCGGCACGGGTCTGCGAGACGGTGAACACTCTGGAAGCCGACCTGGTCTGCCACACCGGCGACATCGCGGACGGCACGGCCGAACGCCGCCGCGCCCAGGCCGCCCCCCTCGGTACGGTGCGGGCCACCCGGGCCCGTGTCTACGTCACCGGCAACCACGAGTACTACAGCGAGGCCCAGGGCTGGGTCGACCTGATGGGCGAGCTGGGCTGGGAGCCCCTGCGCAACCGCCACCTGCTGCTCGAACGCGGCGGCGACACCCTCGTGGTCGCCGGCGTGGATGACGTCACCGCCGAGTCCTCCGGCCTGGCAGGCCACCGCGCCCACCTCTCCGGAGCCTTGGAGGGCGCCGACCCCGACCTGCCCGTGCTGCTCCTGGCACACCAGCCCAAGTTCGTCGACCGTGCGGCAGCCGCCGGCATCGACCTCCAGCTCTCCGGCCACACCCACGGCGGCCAGATCTGGCCCTTCCACCACCTGGTCGGCATCGACCAGCCCGCCCTCGCCGGCCTCAGCCACCACGGCCCCCGCACCCTCCTCTACACCAGCCGTGGCACCGGCTTCTGGGGCCCGCCGTTCCGCGTCTTCGCCCCCAGCGAGATCACGCTGCTCGTGCTCCGCAGCCCGCGCCTGGCCGCATCGCCCTAGCACGGGACGGGCCAGTACATCCGCTTGCAGGTGTTCGAGACCGGCGCCCGCAGGTCCCGTCGTCGGCGCTCCTCGAATACTTCGCGGCCGACCGTCGCGTCGAGCGGCTCACCGGGTACCGACCTCCGCCGGGAAAGAGAGCCGACACCTGCTCACCCCGGACGAGGAGCTGTCCACGCATAGGCCACGGGGACCCGGTGCGCCACGGCGCTGGAAGCCGTGATGCGATCCCGCGACCTGTACCGGGAGGCGGCGGAGTCGGCGTCGGCTGCCCTCGCCGAGCGACCGGCGGTGACGGCACGCACCGTCCGCCCGTGCCGGGGCCGGCCGAGGGAGACGTCTCGCCGCTGGGAGCCTTCACGACGGCGTTCGGTCGCTTCCGGGAGCCAGGCATGCGCTGACGGGGCTCTCGTACCGGAAAATGTGCGGCTCAAGTTCGCTCTCGCAGACAATTTTGCGGTGATCCATTGACCGGGGCCAAGGCGCCCGGATAGAAAGATCACGACCAGGACCGCGATCCGAGTCCGGTCCAACAGCTCTGCCCCGGGGGATTTCGCTTTGCCGCACACAGATGCACTTCGTCCTGCCCGCGTCCTCGTGGTCGAACCCGCCTCCTCCGGAGGCGCCACCCTGATCGGGGTCGCGGCCGAGATGGGACTGCGGGTCGTCGTCGCCACCGCCGACTCCGGCGACCGCCGGCTCTCCGACGCCGTGCGCGCGGCGGCCGACTCGGTGCTGACGGTGGAGACCAACGACCAGGCCGCCCTCGAAACGGCCGCGCTCGAACTGCACCGGGCCGAGCCGTTCGAGGCGGTACTGCCGGGCTCCGACATCTATGTGACGGCGACCGCGCGCGTCGCCGCGGCACTCGACCTGCCCGGCCTGCCCGTGGCGACCGTCGAGCGGGTCCGGGACAAGAGCGTCATGCGCGCCGCCGTGGCGGAGGCCGGGCTGCGCACCCCGCGCTTCGCCCAGGCGACCACCGACGCCGAACTGCGCGCCGCGGCCGAACGGGTCGGCTTCCCCTGCGTGCTGAAGCCGGTCGCCTGCTCGGGCAGCATCCACGTCAGCCGCGCCGACGACCTCGTCCAGCTCACCGCCGCGTTCCAGCGTCTCGTGACCGACCCGGAGCCCGACATGGGCAAGCTGCACGAGCACCGGGTGCTCGTCGAAGAGTACGTGCAGGGCCCCGAGTTCAGCGCCGACGGCTATGTCCTGGAGAGCGGCGAGGTCACCGTCGTCGCCCTCAGCCGCACGCTGCTCGGCCCCGAGCCCGACTTCGTGGAGCTGGGCCACCTCACCCCGGCGCTCGTCGACGACGCCACCCGGAAGAACGTGGAGGCGTACGTCGGCGACGTCGTCCGCGCCGTCGGCATCACCAGCGGCCCCTTCCACTGCGAACTGCGTCTGACCGCCGACGGTCCGGTGCTCATCGAGATCGGCGCCCGGCTGCCGGGCGACCGGATCGTGGAGCTGCTGCGGCTCGTGACCGGCGTCAGCCTGCCCAGGGTGACCGTCGCCCTCGCGCTCGGCGTCGGCCTGGAGGCGGCCGGCGCCTTCGCGCGGCCGCAGGCCGAGAGCGCCGGCATCCGCTTCTTCTCCGCCGCGGGCCGCTCCTCGTACCGGGAACTCACCGGGTGGCCGGAGCTTCAGGCACTGCCGGAAGTCACCGAGACCGCCGTGTACTTCGCACCGGGCGAGACCGTCCCAGGCGTCGAGGACTGCCGCTCGCGCCTCGGCCACGCCCTGTTCACCGCGGACTCGCCGCAGGGCGCCCTGGACCGCTGGCAGGCGCTCGGCGACCTCGTCGTCCCGGCCTGACCCGGCGGTTGGCCACCATGAACGCACGCATACTCGACTACGCGGCCGTCGGCATCGGCCCCGCGAACATGAGCCTCGCCGCCCTCGCGCATCCCGTCGAAGGGCTGCGCGGCGCCCACCTGGAACGCCGCGAGAGTTTCTCCTGGCACCCCGGACTGCTGCTGCCCGAGGCCACCCTCCAGGTCTCGCTGCTCAAGGACCTGGTGACGCTGGTCGATCCGACCAGTCCCTTCTCCTTCCTGTCGTTCCTCGCGAGTGAGGGCCGGCTCTACCGGTTCCTGGCCGCGGACTTCCCGGCCGTCCTGCGCGCCGAGTTCAACCAGTACCTCCAGTGGGTCGCCGGGCGGCTGCCGAGCCTGACGTTCGGAGTGGACATTCACGGCGTGGACTTCCACGACGGGGCCTTCCACCTCCGCACGGCCGGCCGCGAAGTGCCGGCACGTCACCTCGTGCTCGGCACGGGGCTCACCCCGTCCGTTCCCGAGCCGTTCCGCCCCTTTCTCGGCCCCACCGTCTTCCACTCCGGGGAGTTCCTGCTGCGGGCCCCCGAGGTGGCCGGACGGCAGGTCGTCGTGATCGGCGGCGGCCAGAGCGGCGCGGAGATCGTGCGCCACCTGGCGGCCGGCGCGGCCCCCGAGAGCATCACCTGGGTCAGCCGGCGCTCGTCGTTCCTGCCGATGGACGACTCGCCGTTCGCCAACGACCTCTACACGCCCGACTACGCACGCCGCTTCCACGCGCTGCCCGCCGACCACAAGATCCGGCTCCTGGAGCGGCAGAAGTACACCAGCGACGGCATCGACCTCCAAGTCCTCCAGGACATCTACCGGTTGAGCTACCGCGACGAGTTCATCGAGAACAACCCCGGCAGGCTGCGCTTCCTGGCGGACTGCGCGGTCACCGCGATCGAGGGTGACCCCGACGGATGGAAGCTCGTCGTCGACTCCTCGGGCCCGGACGCACCCGCCGTGCTCGCCGCCGACATCGTGATCCTGAGCACCGGATACGCCTATGCGCTGCCGGACTTCATGGCTCCGCTGGACGCGCGGCTGCGGCGGGACAGCGGGATGCTCGTCGTCGGCGACGACTTCTCGGTCGCATGGGACGGGCCTGCGGAGAACCGGATCTACCTCCAGAACGGCGCCCGGCACTCCTGGGGCGTCGCCGATCCCAATCTCAGCCTGCTCGCCTGGCGCAGCGCGGTCATCCTCAACAGCATGCTCGGTGAGACGAGGTATCCGGTATGACCGCTCATCAGGTCCCGCAGTTCCAGGCCGAGGCGGTCGGCGTCCTGGTCCCCTTCGCTCCGACCGAGGTGGAACCCGACGGAGTGACCGTCGCCGAGGCGGACTTCGCCCGTTCGGTGTTCTCCCGCGTGCCGTTCGAGGCGGCCCGCTTCACCGTGCCTCCGGGCGGGACCAGCTCGCCCGACCAGCACGCGGTCCAGGAGATCTGGGTGGTCCACGCCGGATCCGGCACCCTGGAGGTGGACGGTGAACGGTCGCTCGTCGGGCCCGGGTCCCTGGTGGGCTTCGCATCGCACGCCGTCCACGAGATCTTCGCCGATCAGGGCGAGGAACTGGTCATCTACTCCTTCTGGTGGTCGGCGCCCGATGAGTGAGCGCACCACCGGGACCGGTGAGGCGCTCCACTACGACCTCGCCGTCGTCGGCGCGGGCGCGGTCGGCGCCCTCGCCGCGTACTACGCCGTGCGCCGGGACCCGGGCCGCCGCGTCGCCGTGATCACGCACGCCGGACGGGGGACGGGCGCGACCCGTTACTCGGCCGGGTTCGACACACCCACGGGGCACAGCCCGGCCCAGCGCGACCTGGCCGCCCGCAGCACCGCGCTCTTCGACGAGCTCGCCGCCGGACTCGGCGACGCCGGACGGGCGCCGGTCGACGTCCGCTGGCTGGTGGCGCGCGAGAACAGGGCCGCGCTCGACGCGACCATGGCCGACGGCGGCCGCACCCGCCTGCTCACCGGGGAGCAGCGGGCCCTGCTCGACCGGACGTTCCCCGGACTCGCCCACGACGACGAGCAAGTCCTGCTCGCTACCGCGCCCATGACGGCAGGTCAACCGCAGTGGCTCACCGACCGGCTTCTCGACGAGGTCCTCGGCCGCCAGGACAACACCCTCCTGGAGGGCTTCCGGGTCACCGAAGTACACCGTACGGGCAGGCACGTCGAACTGGTCGCCGCCGACGGCAGCCGGATCACCGCCGCCAAGGCGGTCCTCGCGCCCGGCCCCTGGGTCTTCGACGGCCCGGTGGCGTCGGCGGCCCGCGAGCGCGGCGCCCGGGTCAAGAAGGTGGTGGCGTTCCACATCATGACGCCGCCCCCGCCGGGCGCCCCGGCACTCGTCCTGGAGGACGCCGACGCCTTCCTGCTGCCCCACCGCCCCGGTGGCCACTGGATCTTCAGCATCACCTCGCCCGACTGGGACCGCGGCCCCGACGAACCGCTCGCCGTCGACGCCCGCGACCGGGAACTCGCCCGGGCCCTGCTCGGCGGGCACGTACCGGGATTCCTGCCGCACCTGCTCGGCGGCCGGGTCTTCAGCGACTGCTTCACCGCCGGCCATCTGCCGGTCGTGGACACGGTCGGCGGCGACGACGTGGTCATGGCCATCGGCGGCTCCGGCTCCGGCTACCGACTCGCCCCGGCCATGGCCGAGGACGCACTGAACCTGCTCGACGGGAGACCGCGGACATGAGCCTGCTGACCGGGGACACGCACACCCCCCGGCACTACCTCCTGGTGCCGCCCGAGGCCACGCCCAACGGGCCTCTGCACCTCGGCCACATCGGCGGCCCCTTCCTGTGGTCGGACATGATCGCGCGGCATCTGCGGGTTCGGGGCGACCTGCCGTTGGTGATCACCGGCAGCGATGTGTACGAGTCGTACGTGACGCTCAAGGCACACGCCGAGGACTCCACGCCCGGTGAGGTCGCCGCCCGCTACGGACAGCGCATCCAGGACGACCTGGCCGCGATGCGCATCGGCGTGGACGCGTTCATCGTCCCCGATCAGCAGCCCTGGCGAGGGCAGTTCGAACAGGAGGTCGCCGCCTCGATCGAGCGGCTGACGGCCCGGGGCGCGGTGCTGACGCGCACGGAGCGCGTGCCCCACTGCACGGCGTCGGACCGCTGGGTGGTGGGCGGCTGGCTCCAGGGCCGCTGCCCCGAGTGCGGTGCGGGCATCGCCAGTTACTTCTGCGAGGAGTGCAGTGCGCACTTCCTGCCCGAGTCGGTCGTGGAGCCGCGCCCCCTGCTCGACGAGGGGCCGCTGACCTGGCGGGAGATCTCCAGCCTGTTCCTGCGGCTGCCCGACCACGCCCTCCTGGACACCACGCTCGGGGACCTGGGCGTCGCCGACCGCTACCGGGCGACCGTGGCGCGCTTCCTGGAGCGCGACGGCCTGACCGTACGGCTGAGCGCCCCGCAGACGTGGGGGGTTCCGCTGCCCGGACCCGAGCCGGACGTGCCGCGCGTCCTCTTCCCGTACGCCGGGATCTTCATGTTCGCCCGCCTCGCCGGCGCCGTCCACGGCCGGCTCTCGGGCACCGGCGTGAACGCCTTCGACCCGGACTCCGGGGTCACCACCATCACCACCCTGGGGATCGACAACGTGATCCCCACCCTGGTCTCGATCGTCGGCACCAGCCTGCTGCACGGCGACATGAAGCCGTACGACCGGTGCCTGATCAACAACTTCTACCGGCTGGCCGGGCGGAAGTTCTCCACCAGCGCCCGGCACGCCGTCTGGGCGGCGGACATCGCCGCGTCGCCCGCCATCGGCGTGGACACCGTCCGGTACCACCTCGCCGGGGCCGATCTGGAGTCCGGGGCGGCGAGCTTCGAGACGGCGGACTTCCTTCGGACCGCGAACGCCACGCTCGCCGACGGCCTCGGCAAGCGGATCGACGCCGCCTGGAGCCGACTGCCCGGGGGGCCGCCGCAGGCCCCCGCCCCGGCCGCCGCGGACCTCCTGGAATCCCTGCTCGCCGAGCAGTCCGCGGCGCTCGACGGTGCCCGTGTCTCGACCCGTCGCGCGGTCGCGGCGCTCGACCGCTGGTGCGCCGACGACGCGGTCGCCCACGCGGCCGAGGACGGCGCCTACTGGTGGCTCAAGGGCCTGTCCCTGCTGGCGTTCCCGGTGATGCCGGACCTCGCCGAGCTCGTCTGGCAGCGCCTCGGCGGCGCCGGAGAGCCGCGCGCGGCGGCCTTCCTCGCCAGGACCCCGGCCCGGAGGGGCCGGGCCGCGCCCGGTTTCGGCCGGGTGAGCGCCGCCGATCTGGACGCCTGCCTGCCCGACACCCTGCGACCTGGAGCGGACGCGTGACCGACCGGACCACCCCGCTGTACGTCGTCCTCAACCGCTCCGGCGACGAGTTCGGCGAATACCACCGTTTCCTCGACGGCCATCCCTGCCGGACGGTGTACCTCACCACGCCCGGCGGGCTGCCCGCGCTCGACCAGGACGGGGCGACCGAGGTCCATGTGCGCGACAGCCTCGCCTTCGACGACCTGTTGCCCCTCGTACGGGAGATCGCGGACCGGCACGGCACGCCCGAGGCCGTCTTCGGCCAGTCCGAGTACGACATCCTGACGGCCGCCCGGCTCTCGGCCGCACTCGACGTCCCCGGCGGCTACGGTCTCGACCTCGCCGAGCGGTTCAAGGACAAGCCCGCCATGAAGAGCGCGGTGGGCGCGGCCGGACTGCGGGTTCCCCGGTTCCGGCGCCTCGACGACGAGCCCACCGCGGAGACGGTCGTAGAGGCCCTCGGTGGTCTGCCCCTGGTCCTCAAGCCGCGCGCCGCGGCGGGCTCCCAGGGAGTCACGGTCGTCCACAGCACCGACGAACTGCGCGACGCGCTCGCGGGCGTGGACCCCGGGGCGTACGAGTGCGAGGAGTACGTCGACGGGGACATTTTCCACGTCGACGGCATCCGTCGCTCCGGCCGCCTCCACTTCGTCACCGCTTCCCAGTACGTGCACACCTGCCTGGACTACGCGCACGGCCGCCCGCTCGGCTCGGTCCTGCTCGACCCGGGCCCCGAGCGCGACGAGCTCACCACCTTCGCCGACCGCTGTCTCGGGGCCCTCGGGCTGCGCGACGGCGCGTTCCACCTGGAGGCGATCCGACGTCCGGGGGGCGAGCTGGTGTTCCTGGAGGTCGGGCTGCGGCCGGGCGGCGCGCAGGTGCCGTTCCTGCACGTGGACCTCTACGGCATCGACCTGTTCGCCGAGGCGTTCCGAGCGGCCCTGGGTCTGCCCCCGCTGTGGCAGCCGTCCGAACCGGTCGGGCCCCGGGCCGGCGGCTGGCTCATCTACCCCGCTCCGCGCGAGCTGCCCGGACGGGTCGTCGCGCGCACCTCCCCCGGGTCGGCCGTCCCCGAGGTCTACCACGAGGAACTGCCCGCGATCGGCCAGGTCATGACCGGGCCCGGCAGTTACGACGAGGGCTGCGGGATCTTCCGGTTCCGGGGGCGGAGCGCCGCCACGGTGCGCGCCGCCGTGCACACCGCGATGGAGGTGTACGGGCTGCGGACCGAGCGGGCCGAAGGAACCGAGGAAGCCGGGGGAGCTGAGCCGCATGGCTGAGGCTCGCCGGTACGCCGCCGTGCTGCGCGCCTGGTTCCGCGAGACCGTTCCGGCCGCCGGGAACGCGCGCAGACTCGGCGTCCTCACGCTCATCCAGTCCCTGGGGCTCGGGGTGTTCCTCACCTCCAGCGCCGTGTTCTTCACCCGGACCCTCGGCATCCCCGCCCAGCGCGTGGGCCTCGCCCTGTCGGTCGCCGGGCTCTGCGGTCTGGTCTGCACCGTGCCCATCGGCCGACTCGCGGACCGGCTCGGCGCGGGCCGGGTACTCGCCGTCAACTTCCTGCTCGCGGCCGTCGGCTTCACCGCATATTGCCTGGTGGACGGCTTCGCCGCGTTCCTCGCGGTCGCCTGCGCCATCGCGGTCCTGGAGACCTCGGCGGGCGCGCTCCTCGCGTCACTCACCGACGCACTGGTGGGCGAGGCGGAGCGGGTCAGGGTGAGCGCGCAGATGCGCAGCCTGTTCAACCTGGGCTTCCTCGGCGGTGCCGCGCTGGCCGGAGCGGCCATCGCGGCCGGCACCTCCACCGCCCTGTACTCCGCGGTCCTGGCCAACGCCGCCCTCCAGTTGGTCTCCGTCGCCGTGCTGTTCGGGATGCGGCTGCCCGCGGGCGCCGGGCCCCGGGCCACCGCCGCCGAGGCGCCGGGCGGGGTGCTGCGCAGCGCCGCGCTGCGGGACGTGCGCTACGTGGCGGTCGCGCTGGTGTGCGGCGCCCTGGAGCTGTACCACCCGCTGCTGACGGTCGGTCTGCCGCTGTGGATCGTCACCGGCACCGACGCGCCCGCGCTGCTGGTGTCGGGACTGCTGATCCTGGACACCGTCCTGGTGCTGCTGTTCCAGGTCGCGGTCAGCAAGGGCGCGCGTACCCCGGCGGGAGCGGCACGTATGCTGCGCTGGGCCGGGTGGGCGCTGGGGGCGTCCTGCCTGGTCTTCGCGGTGAGCGGGGGGCACGGCGCGCTCCTGGACAGCGCGGCCCTGCTGGGCGGCGCGCTGGTGCTCGTCCTCGGCGAGCTGTACCAGGCGTCGGCGAGCTGGGGCCTGTCCTTCGGGCTCGCCCCGGAGGGCCGGCAGGGCGAGTACCAGGCGGTGTTCTCCCTGGGCCGCGGGCTCCAGCAGTTCGCCGGGCCGTGGCTGATGACCTCCCTGGTCGTCGGCGCGGCGGGAACCGGCTGGCTGGTCCTCGCCGCTCTCTTCGCCCTGCTCGGGCTCGCCGCGCCGACGTTGGTGCGCGGCCTGGAGAAGGCCCGTGCGCGGACGGAGCCGGCGCCGGCCTGAGCGGACCGGCCGGCGCCCCTCCGGACCACATCTGTCACACCCGTCCGACCGATACAAGTAGGCGAGCACCATGACCGTACAGCGACGACACGACCCGGACGAGCGAGGCTTCGCCAGCGACAACTACGCGGGTGTGCATCCCGAGATCCTTGCGGCGATCGCCCTGGCCAACGGCGGCCACCAGGTCAGCTACGGCGCCGACGTGTACACCGAGCGCCTCCAGGAAGTGGTGCGCGGCCACTTCGGCCCCACCGCGCAGACGTACCCGGTCTTCAACGGCACCGGCGCGAACGTGGTCGCGCTGCAGACCATGCTGGACCGCTGGGACGCGGTGGTCTGCGCCGAGTCGGCCCACATCAACGTCGACGAGGGCGGGGCCCCCGAGAAGGTCGCCGGGATCAAACTCCTGACGGTGCCCGCCTGGGACGGCAAACTCACCCCCGAGCTGATCGACCGTCAGGCATGGGGCTTCGAGGACGAGCACCGGGCCCGGCCCAAGGTCGTCTCGATCGCCCAGTCCACCGAGCTCGGCACCTGCTACACGCCGGACGAGATCCGTGCGATCTGCGACCACGCGCACGACCGCGGCATGCTCGTCTACCTGGACGGCGCCCGGCTCGCCAACGCCGCCGCCACCCTCGGCGTGTCCCTCCGGGAGATGACCACCGACGCAGGCGTGGACGTCCTCTCGCTCGGCGGCACCAAGAACGGGCTGCTCTTCGGCGAGACGGTGATCGTGCTCAACGAGGACGCCGTGCGCGGCATGGCCCATCTGCGCAAGACGAGCATGCAGCTGGGCTCCAAGATGCGTTTCCTGTCGGTGCAGTTCGAGGCGCTGCTCGGCGGCGACCTGTGGCTGCGCTCGGCGGCCCGCTCCAACGCGATGACCCAGCGGCTGTACGAGGCGGTGCGCGACCTGCCGGACCTGGAGATCGCCCGCCCGGTGCAGGCCAACCAGATCTTCGCCGTCCTGCCGCCGGCCGTCACCGAGCGTCTCCAGAAGCGCTTCCGCTTCTACACCTGGGACGAACAGGCCGGCGAGGTCCGCTGGATGACCTCCTTCGACACCACCGAGGGCGACGTGGACGCGTTCGCGGCGGCGATCGCGGAGGAACTGGCGGCGGAGCGAGGCCGGGGTCCGGCGGGCGCGCTGTCCGTGGCCGAGCGCGAGGAATTGGTGCAACTGCGCCGGAAGGTCCGCGAGATGGAGGAGACGATCGAAGCGCTGGGGACAGAGCCCGACTTCTCCGCGAACCGCAAGACGAGCCGTAGGTGAAGTCAGCGAGCCGGACACCGCCCGGCCTGCTGCTGGCCGCCGGAGAGCTCCACCGCGAGCATGGTTCCTTGCTCAGCCGGGAGCTTGATGTGGCGGGAAAGGCCTGAGTATGCCGAGGCGCTGCAGTTCGACGATGTGCTCTGCCGTGCGCCGCGGTGCTTCACCGCCTGTCACCAGCACACCCGCCTCGATGTTGCGCCGAGCAGCGGACTCGGTCAGATTGGCGCTGCCGAGCAGGAGAGTACGACGGTCGGCGACCGCCAGCTTGGCGTGCTGGCGTGAGCGGCCACTCTCGGCCGGATCCCGTGCCCAGACCCACAGCAGCAGGCCGGGCACGGACGCGAACGCTTCGGCCGGTTCCCTCCCCGAGAGCAGGCCACCTGCGCCGGCCAGGGTCTCGACCACGACGTGCGTCCGTACGCCCCTGCCCGCAGCCTCTGTCAGGGCACGCGTCAGGGCGGGATACGGACGAGCGGCGTACGTCATTGCCAGCAGTTCGTGCTGCGCCTCGTTGATGACCTCTACCAGCACCTGTGCGGTGGCGCGCACCGGTACCGCCGGTGTCGAAGGACCGCTCCACACGGTGCGAACCTGCACCGTGTCCCGGGCCTGCCGCCGGGCGGCGACATAGCCGCGCACATAGGCAGCCGCCTCGGAGGCAGACACCGACTCCGACTCCATGGCGTCGTAGAGCGTCGCGACAGCCGCGCTGACTCTCGGTGTCGCGAGCTCGGTGAGTATCCGTTCCCTGGTGCGTCCCTGGGCGAGCAGGCCGGCGAGGTCCTTGCTGCGCGAGAGTCCGAGGGCCGCGATAGCGGCCTCGGCAGCGCCCTCGAACGCGGGTCGGCTCACGGCAGCAGGCCCACCGGCGTCAGCACCGGGTCCTGGTCCCCGGTCAGCGGAACGATGAATCGACGGTCCAGGAACCGGTTGCCGCGTTCACACGTGGTTTCCGACACGAACAGGCAGACATGGCAAGCGGCTCCGTGGAGGAAGTCGGCCGGGTCCTGCGGCAGGCGCTCGGCGCACAGCGGGTCGGCCGAGCAGTGGCGGGCGTCGGACAGTGCCCGGCGCACGATCCGGTCGAACTCCCGCTCTTCAGCCAGGGACACCAGACCTCCCAGGGTGCCCTCGGAGTCCGGGACCGCGGTGTAGATGAGGATGCCCGTCCTCGGGTTCTGTTCGTCCCCCGCGTAGATCCGTTCGGCGAGCGAGGCGGAGTTGTAGCCGCACTCCAGGGCGATGGTGCGGATCAGCAGGTGGGAGAGGGTGTGCAGGGCGATGTACCGCGCTCCGGGCCAGCCGTAGTAGGGGTCGAAGTCACTGGTCTTGCGGTCCGACTTCCGGTTGGCGCGGAACCGTGCGTACGCCTTTCTGTGCGCCTCCATCTGCGGTGACTTCTCCATACGAGCGACCCACTCGGCCATCAGACCGTCCCGCACGCGCAGGAAGACGCCCTCGCCGCGCACCTCACTGGCCGGTACCCAGTTCCGGATCCCGCGGGACAGCTCGACGCGCGTGGCGATCTCCGGTGATTCGGGGTCGGGCGCGTCGAGCCGGGTGAACCCGATCAGCGCCCGCGCCTCACGCAGCCGCTCGACCTGTCTGATGTCGGCGAAGAACTCGCTCAGACGGGCCGGCACGGGCATCTGCCGGAGTGCGAAGTCGTCGCTGGGGGTGGGAACGGGGCCGGAGAGCGCGTCCCATTCAGGTCCGAAGAGGTCGGCCTGGACGTCGGGGGCGGAGGGGGCAGGCCCGGCGGATCCCTGTTTGCGGGCCGTGATCGCCGCGACCACCGCGTCGGCGTCGAACTCCTTGAGGAAGGTGAACTTGGGCATGCGCGCCATGAAGTCGAACTGCCCTCGGTCCTCGATCAGTTCGAGGTCGGGCCAGTGGTCGTCCAGGAGCTTGCCGATGTCTCCGCCCTGCGCCTTGGGAAGGGCCAGGGCGCTGAGGGTGAGCGGGAACCACTGGTTGGACGCGCCCGCCACCATCAGGACCGGCTCCTGGTCGCAGCCGTTCGTCTCATAGGTGCCGAGATGCGGATGCCTTCCACGGCACCGGGGCAGGTTGCGCCGGCCTCGTTCGCCCATGGCTTCCCGGATGTTGCGCTTCACACCGCAGGCGACGCATTCGATGGTGACGTTGGCGGCCTGGTTGCCGCCATGGTCCTTCATGCGCAGCTTCGGGCGCGGTGTCTTGCCGCAGGCCTGCCCACGGTGCACGTACGGGGTGTACGGGAACTCGTCGAGATGGCCGGCGGTGCACACGAGGGTGAAACGGGCCGCCACGGCAAGCGGCTTGCCCCGCTTGCAGTCGTGGACGAACTTCGCCTCGTGCGGTGTCCGTGGGTTGGTGTTGACGAAGGCGAACTCGCCCGAGTCGATCGCGGCCAGCACATTGCACGCGGTGCAGCGCAGCCACTGCGGGAACGGCGTGACGGGCACTCCGACCCCTTGTGCCGCCCAGCCTTTCGGGTCCGCGTCGGCGCCCTCCAGCCAGGGAGCGGCACGCAACTGTTCAACCTGGCCGCGTCCATAGCGCTGGAGCGACCGGTTGACGGCGGCGCGCAGCCGGGGTTCGTCGATGTCGTAGTCGGTGACACCGGAGTGACTCCAGGAGTCGATTCCCCGGATCAGGACGGAGAAGTTGGGCAGGTCGACGAGGGCCCCGACCCCGGCGGTGAACATGAGGTGGCTGGGCCGTACGGCGCCGACCCTGCGGTTGCTGCCCTGACTGCTCATCGCTGTGCCTTCCTGACCGTGTCGGCCGTGACGGGCCCGTACTCATCGCTGTCCACGGTGCTCGCCGTGTCCGGGTCGGTGCCGGAGTCGGTCCCTGAGGCGCCGAACGTCCAGTCGGGTCCGTCGCCCGAGGGTTCCTCCAGGAAGGCGCCGCCGCCGGGGAGAAGCAGGTTGATCTCGTTCTCCGTCTCGCGCATCGACATGCCGACGGTCAGTTCGGTCCACCGGGATCCGTCCGCCCGTCGCAGCAGGCCGTTCACGACGGTCGTCTTGTGCTTCTCCTTGCGGTAGGCGAGGGCCGAACTGCTCTCGTCGCGTTTGCGGCGCCATTCGTCCTTGAGCCGGTCCAGACGTTCGCTCAGGTACTGGCGGGGCCGGTCACCTCCCACCCGTTCGGCGCGTTCGAGGAGCCGCCGTTCGACGTCCTGGGCGAGCGGTCCGTCGAGGTCGACGTGATGGGCGTCGAGGTTGCGGGAGGAGTCGTAGGTCGCGTGGCGCAGCGCGGCGACATAGGTGGCGGCGACACCGCGGTCGAGCGCGCGGCGCGTGTACGGGGTGACGGACAGGGCTTCCACCTGGCGGTAGAACGTCGCGTGATAGTGCTCGAAGTCCTCGTAGTGGGCGAGGTCGCGAGGGCGTGACCAGTTGTAGAGGGTCACCACCAGGCCCGGACGGGCGGCGTCGCGGCCGACCCGCGAGGACGCCTGGATGTACTCGGCGGTGTTCTTGGGCTGGCCCACGACAAGCATGAGGCCGAAGCGGGAGACGTCGACGCCGACCTGCAGCATGGAGGTCGCGAGGACGACGTCGACGGCCTGTCGGACGAACGGCGTCATGGACGCTCGGGGTTCGCGCTTGTCTTTCATGGCGGCGGCGTACTCACGCAGGAATGCACGCCTGCGCACTGAAGTGTCCCGCTCGGGGTCGAACTCGATCTCCAGCCGCTTCAGGGCCGCGCCGATGTCCGAGGAAGAGATGCGTGAGGTCAGTTCCTGAATACTGAGCATCCCGGCTCGGCTCACAATGCGGTCCGACAGCGTGTCCTGACCCTTGCGGCTGCCGTTGGACCGCACCCGGGTGGTGATGTCGTCGTCCATGTACCGCCGCATGCCGGCGAGTTCACGGGTCGCGTTGAAGTAGCCGACGAGAGTCATGTACGGGTCCGCCGGACTGCCGTAGTCGTCGAAGAGCTGCTGCGCCGCGAGCAACAGGATCTCCGCGACGCGGATCTCGGCGGCCTTGAGGCGAGTTCCGTGCGCACATACGCCGAGGTAGCGGCGGCCGGGATTCTCCCGGCTCAGTTCCACCTGCCGGGAGAAGAACGTGTCGCCGACGTCCAGCACCTGGGGCGGGAAGACGGCGACCTTGCGGCCGAAGACCCCGAGCACCTGGTCGGCGGCCCGCTTGGTGGTCGCGGTGGAAGCGACGATCTTGGGGCCGACTTCGTGACGTCCTCCGTGAGCGTCGGTGAAGCTCCACGTGCACAACTGGTCGACGGCCGCCTCGAAGAGGCCCACAGTGGTGCCGAGGGCTCCGGAGATCAGGTGAAGCTCGTCCTGGATGATCAGGTCCGGAGGTCGCAGGCGGGTGACGGGCTGGGCCGTGACTCCGGGCAGGTCGCCCCTGGCGTTGTGGCGGCCACCGCAGCCGGTCTTGGAGTCCAGGTCGTCGTGGCGGTAGCCGTGGCGGGGGCACAGCTCGGTGACCCTGCCGAACAGCAGGCCGGAGTAGCCGTTCCAGGGGAGCTGGGCGAACTTGTCGACCGTGGCGATCAGCAGCGAGGGCGCCAGCCGGTAGATCTCTTCGTCGACGGTGAGCACGGGGATGCCTTCGCCGAGCGCTTCGCGACGGGAGAAGGGGCAGCGGTCCTCCCCCTCGCCGCGAGGGCAGTACAACAGGACTCTGCGGCGGCCTTCGTCGTACTCCATGTTCGAGCGGGCCGTCAGCCCGCTGCCGCACCAGGGGCAGGTGAGGACCTGCAGGACGCGGGCGTGCTTGTCGCTGGCGTTCTCCTTGGCTTCGGCGATCTGTTCCTTGGCCTCGTCGAACCAGTTCGGTGAGACGGAGGTGCCCACCCAGAGCCCGATCCGGAACGGGGTGGGTCCCCAGCGCCGGTCCCGCGTGAACTCCTCGCGGCGCAGGACTTCGCAGGCGCTCACCAGAGCGGCGGCACGCTGGAACTGCTGGGCGGTCAGCAGCCTCAGGGTGTAGCGCATGAGCACGCCTACGCCCGCCTCGCCGCTGCGGGCCTCCGCACCCGAGCCGATGGTGCCCTGGAGGCGCCTCAAGGCGAAGGTGTAGGCGGCGAGTCCGAGATATGCCTCGGTCTTGCCGCCACCGGTCGGGAAGAACAGCAGATCGACGAGGGCTTCACGGCCGGTACCACGGTGCGGGTGTCCGGGCTGGGTGAGCGAGTCGATGTTCAGCAGGACGAAGGCGAGCTGGAACGGACGCCAGCTGGCCGCCGCCTTGCCCTTGCCATGTACTTCGTCGTGGGCCTCCTGGTAGGACCGGGAATCGTTCTCGCGGCCGGCACGGGCGGCCGCGATGGCTGTGTTGCGGCGCTGCAGGGCCATGGCCCTGTTGGCGAACCGGAAGGCCAGCAGGGCCGTCTCGTCGGCCACGAGCCGGTCGATGCCGAGGGTGACGCGGTCGCAGACCTCAAGTGCCTGTTCGATCGCGGTCATGGCCGCTTCTCGCAGGTCCTCGGGGAGTGAGGCGGCACTGCTGCGCTGCTGCTCCAGCCACGTGCCGTACCCGTCGGCCAACGGGGCGAGAGCGGCGCTGAGTTCGGCCCGGCGGTCGGGCACGGCGAGTGCCGCCAGCTCGTCCATGCCCAGCTCCAGCCCCTGGAGGAGGTCCTGCTCCTCGAGTGCCGGCGCGGTGGTCGCCCTGACGTCGTACTCGGGAAGCCAGACGGTGGTCAGGCGGTGCGCGTTGCGCTCCCCCTCGCGGACGTGCGCGTGCACCGCGACGTTGCGGCCCTTGGCGTGGCTGAGGCTGTCCCGGTAGAGGAGGCGCAGTCGCCGTTCCTCGGCGTCCTCGGGCGCGTTGTCGTGGCTCGCCGGGTCGAGGGGGTCGTCGACCGGCAGGAAAACGGCCGCCTGGTCGTCGGGAAAGGCGGTGACGTCGATCTCGGTCTGGAAGAGCCAGTGCGCGTCGCGCGCGTCCGCGCTGTCCGGCTGCCGGTTCACCAGGGCCAGCTCGACTATGCGCAGATCCTCGGCGCCCGTTCGGCCGGTGTGCCGGCGTACCTGCACGTCGAGGACGACGGCATCGCCGTCGAGTTGAACGGTACGGTCGGCCCCGTCGGTCACGTCGATGTCCACCAGGCGCTCGACGGGCTCACGTGACCAGACCCTGCGCGTCGTCCCTCGCTCGGTGGCCTCGTCCGACTGGGTGTAGCGACCCCAGCGGACGGTGGCGCTGAGCGTGCCGACCGAAGCCGGCGCGGTGAAGGACAGCCCCATGGAGGATGCCCAGATGTGTCCGGCGGCCTGGGGACTCAACCGGTCCTGCAGGTCGCTGTCGTCACCTTCCTGCTCGTCACCCGACTCCCCGTCCGCGCCTTGGGCGGCCGCACGGGCGATGCGGTCGGCGGTGACGGCCTGGGGGCGCGGACCGAGCATGCCGACCAGGTACCGGTCACGGGGGCCGGAGGAGGCGCTCGGCAGCGTTTCCGTCTCACCGTCCCAGGGGCCCAGCAGATCCCGGCGGATGTAGTGCACGAGTGCGTCGCGCACCGCGTAGGAGTCTCCGGCACGGAACGTCTGGGGAACTTCGTCGAGCGGGTGCGGAACAGCGGCCTGGGCAGGCTGGGCCGGCATGCGGTGGGTCCCTTCGGACAGGGCCGTTGGAGCACGGATGTGCACCGGTGGTGTGACAGCACGAGAAATATAGACTCGTTGACTCAGTTCACACAACGAATACGGGGGGTTCGTCGCTCTGCGTTCCGTCAGTCTCTAGGCTGGTGCCCGCCACCGCCCGTCCGCGACCCGAGGACTCCCATGCCCCGTCTCGCCCTCTCCGACGACTTCGTCGCGGATCTGATCTCCCTGCAGAGACCTGTCCAGAAGGAGGTCAACGACGCAATCCAGATGTTCCGGAGCCTGACCGTGCCTCAGCTCCATGCCAGCAAGGGAATGCATCTGGAGAAGCTCGAGCGGGCGCGCGACCCCCGGATCCGTACGATCCGGGTCACCAGGTTCTACCGGGGCGTTCTCCTCGCCCCGGACGACGGCAGCGAGTTGTTCACCCTCCTCAGAGTGGCACCCCACGACGAGGCGATCAACTGGGCCTGCAAGCGCACCTATTCGGTCAACGGCGCCACCGGCGGGCTGGAGGTACGCAATGTCGAGGCACTCGAGCAGATGGAGACCTACTTCGAGACGAAGGCGGTCCAGACCCCGGCCCGGCTTTTCGCGCACCACTCCGACACCGTGCTGCGTGACCTCGGCATCGACGAGCAGGTCCTGCGACTGGCGCGCGTGTGCGTCACGGCCGACGACCTGACGGTCATGGCACCGCCCATGATGCCTGCCGATCAGTACGAGGTACTGGAATACCTGGCGGCCGACTACTCGCCCCAGGACGTCTGGGAGCAACTGATCGCCTCGCGCGGGCAAACGGTGCGCACGGCGGAGGACCGGCCGGCCGTCACGCTCAGCGAGGCGATCCTCAACACGCCCAACCGCATCGTGGAGGTCACCGGCCCCGGTGAGCTGGAGCGGATCCTCACCGAGGACTTCATCCGCTGGCGCGTCTTCCTGCACCCCGCCCAGCGCCGGCACGCCTACCACGCGGGCTTCAACGGGCCTGCCCAGGTGACGGGCGGCCCCGGCACCGGCAAGACGGTCGTCGCCCTGCACCGGGTACGGCACCTGCTGCGCACCGGACGCGAGGGCGACCGGATTCTGCTCACCACCTTCACCAACGCCATGGCGGCCGCTCTGCGGGACAGCCTGGCCCTCCTGCTCGGCGATGCAGACGCGCATCTGCTCGAGCGTGTCGACGTCACGACGGTGGACTCGCTGGCCGCCAGGGTCATCCGGGAAGCCAGGGGCAGCTCGCCGAAACCGCTGTCGGCGGCAGCGGAGAAGAGCGCGTGGGTCCGTGCCGCCGCGCGCGAGGACCTTCCCTGGTCGGAACGCTTCCTGTCCCAGGAGTTCCGGGGCGTCGTCCTGGCTCAGGGGCTCCGGACGCCTGAGGAGTACCTGAGATGTGTGCGCAGAGGGCGCGGCACACAGGTGGGGCGAGTGCAACGGGCCCGGCTGTGGCGGGTCATGGAGCGATTCACGGCAGACCTGAGCTCCCGCGACTCCGCGACGTACACCATGGTGTGCGACCAGGCCGCCCGGATTCTGGCCGAGCAGGGGCCGCGCTACCGTCACGTCGTGGTGGACGAGGCCCAGGATTTGCATCCGGCCCAGTGGCGGGTGCTGCGTGCCTGCGTGGCCGAGCAGGCGGATGACCTTTTCCTGGTCGGCGATCCGCACCAGCGCATCTACGACTCCCGGGTGTCGCTGCGATCCCTGGGCGTCAACGTGCGTGGACGGACGTCCCGGCTGCGCATCAACTACCGCAGCACGGAGGAGATCCTGCGCTGGTCCGCGTCCCTCCTGGACGGTCAGCCGGTGGGCCGACTCGGTGAGGACGACGAGGACGGCGGCGGCCGGGACTCGCTGCGCGGCTACCGTTCCGAGCTGCACGGCCGCGTCCCGGTGGCTCGTGGTCATGGCAACCAGGACGACGAGCTGCGCGCGCTGGTGGAGCAGATCCGCACATGGATCGACCAGGACGGTGTGAAGCCGTCCGAAGTGGCGGTGTGCGCCCGATTCAACACACTGGTCGACGCGGTCATCGCCCGCCTGCGCCGGGAGGGGGTCCCCGCCGTCGCGGTCAAGGACGACCCGGGTCCGACGGTGTCGGGTGTGCGCGTGGCGACCATGCACGCCATGAAGGGGCTGGAGTTCCGCTGTGTGGTCGTCGTCGGCGTGACGTCCAACGTGCTGCCCTTCGCGCCGCAGGTGACGCCGGCCGACGAGGACGCCGTGCAGCACCGTTCGGATCTTCTGGCCGAGCACTGTCTGCTCTTCGTTGCCTGTACGCGTGCGCGCGACGCCCTGGCGATCTCCTGGAGCGGTGAGCGGAGCCGCATGCTGGACCCCGTCAGCGGCTGAGCCGCATAGGGCCCTGTCCCGCAGCCCGAGGGGTGGGTCCGCGGGGCAGGGCCCGATCTGTCGCAGTGCCGTGGCCGCGATCAGACGCGGATCTCCCGCACGACGACCGTGCGCGGCCTGCCCTGGGATGCGTCGTACGCGATCTCGCGTCCTGTCGGCTGCCAGGTCAGCGCGTGGCCGAGGGGGGAGGACGGAGAGACGATGTCCGCCTCCTCGGTGGGCAGTTCGGCGATCGTGTACAGCGTGTCCTCATCCAGCTGACCGTCGAACTCCAGGCGGAGCAGCGCTCCCGGAATCACGATGCCCGGGACGGCTCCTTCCCGCCCGACGCCGACGGAGTCGAGGAAGGCCCGCAGGAAGGCGAGGCGCTTGGTTCGCCGGTCGCGCTGCTCGGCCTGGGTCTTCCTGAGGAAGACAAGCTGGGCCGCGTCCGCTCCTTCGGGGGTCTCGTGGGGAGCGTCGACCGCCGCCTGGAGTTGCTGCAGCTCACGCACCAGCCGCTGGAAGGCCGCAGCGGGGATCTCCCGGACGGGCAGAGGACTCGGCGCGGCCGGGGTGGGCACCGCCGACCGGGCCGGGCCGGTCGGTCGTACGGCAGACGCTGCCTGAGGAACCGTCGCCCCGGCCGCCCGTGTGGGAGCGGCCCCGTTGTCGGCGGTCCTGGCATGCGGCCTCGTCGGAGCAGACGTCGCCCGGCGGGCCTGGCCACGAAGGGACTCGCGTGGGTCCGTGGCCCTGGGCGCGGGCACCGCCCCGAGGGCGGCCGCCGTTCCCGTCGGCGCTTGTGCTCGCGCCGTGTCCCGACCCCCCGCTTCATGACTCGACGCGCCCCGCGGCTCGGACGGCCTGCCGTCACCGACCACGGCAGCATCACCGGCCCCTGCCCAGGCCACATCAGCAGTCTCGGCCACGTCACGGTCGGCCGCCGCCTCACCGCCGGTCGCCGTCTCCACGGTCGGCTCCGCCCTGTCGGTCGCGGCGGTATCTGCGGCGCCGGATTCTTCCGGCTCCGGCCCGACCGGTTCGATGCCCAGCCGTTCCAGCTCGGCCCACAGCGGGGCCAGCGCCTGCTCGCGGTCCAGGTGGAAACGACTGCCCCGGATCCGGACGAACGTCCAGTCGACGCGTTCCAGGTCGCGCTGTCTGGCGGCCGCGGTGGAGGCGTCCTCGCCCTCGGCGAAGGCGTCACCGTCGCAGGCGACCGCGAGGCGGCGCGTTCCGCCCTCCACGACCAGGTCGATCGTGTGGCGGCCCACCTTGTATCCCGGACGGACACGGTGGCCCCGTGCCGTCAGTTCCAGGTACACCTTCTGCTGGAACAGGCTGTCGAACGCTTCGTGCCGGACCTCGGGCAGGACCTCGCCCTCGACCGCGACGAGGTCCTCCTCCGCGGGACGGGTGAGGTGATCGAGCCACCGCCGGCGCAGGTCGTTCTCGTGGAACTGTTCGGCCCGCGCGCTGTGGAACACCCACACCTGGTCCTGGGCACGTGAGGCAGCCACGTTGATGCGCTGCTCGTAGGTCTTGCCGTTGAAGCCGCCCGGGACCGATCCGGCGGCCGTGGTCGCCGAGTTGACGAACGAGATGAACATGATGTGTCGCTCGTCGCCCTGGAAGTCCTCGGCATCACCGACCCGGATGCGCCGCTCCTCGCGCTGCTCGTAGTCGAGGCGCTCGGCGAGCAGGTTCTCCAGCTCCGTCAGGTGCCCTTTGCTCGCACGGAGGCTGACGACGCCCATGGTCTTCCCGTCGTAGGCGGGGTCGGCACAGCAACGCACGATCGCGTCGACGAGTGCCTCCGCCTCGGCGACGTTGGTCAGCCGGGTATTGGCGCCGACGGCTTCGCCGGTCTCGACGTACACCGTGCGGACCGGGGGCAGCCGGTCGGCGCCGTACTGCCGCAGGGGCAGCAGATCACGGTTGTAGCAGAGGTCGTTGGAGAAGGAGATGATCTCCGGCATGCACCGGAAGTGTTCCTTGAGCATGAGCGCGCCGCGGCCCGCCGACAGCGCTTCCGTGAGGTCGAAGAAGCTGGACTCGGGGCCGAACAGGCTGCGGACGTCCGGTTCCAGCGCGGTGAGCAGACGATCCCTGAGGTGGAAGTACTCGTCCTGCTTGAGGCCGACGTTGGACGGACTGACCTGCTTGCTGTCGCCGACGACGACCATCCGGTCGGCGAGCCAGCTCAGCAGCATGGCCTCGAGGCCGGACTGGCTGGCCTCGTCGACGATGACGACGTCGAACAGACCCGGCCGGTCCATGGGCACGGTCTCGGCGACCTGGTGCAGAGGCATGATCCAGGCCGGCACCGCCGTCTGCGCCTTGCGCAGAGCGGCCTGTGCGTCACGCCGGTAGCGGTGCTGGTACTTGCCCCTGATGCGCCGTGCGGCCTGCTGGTAGGCGCTGAGTGCCCGGGACTGATCTCCGGTGAGCAGTCCGAGGCAGCGGTGCCAGGCGCGGGCGGCGGCGAGCCGCGCGAGCATGATGCGGGCCTCGTCGTCGGCCTCCGTCAGCCGTCGGCGCAGGGTTCGCTCGGCCTCAGGGTCGGTCAGCCGCTCCATGCGGTCGCGCCACGCGGACCAGGCCCAGGCCTCCGCGAGCGAGGGCAGTCGAAGGTCCCAGACGCTGTACTCGTGCGTGCCGGTGATCGGGTCGGCGAGGGCGGGGAACGCCTCGCGGACACGAGCGAGGGCCGCGTCCTGTTCGGCCCGTAGCCGGGCGGCCTCACGCACCTCGGCCATCTCGTCGCTGAAGGCGCGGTAGCCATCGGGGTCACGTTCGCGGACCGTGCCGAGTGCGCGCACGACGGTGGGCGACACACCGGGCCGGTCGCCCCAGGCCCGCAGCATTTCCTCGGCGTCCGCGATGACCTTGCGTGACTGTTCTGCCGCACGCAGGGTGGTCGACGCGCGCAGCAGGGTGCGTACGGCGTTCTCGACGGACGGGTCGTGCCAGGTGGCGACCGCGAGTGCCGGGGAGGTGGCCGCGGCGGTCAGGACGTCGGTGCGGGCGGCGGCGACGGCGAGCAGCGCGTCCAGCACCTCCGCGTCCTGCCGCAGCCGCGCGAGGCGCGGTCCGTGTCCCTGCCAGGCGGCGACGGGCGTGCCCCACTCGGACTCCACCTGCGCCAGGCGCAGTTCCAGCTGGACACGAGCGAGGACGACGGCCGAGGTCGGGACGTCCTCCGGTGCCCGGCCGTCGACTCGCACGTTCTCCGCGAACGCGCCGGCCGTCTTCGCCAGTCTGGAGCGCATACCGAGGGGCCCGCGCAGCTTCTGTCCCTGCCCGAGGCCGTCGTGCAGTGCGGTGACCTGGGCGAGCGCCGTGGCCGGGTCGTACTGCTCCAGGCCGCTGACCATGGCCGTGCCCAGGACGGCGAGCGAGCCGTCGACGGCCGCCAGGGTTTCGGTGACGGCGGCCCGCCGGCTGCGTGCCTGCCAGTCCTGTCCTTCCGTCACCTGCCTGAGGAGCGTCGCGGCCCAGTCACCGGCGGAGGCGGCGAGAGCCGCGGCGCGGGCGCGGGTGGTGGAGAAGGCGTCGAGCGCCGAGGACAGCCGCTGCTGTTCACTCTCGCCGAGACTCCTCACGGCAGAGTCGTACTCCGCGCACAGGGCGTCCTCGCGCGCGGCCGCGTGTGCGTCCTCGGCCGACCGTACGATCCGTACGGCCTCCTCGAAGTCCCCGGGGCCGGGGAGCTCGGAGGGGCCGGGCACCTCGGCCGCGAGAGCCTGGTGGTGCGGGGTGTACGCACGGGTGGCGTGCAGCAGCCGCAAGGCGTCGTCGGCGCTCAGGGCGGGCTGTTCCTGCGGGACCGGGCCGAGCCAGCCGTACCGTCCCGCCTCCGTGGTGAGGCGCTCGGCGATCTCCTGCAGGCTGCCGCTGTAGTCGCCGATCTCCGCCTCGAAGCGGTGGGTCTCCTGTTCGCGCAGTACGGCGAGGTCGCGCAGCATGGCCTGCTGGGCGGCACGGGCCTGGGCGAGGCGCGTCTGAAGGGTCCGGATTCCCTTGCGGGAGGCCTTCTCGTCGTAGCCCGCGTACTCGCCGAGGATCCGCTGCACGGACGCCTCCAGCTCCCGCTGGGCGGCCGCGCCGTCCTCGGTACGGCTCACGCACAGGTCGCGGACGGACTCCGGCAGCTTGTCCCGCAGCACGCGCAGGGCGCGCGGGGTGTGGCTGGTGATGAGGACCCGCTTGCCCTGGGCGAGCAGGTCGGTGACCAGGTTGGCGATGGTGTGCGTCTTGCCGGTGCCGGGCGGTCCCTGGACGACGACGAGCCGGTTGGCGCGCAGGCGTTCGGCGATCGTGCGCTGCTCCTCGTTGGCGGGCAGTGCGAAGTACATCTCGTCGCCGTCCTGCGCTGTTCCGTCGTCTTCCGCCGCCGCGAGGTCCGCTGCGGTCAACGCGCCGTCGCGGCCCGCGATGTAGCCGAGCAGTGCGGTGGGCGGCGTGCCCGCGTCGATCTGCCGGGCGATGGCCTTGAGCGCGTCCATGGTGGAGCGGCGGCTGCGCTCACGCAGGACGAGTGCGGGGGTGAGCCCCACCTGCGGGACGTCGAGGCTGCGCGGCTTGGCCCGCTCGACGGTCGGCGCGTAACTTCCGGCGCTGTGCGCGGCGTTGACCCAGCTGCGCAGGGCGGTGTGTACGGCGTCGAGGTGTTCGGGGTCGGTCACGTCCAAGGCGCCTTCCAGCACCTCGACGATCGTCTCGCGCACGGCGCCCGGCACGTGCTGGGCGCCTTCGAGCATGCCCTCTTCGAGTTCCAGGCCCGAGCCGGTGGGGTCGGGAGCGGCGGTGAGCGTGCCGGTGGACGGGTCGAGCCGGAGGGTGGCGCGGTGCGTGATGAGGTGCCGTTCCACCCGCTGCCCGGCGGTCGTCTGCCAGGTGAGCCGGCCCAGCCCCAGCACGAGTTCGTACGCCTCACCGAGGCCCGCGGCGTCCTCGTGCATCTTGTGCAGCCTGTCGTACAGCCTGACCAGGGGATCGATCGCACGGCGCCGTTCCGCCCAGGCGAGCCATTCCTGTTCCCAGGCGGCGTACAGCTTCTCGATCTTCTCGCGCTGGGGGTGCTCGTCCAACTCGTGGTAGGTCTTGTCGAGCGGTATGCCCCGGGACCAGTCGGGAAACTCGGGTTCGATACGCCGGCACAGGTGCGGGGCGCGAGGCTCCTTGAAGTCACGGATACGCGTCTCGTCCACCCAGGGCGCGAGCAGAGTCTTCGGGTGTGGCGCGTCCACGCGTTCGGGGCGGGCGACGGTCAGCCAGGCCGGGTCGTCCCCTGCGAGAGCGCCGTCGATCATCACCTCGACGCCGTCGTCGTCCGGCAACTCGTCGAACCACACGGCGCCGGCCGCGCCGTCGAGGGTGCGCACGGGGCGCGTCTTCGACTCCTCGGCCTCGGCGAGGAACCGGAAGATCTGGCGGACGCGAGCGGCGTCCAGGCCGTCGGCGGAGAGCTCCGGGACCGGTGATCGGGCGGCCTGACGCCTGGAACCGGTCGGCTGGGCCGGGACGGCGTCGAGCGCGGCGGGTACGGTCGCTCGCTGCCCACCTGCGACCGAGTACGTGTCCCCGGTCGTGGTCCCGGGCTTCGGGGCGTCATCCGGGTCCGCGAACAACGGCTGCTGATGCTCGCCGAACAGCACGGACTGGTCGAACGTCACCGGTACGGGGCGCTCGCCGACCACCGTGGCGGCGGCCGACGCCGTGCTGAACGTGATGCTCCCCCGGTCGCGTGCCGGGAAGCGGACCTCGATGTCCAGGTCACCGGCGGTACCGGCCGGAATGCTGTAGGCCCAGGTGACGGAGACCCTGCGACCGGCGCGCAGAGTGCCCTCGAGCGCGTCGTCGATGACGTCACTGCTGTACTCGTGCACCTGACGACCCGTCTTGCCGTACGGCCCTCCCCGGACCAGCAGGGTGACGCCGTCGAGGTCGAACGGCCGTCCGGTGCCATTGCTCAGGTGCAGGGTGCAGCGCACCAGGTCGTCACCCTGCCGGTAGCCGTGACCGTCCTCAGGGTCTGCCAGCACGTGAGGCACGACGTCGTCCACCCGCACGTACAGACCGTCGTCGTACTGGTAAACGGAACCGACGGGCCGCAGACCGTCGCCCAGCCCGCGCTCATCCTGACTCACACGCCCACCCCATCACTGCGCCTGTGGGCCATCCGGTGGCCCGCCCGGTCATCCCGCCCCGACCACCACGAGCCCGGCCACAAGGCGCCCCCCGGCGCGCGGACTCGACTGTGAACTGAGCACACAGCTGGAGCGTATCAGCAAACCTGGACACTCATCCCCTTCCACAACGCTCACCCCGCACAAATCGCCACAGGTGAGTGACTACGAGAACTCGCATCAGTCTCGACAGCATCTTCGAGCCCGGCCCTCTTGCAATATTGGCGTTGACTTAGTTCACAATCCACGACAAGCTGTCGCGGACGTCACCCCAGAGAAAGGCAAAGGTCCGCAATGCACATGCAAGTGGTCGACGTGTCACCCCAGTTGGCAGCGCAGTGGCTCACCCGCAACACCAACAACCGGCCTCTCAGCAAGAGCACGGTGCAGCAGCTGGCCGGCCAGATCCAGCGCGGGGAATGGCAGCTGACGCATCAGGGGATCGCCTTCGACGAGGACGACGTTCTCATCGACGGACAGCACCGCCTGGCCGCCATCGTCAAGGCGGGCGTCACCGTGCCCCTGACCGTCACGCACGGCGTGCCACGCGCCGCGTTCACCGTGATGGACACGGGTCGAAAGCGCACTGGCCGGGACACGCTGGCCCTCGCGGGGGAGGCCAACGCGACCCACCTGGCGGCCGCCCTGCGAGGACTGCACCTTTACCGCAATGCCCCCAACTCCGCGTGGAGCGGCGGATCGTCGGTCACGAGCAACGACCAGCTCCTGAACCTGCTCGGCGAACACCCCGGTGTCCGCGACGCCTTGCACCACGGCATCGCACTGAACCGGGGGTGCCGTATCACCGTCACAGCCGCGACGATCGGCTGGTACGTCACCAGCGAGGCCCGGCCCGACATCGACCAGTCCGACTGGGAGGCAGGGGTCGTCACCGGCGCCCGTCTGGAGCCGGGCGATCCGCGTCTGACGTTGCGCAACACCATGCTCAACCTGGCCCTGGGCAACGCGCACCGGCGCCGCGACGACTCGCGCGAGCACCTGCTCTACTACCTCAAAGCCTGGAACGCGTGGGTCGAGGGCCGCACCATCAAACTGTTGCGCCGCTCCCCCAACGAGACGATGCCGCGCATCTCCAGCCGTTCGTCCTTGGTTCCGGCGGACAGCGACGCCGGAGAAGGATAGATTCAACGGACAACTGCCTCTGGGTCGTGAGACATCGGACATGAACGGCTCGACCCTGTACACCCGTCTGGGTGCCGTAGGAAAGGGAGGCGCATGCGCGCCCAGGAGATCACCTTCCTAAAGCTCGTCCAAGGGGACAAGCAGTTCCAGGTGCCGCTCTACCAGCGCACGTACAGCTGGGGCAGGGAGCAGCTTCAGCGGCTGTGGGAGGACGTCGGCGAACTCGTCGACCAGCACCTGGCCGGGGAGCCGGCCGCGCCGCACTTCCTCGGCTCGGTGGTGCTCGCACCCGGTCAGATCCAGGCGGGTGGGGTGCAGCGATGGCTGGTGGTGGACGGACAACAGCGGTTGACCACGCTGATGCTGGCCTTCACCGCGCTGCGCGACCATCTGAAGGAGACGGGTGACGCGCGCGGAGTCGACCGGGTACACCGCCAGATACTGGTCAACGAGTTCCACGAGGGCGCGGACCACTATCGGTTGCTGCCCACGCAGGCGGACCGGGAGGCGTACACCGCCTGTGTCCAGTCCCGGGCGGAAGCCGGCGGAGGCGACAACATCGGGGCTGCCTACCGGTTCTTCCGCGGTGCGCTCACCGAGGGCCACGAGGCGGGCGACGCGCAGTGGGCCGCCACGGTCGAGACGGCGCTCAAGGACCTGCTCTCCATCGTGGAGATCACCGCCGAGCCGGGCGACAACGTGTACCGGATCTTCGAGTCGATCAACAACACGGGTGTCGGGCTCAGTCAGAGCGACCTGTTGCGCAACTACGTGTTCATGCTGCTGCCCAAGCGTGGCGAGCGGATTTACCAGGAACTGTGGCTGCCCATGCAGCGGAGCCTCGGCCCGAAGAACCTCGAACTCCTGGTCTGGCTCGACCTGGTGGTGCGCGGCCACTACAAGACCAAGCAGAGTGAGATCTACCGCGAGCAGCAGAAACGACTCCAGCCGCTGACCGGCGATGAGGACGCGCTGCAGCGCGAGATCGAGCAACTTGCCCAGCGAGCCGGGCGATTCCTGCGGATCATCGATCCCTCGCGCGAGCGGTCTCCCGCCCTTCGGGCGGTCCTGGAGCGTCTGGCCGCCTGGGGTGGCCAGACCCACTACCCGCTCACGCTGCACCTGCTGGACCTTCTCGACGTCGGCAGGACGACCCCTGAAGACGCCGCCCAGGCGCTGGGCTACGTCGAGTCCTATCTGGTGCGACGCCTGATCTGTCAGACGCCGACCACCAACCTCAACCGAATCTTCATGGAAGCGCCGAAGGAGCTCGAGGCCGACCGACCGGCCGCCGAGGCGGTGAGGCGGTTCCTGTCCGGCCGGCGCCGTCGTTGGCCGAGCGACGAGGAACTGCGCGAGGCGGTCCGCACGAAACCGTTCTATTGGTCCGGGCGCCCTCCCCAGCGCAGCTACATTCTGCGCCGCCTGGAGGAGAGCTACCGCGCCTCCGAGCCCGTGGACTTCGCCAAGGCGGCCCTCAGTGTGGAGCACGTCCTGCCGCAGCGCCCCGCTCCCGCCTGGTTCGACCTGCTCGCCGAGGAAACGGAGCCGAACCAGACTCCGCAGGAGCTGCACGACCTGCTGGTGCACACGCTCGGCAACCTGACGCTGACCGGCGACAACGCCAAGCTCTCCAATCACCCCTTCGAACGCAAGCAGCAGATCCTCGACTCCAGTGCCCTGCGCATGAACCTCGAGATCTCCTCGGCAGAGCGCTGGGGCAAGACACAGATCCTGGAACGTGCCGACCGCCTGGCCGACCGTGCCGTGGAGCTATGGCCCGGTCCGATCGGCGGAGTCAAGCCGACCGGTGAGGAATCGCCGGGCTGGGTCGAGCTACGTGCCGCTCTGGTGGCGATGCCGAGCGGCACCTGGACGACGTACGGCGATGTCGCCGAGCTGATCGGCAGCCACCCGGTGCCCGTCGGGGCCTACCTGGGCGCCAACACGAGCGTGATCGGCGCCTACCGGGTGCTCACCGTAGAGGGCAGGATCTCCCAGCAGTTCCGCTGGGCGGACGGCAGTGACCGGCCGCCGCCGCAGGAACTGCTGGCGAGCGAAGGAGTGCGCTTCGACTCCCTCGGGCGGGCCCACCCTTCCCAGCGCCTGTCGGCCGCCGAGCTGGCCACCCTGCTGGGCAGGGACGTGGCACAGCCCGCCGCCCACGACCCACTCCCCGAGGGGGAGGATGCGGAGGCGGCCGAGCGGTTCCGCGCCCAGTTGCGGGAGAACTGGCCTGACGCGTACGCCGGAGTCGTGGCGGTCCTCGACTTCTGGCGCCGCCAGGGTGGCCATGTGACCTACGGCCGCTACGAGGAGACGAGCTGCTTCCCCATGCTGGATCTCGGGACCAGCCGTCGACCGCATCTGATGTGGCCGGTCGGGATCTACCCCGTCAGCGGAACGGTCGAGGTGGTCTTCCAGTACCTGAAGACCCGCAGCCCCTTCGACGACACGGAGCAGCGCCGGGAACTCCTGAACCGCCTGAACAAGATCGACGGCATCGACCTGCCCGAGGCGAAACTGGAGCTGCGTCCGTCCTTCCCGGTCAGCGTCTTCGCGGAGCACGGTGACGAGATCTGCGAGGTACTCGACTGGTTCGTGGGGGTGGCGGCGCTGGATCTGGCGCGGCGGCACTGACTGTCATCCCGTTGACGCGATCTGGAACGCCGTCGATACGAGCCTCGGTGGTGACGGACGGGGCGAGTTCGCGTAGGCGGCGTGCGCGCGTTCCTGCTCGTGGCGCCAGATCTTCAGCGGTGCCTGTCGGTCTGCGGGACAGCCAGGCCCACGGCTTTGAGAATGTCGCGGAAGGAGGGCACAGGACCGCCCGCCCTCCTTACGACGACGGCAGAGAGCATCGGCTCCTCGCTACCGGTTGCTCGCTCGACGTCACCCAGCATGTGACGGGCGCCCTGACTCTTCGCGTCGGTCTTCAGGTGTCCGTTCTCGATCGCGTACATGGCCGAGTTCGCGGGGTCGAAGACCGGGGACGTAAGCGGTGGCCGGCCACGGGGTTGCCGCGTCCGTGTCGGCAGCGAGCAACGAAATCATGTCCCGGGACAGCGGGCTCGGGGTGAGGGCCCCTGAACGAGAGCCGCCAGCAAGTTGGTTGGGTAACACGAACCCGACACGTTTGATCACCATTGGGCCTACCCGTGACAGACTTGACAGCTTAAACAGGCACATATGCTCAGGCGATGTCACAACCGAACGGGGGCGGTCAGAGTGTCATGGGAAGAAGAGTGGGCTCAGCTCAAGGCGGATGCCTTGGCACGGCAGCAGCATTCGACCCACACGCAGCTGAACCAGCTACCGGTTGACGGAGGGGGATCCTCCGGCGGTTCGGGCGCACTGCGAGACGGGTTTTCCGTGAACGCGGAGTCTGTTGACGGAAGTTCACATCTGCTCATCGAGGTCGCAGGAGTTCTCTACGAGGGGCGGATGGACGCGGAGAACGCTACGGTGTGCCGTGTTCCCCGGTCCCATCCCGATGTGGCCGCGAAAGTCGACACCTTCGCCCGGTACGCCAAGGACCAGTACGACGACGCGGTCGTGCTGCTCGCGGCGCTGGCCGGCCATCTGAAGTCAGCGAACAACGCGTACACCGAGTACGACCAGCACGTCCGCGATCGGTTGCGCTCCGTCCTCGCGGACGGCAGCTACGTCGAAGCCAAGGACCGGTGATCCGCTGTGGCCTATCGCAAGGACGTCGAGTTCCTGGAGGACTCGAACCCGGCACTCATCGAGCGCAACGCAGCGGAGTTCAACCGCCTGCACAAGCTGATCGACACCACCGACGACGCATTCCGCAAGGCGGGCAAGGTGGACTGGCAGAGCGAAGCCCGTGACCTGTACGTCAAACGCCTGGGCGAGGCAAGGAAGCTCACCGACGCCTTGTCGGAGGCATTCCGTAGGGCGGGTAAGGCGCTCTCGTCGTACGCGGAGGCGGTCACCACCGCCAAAAGCCACTTCAAGAGTGGACAGCAGACCGAGGGCAAGTTGGCCGAGGTGATGGGCCGGGAGGCCTCCGCGATCACCCCGACCGCGCGCGCTGCGGAGCCCCTGCGGCAGTGGGAGGACCTGCGGGACACCACGGGTGTGCTGGACTGGTTCGCCGAGCTGAGTGTCGACCTGGACGCCATCCGCGAGGACGCCGAGCGCTACTACAACCAGACCAAGGACCACTACGGCGACGCCCTGCGCGTGGAGTCCGAAGCACGCGAGACGTGCATGGCGGTGGTTCAGGCCGCTTACCGTTCCCTGCCCGACTTCCGCAGTCCCATCGGCGACCCGGGACAGTTCTTGCAGAACCTGGGCCCGCTGCGCGCCGAGGCACGGCAGGCCGGCGACAACCCCTACGCCCAGCTTCCGGGCTCCGGTCCGAAGGTGGACGCGTTCCCCACGATGGGGGACCACGTTGTGATCTCCGAGCCGCTGTACCGCATCAAGATGCGCGTTGACGGCCTGCCCGCCGCCCAGGGCAACAACTACTGGTTGTGGTCCAACTCGGACGAGGGCCGCCGCGAGTACGTCTCTGCCAACAAGGAGCTCATCAAAGCCGCCGCCCAGGACGCCGGACTGCCGGCCGAGATGGTCGCCGGTATCGCCTGGCAGGAGGTGGAGGGCGACCCCGGCTGGCTCGACGACGCGGCGTATGGAGCACGAAGGAACGTTCCCGGTCTCGAGGACGCCGACCAGACGTCCATGGGCCCGATCGCGATCCAGGTCCGCCGGGCCGCCGAAGTACTCGGGTACGACCCGCACAACCTCACCGACATGCAGCGGGACGCCATCGTGGAAGCGACCAAGGACCCGGCCCAGAACACCTTCATCGCGTCCGAGTACCTGGCCCAGCTCAAGGCGGAGAGCAGCTTCGCGGACGTACCGCCGAGCCAGATGACCCGCGCCCAGATGCAGGAACTGGCGGCCCGCTACAACGGCGGCCCCTACTACGAAAGCAGCGACGCCCAGGCATATGGTCGGGGCTTCGACCGGAAACTGGATGATGCGAAAGAGGCACTGAGGTGAGCTCCACCCCGACAGCCGGTGTGCGCGAGAGCCGACAGCCGAAGTCCTCCAGCCGGGTCGCCACCGCCGTGTGCGCGCTCGTGCTCGCTCTGGCGATGCTGGTGACGGGCTATGTCGTGCTCACCGCCTACATGGTCGAGCCAGACGGCCCCTGGGACAAGCAAGCCGTGACCAATTCCGGCGTCGCAGCCAGTGTCGGCCTGGCCTTCTCCGGCGTCATGGCCCTGCTGACGTGGCTGTTTGCAAAGGCCAGGTGGCTGGGCAAGTGGTGGTACGCCATCCCCGCAGTGCTGGCTGTCGCAGCGCTGCTGCGGCTGACCCTACTCGCCCCCGAACTCTGAGTATCTCCAAGTCGACGGGGGATCAGAGTCTGCCTGCCTATCGTCCGCCAGTCGGACACGTGGGGCGCGAACGCCCCTTCATCGACGACAACCTCACGAAGGAGGCCAGGCTCGGCACCCACGGAGCTCCCAGCCGAACAGTGATCTCGGTGGACATGGTTCCAGCAGGGAGCTCCGCCCCTGGGCAGGCGGCAGACAGACATACGAGGTCTTCGCGTGGGCCATGTCAGCAGGGTAGGCGCGGCCCGAGCGGCACTCGACGGGATTGCGGCACCGTGTGTCAGCAGGTCGACTCTCGCTTGATGCGCCCGGTTCGTTGATGTCCGTGGAGAGCGAGATCTCCAGGACCTCGCCTGTGTGCTCACTCAGGCCCCGTCCTCGGTCGCTCCGTCGGATTAGTACATGGCGGACGCCCAGGGCTCGGCGTCCTTACCCAGCTCGTCCGTCAGTCCCTTCATCGTCGCCGTACGCAAGTCGGAGTCCGACTCGGCCTCCGGCGCCGGATCCCCGGTCACGTCCCTCCGAAGCCGCCGAGGTACGCGGGGTGGAGCGTCGGGGGCCGCTCCCTCAGCCGCCCACGGTGAGCGCGGCGGCGACGATGAGTGCGGTGCCGGCGGCGCGGCGGTATCGGGATATGGGGCAACTCCGCATGTGGTTCGCTCACTCAGCCTTCCTCGTCGTGTCCCTCCCCGTCCCCGCGCAGACGACGCGCTCGCTCGGCGATGCCGCTGGAGAGCTTGCCCCTGACCGAGTTGGCCCGGTCGAGGGTCACCTTGCCGCGGCTTCTGGCGGCGTCGACGCCCTTCGCTCCGGTCTCGAGCGCCTTGTCCCTCACCTCGGCGGCCGCGTCCACCCATCGTCTCGCCTCCGACGACCGGCGACCGGACTCGATTCCGAGCCGCTCGTGGAAGTCATGGACGCCGACCGCGACTTGGTTACTCGACTGGACCGCAGCCGGGGACTTGGCCGGGTGCAGCAGCACCTTCGCGTTGGCCGTGCCGGCGACCGCATTCATCCGGCCCAACAGTCGCTCGGTGCTCCGCGAGATGAGTTGCTTCCGGTCCTGCCGGGCGGCCTTCAGTCCGAGGCGATGACCGTCCAGCTCCTCAGGGGACGCGTCCAGCACCCGGTCGAGTTCGAGCACGGCGACCGCGTCCTGCAGTTGGAAGCAGCGAGCCAGAACGGCGAGCCACTCCCGAACCGGGGACTCGGCTTCCCTGACCGTCGCGGCGAGATCACCGATCTTGGACTGCCGCTCCATCTTCTCCGCGATCGCGTCGAGTTGACGCAAGGCGTACACCTGGGTCTCCGCGATCGCCGTCGGCGCGTCCTGCACCTTCGACCACATGGTCTCGTCGACCCTGCCCCTCGCCTCGCGGATGGTCATGGTCTCGTCGATGACGATGCCCACTCCGATCATGCGGGACAGGACTGTGTCCTTCTGGGCGCGCAGCACGTCGTCGACCTTCGCGTCGATCGTGGCGAGATAGTCGGTGATCTCGTCCATGCTCTGTTGCATCGCGACCTGCGACATGAGCTTCGCGGCGTTGGCGAGAGCCGCCGGGTTGGTCAGAAACGATCGGGGTCCCTTCACGAACTCCACGAATCCCCTGATCTGGCCCTTCTGCCCCTTCACCACACCCGTGCTGAAACCGGTCTTCGAGCTTTCCCTCAGCCCATACTTCTTGACGAGCTGCGCCGACTTCGGAGTCAGCTTCACCCAGCGACCGGAGTCCGCGGCGAACTCCGAACCCGCCTGCGCGACTGCGGCCCCGGCACCGAAGACGGACTTGAGCCATCGCGGTCCGAGATCCTTCGACGACGACAGCCCCTCCGAGATGAGGAAGCGGTCGACCTCCGCCGCGTTCCCGATGACCATCAGCCCGTCATCGTCACTGATCAGCTGGATCTCGTTGTCCATCGCCCGCTCCTGAAGTCGCTTCTCGCAGTGGTGGGTGGTCGGGGTGCGCGCGCCGATCGCCGGGCAGGGCCGAGGTCTTCCGATGACGGGAGAGCGAGGCACCGGCCCGGGTAGAGCCAGGGGCGCTTCCCTTGCGCCGACGTGGCGTCGGCGTCCGGGCAGACACCAGTTCCTCATGGTTCGGGGCATGTTCGAGCCAGCACGTCGTCGGGCTGGCAGCAACTCGGGCACGACCCAGCCTTCCTGGTCTGCTGCGTCGTGGCGCCCGACCACCGGTGCCAACGCTGCGGAACTGGAAGCGCACACGCTGCCTGGCCGCGCCCACCTGTTCACGCATTCCCCCCGGCCATGCGCGCCTGCCCGCCGAGAGGGCGGGCGGCGGTTGATCGCCATCAGTATGGGACCCATGCACTCAGTTCACAAGGCCAAGCAAGTTAAAAGAGCGCTTTCGAACAGCGCTCCCACCACCGGTGGCATAGGTTCGACAGTCGTCGGAATCCGAGGCCGGGAGGGCACATGCAGAAGGGCACTCTTGAGTACGAGCAGGCGCTGGACGCCGTGATCGAGATCCTGCGTTCGCGGGCACGTCAGGGCGCGGCGCCTATTCCGTACGGTGATCTGAGCAGCGAACTGGCACGGCTCGGTCATCACGTCCCCGCCCACGAGGGGTCCATGCCTTACCTGTTGGAGGACGCCTCGGTCCGGGAAAGCCCGGACGGATCGCTGCCCCTGCTGTCGGCACTCGTGGTGCTGAAGGACAGCGGCTGGCCGTCCGGCGGCTTCTTCAAGCTGGCCCGGCGCGCACCGTACAAGCGGCCGGGCGACGACATGCTGCTGTGGACCAGGGAGATCGAGAAGCTGACGGAATACTACGCCGATCATTGAGGGTCTGCTTCGTCGGTGGTGCGGCGGCTTTCGCTGGGCCTGCCCCGGACGAGGGGTAGGCGTCATGAGGCCGTAGTGCGGAGCTGCACCTCCGCCCAGACCGTCTTCGTGTACGCGTCACGAACCGTGTATCCCCACCGGTCCGCGTACGCCTGGACGAGAAGCAGTCCGCGGCCTGAGGTCCCGTCGGCGGGCTGCGAGGGCACGCGCGGCGGGAGGCGCTCGGTGCGAGTGTCCGTCACCTCGATTCGGAAGCCGTGGGGCAGGAGGAGCAGTGTCAGGCGGAAGTCCCGGCCGGGGAGGCTGCCGTAGCGGACCGCGTTCGACGCCAGTTCGGCGGTGACGAGAGCGACGGCGGGGACCGGGTCGGAGTCGTACGGGAGGCCCGTCCACTCGGTCAGCTGCTGGACGGCGAGCCGGCGGGCGAGGCGGGCGCCGCGTCTGGTGCCGCTGAGGCGCAGGGTCAGTTGGCGGGTGGGAGCGTGAGGCGGCTTCGCCTCGTCGGTGAGCTGATGGTGAGTCACGGTGGCAGCGTGACGGGGTGAACGGCCCGCTGGCCAGGTACGACGGCCGTACGTCGTCCTCGTCGTACGGAGGGGGCGGGTGGCTGTGGGCTTGGTTGTACGGGGCTTGTACGGGCGTTGTACGGGTCCGGTGCGTGTCCCGGTTCCCGCGAGTCGCGTTGGACATGGACCGGTGGCGAGCGCGGTCGTGGGCGGGGCGCGGAGCGGGATGGGAAGGGCGTGGGACTGTGAGGACGGTACGGGGCGTACGGGACACGCGGACGGGGCGGGGCGCGAAGACCAAGGACGAGGGGCCCGATCTGCCGGGCGTGTGGTCGGCGTACGGGGTGCTGTTGCAGTACCTGCGCAAGCGGGCCGGGTTGAACCAGCAGCAACTCGGGGACACGATCGGCTACTCCCTGGAGCTGGTGGCCTCGGTCGAGCAGGGGCGGCGGCCGGCGAAGGCGGCGTTCACGGCGGCGGCGGAGCGGGTGCTGGACGCGGGCGGGGTTCTGGAGGCGCTACAGGGGGAGGTGGATCGGGCGAAGTTGCCTCGGTTCTTCCGCAACGTCGCGCTGCTGGAGGCGGAGGCGCTGAGCAGGTTCTCGTACGATCCCCTCCTCATCTCTGGGCTGCTGCAGACGGAGGCTTACGCGCAAGCGCTGCTCGAAGCTCACTTCCCGCCCTTGGACGACGAGACCATCGAGCAACGAGTCGCAGCCCGTCTGGCACGGCAGAGCCTGCTCACTCGCAAAAACCCGCCCGTGGTCTTCGTGTTCGTGGTTGAGGAAGCCGCACTTCGACGTGTGGTGGGCAACGAGGCTGTGATGCGCGAGCAGTTGGAAAGCCTGCTGGCATGCTCGCGGAGGCGTAACGTCGAACTTCAGATCATGCAACCGCCCGAGGTGCCCACAGCGGACTCAACGGGCCAATGGTGTTGCTGGAGTCGATGGATCGCACGCGGCAGGTCTACGTCGAGGCACAGGACGTGGTGACCGTCAGGACTGCTCAGAACGAGGTCAGCGAGTTCTGGCTGCGGTATGGGATGCTGCGCACACAGGCCCTCAACACCGAGGAGTCCTCTCGTCTCATCGAGCGCATGGCAGGGGAGCTATGAGCACCGACCAGCACACCGCTCAGGCCGCTGAACTGGACTGGTTCAAGAGCAGCTACAGCGGAACCAGCGGCGGCGACTGCGTGGAGGTAGCCGCGAGCCTGGACGCCGTGTACGTGCGGGACTCCAAGGCCGTGGTTGGCGGGCCGATGCTGCGGATCGGCCGGGGCGGGTGGGCGGCCTTCGTGGCACTCGCGGTGGAGTAGGGCCGAGTAGGGCTCCTGACCGGAACAACGGGCTCGCTCACGTCACTTGGGGTGACGTGAGCGAGCCCGTTGTCATGCCGACGGCTCAGAACAGGGCACCCTCGGCGCCCTCACCGAAATCCGACCCACCTCGCGCAGCAAGCTGCTCCTTACGCTTCCTGACAGCTTCGAAAGACGGCGGGGGCAGGTCGGGGTGCTTCTCCCTCGCCTTCTTCTCCGTTACGCCCTTATGCAGACCGAGGTGAACCTCGTCGGCGTATGCCTGGTGGTTCAGTTGGCGCAGACGGTCGATGATTTCGGTCCGGGCAAGGAGGCCGATGGTGTAGCGGATGCCCTGATCGGTCTCGTGGAAGCCGTGGTCGAGGGGAAACGTCTTGTGGCTCGGGTCGGAGGGCGGAGTTTTTCCGGAGCCATCCAAAAGGTCGTGCCAGCCGTATGCCTCAATCGTGGCCTGATCGACCTCCTCGTGGATGCGACGGAGCTCAGCGACCTCATGGTCTTGACACTCGGGGCTGTGAAGCAAGTTGTACACATCAGTGAGGCCCATATTCCGGGAAGCCATCAGGTTGCCGCGAAATCCAGCCAACCGCGCACCAGCAGCACGCAGCCTGCCCGAGAATTCAAGAAGGACCAGAGTCTCGAAAACATCAGTAGGGGTGTAACTGAGATCCGCCTTCATCGTGGCACCTTGAGTTATGGCCCACCAGTAGTGAGCAGAACTACTCAACAGTCCTAGGAGCGCCGCGTCGTCGGAGGCGAAGACCACAAGCTTTTGATCCAGAACCTGCTTCGTCGTTACGAAGACAGGCATGGCGACCTTGCTGACCTGGGCGATCACAATGCAGCGTTCCAACTCCGCCAGGGCGTTCAGCATCGCAGGCCGTCTCCGCGCGAACTGCCACCAGAATTCTCGGTGAGTTTTGACGCTGTCAGTCAACCGTTCCGGCTTGACTTCAGCCACTACTCGCGCGTATGGCTTCTCGTATTGCGCAGCCCTGTCATGCGGCCAATCGTGAAAGTTGATGATCCAGCGAGTGGCGCGGTGGCTGGGTTCCTGGTTGAGGTCTCTACCGTTCAGAAACGGGAGGAGGACATCAGCGTATCGCGCATCTTCGCGCAGCCACTCACGAGCCTCTTCGTCTGGCAATACGAAACCGATACCTTGAATCATCACCCCCTTGAACGATACTCCTTTACTCCTCGCCAGAGGTTCGACCCACCCTGGGGTCCTGGAGTTCAAGAGGAGGGATGCCGAGATTCCGTGGGGCGCGGTCACTCCGTCGAGGACCCTCCTGGCGTTCTTGCGCAAAGGCGCCACGCTGGTCCACACAGCGCAGTACTCGAGCACTGCGGATTTCGATGGCCACGGAGCACTCTTGACGGCTCTCCTGACTTCGGCTCCGGTCGATGCGACCGACTGCAGCCCGGCCGCCCGAGTGTCCCCTTGCGCCAGCGTGTTCGTTGCGATGATGCCGGACTGCCCGCCGCTGCCCAACAACTGATGGATACGAAGGTAGAAAAAGGCCACCAAGTCGACTTGGCCTGCGCGAAAACCGGCTGAGACATGTTCGATCAAGTTCTCCCGATAGGCGGACCCCATCGCGCCGGAGATCTTCGCCCCACCGAGGAACGGGGGATTCCCGACGATGGCATCGAATCCGCCCCTGCGCGAGGAAACCTCCGGGAAAACCAACGGCCAATGCACCGGCCGCCGCTCCAACGCCCCCTCCGGCAGCTCCGCCCCCAGCCACTCCTCCGCCGTAGCCCGTGCCTCCCGCACCACCTCGGAGTCGTCCTCGACCCCGTCCTCCATGACCCGCTGCACGATCCACGCAGCCCGAGGGAACAAATCCCGAACCCGCTCCCCACCCTCCTCCTCATACCAAGGCACCCGCCCCGAAGCACAAGTGGCAATCGCCGCCCCCGCGATCAGGTCGCCCACCAGCCGCAGTCGCTGCGAATGCCGGTTGACCTCCTCCAGTCGCTCCCGCTTCTCCTGGAGCGCCGGCAGGTCCACGCCCTTGATGGCCGTGATGGCCAACCGCTCCCGCGTCAGCTGGTCCACCAACTGCCGGGCCTGCTCGGCCAGGATGTCGGTCTGCCGGCCCGGCTTCATGTGGACGGACTGGATCTGCTCCATGTTGTGCACGCCGAGGAGCGAGTCGCCCGCCACCAACCGGTCGTCCAGGAACGTGAACGGCCGCCCCGGGTCCATCGACACCAGCCAGAGCGACAGCTTGGCCATCTCCACGGCCATCGGGTTGATGTCCACGCCGTACAGGCAGTGCTCGATGATCTGGCGCCGCGCCTCGACGACCACCGGGTCCTGCTCCGCGTCCGCCGCCGTCACCGCGTCCACGGCCCGGCCCGCCCGGTACGCCATCGCGTCCGCGCGGCCCTCGGACTCCCACGCCTCGATCAACCGGTCCGCCAGGTAGCGGCAGGCCGCGACCAGGAACGCCGCCGAGCCCATCGCGATGTCCGCGACCTTGAGGTCGAGGATCTGGTCCGCCGACTTCAGGCGCCACTCCCCCGTGTCCGCCGTCTGCAGCGGACCCGGCTCGTACACCAGCGGCTCCAGCGCGTGCAGCACGACCTCTTCCGCGAGGAACCGGGGCGTGTAGTGCGTGCCCGTGTTCTTCCTCAGGGAGGACTCCGTGACGTACAGCGCGCCGTTCGGGATTACCGTCGGCAGGCCGCGCAGGTCGTCGCGGAGGATGCCGACGAACGGCAGGAGCCGTTCCGTCAGTGCCGGGTCCTTCGTCACCGCGTTCAGGCGGCGACGGGCCTCCGCCGACTCCTCCACCCCGAGCGGCGCCAGCCTCTTCTCCAGCTGGCCCGCCGTCGCCGGGGGCTTGGGGTCCTTCCACTTCTCGTGGACGGACTTCGCCAGCGTCTTCACCGAACCGCCGGCCTTCGCCGCCAGCGCCTCCAACTCCCGTAGCAGGACCTCATGTTCCAGACCCTCAGGACCGATCAGCCCCACCATGTGCTCGGTGGCCCGGCGCCCGTCGAACGACAGCAGACCCTCGTACACGTAACCGATCTGCTCGACGTCCAGCGCGCGGAAGCTGAGCGTGCGGACCTCGCGGTCCTTGCCCTTGCCGACGCGGACCTCCTGGACCGCCTGGAGCATGTGGAGGACCGTGCGGTCGTCGATGGGGAGGAGCGGGGTGGTGCGCTCCAGCCACGGGTACTTGTCGGGGTCGAAGATCGAGCCGTCGTACGCCGGGAGGTGGAAGCCCGAACCGGGGTGGTCCACTCCCCCGTGCACGGCGTGGAAGAGGGCGATGAGGCGGTGCCACGCGGACGTCGTGTGCTCCAGCGACGTCTCGCCCTCCTCGTCCGCCCGCGCCTTCAGCTCGTCGCGCAGGAAGCGGGCGGAGTAGGAGCGGGCGTACACCTCGTTGTCCGCCGGGAGCAGGCCGCGCTCCTCCGCGAACAGCAGGAAGACGACGCGCATCATGACCGCCACCGCGCCGCGGTAGACCTCGCCCGCGCTGACGCCCGACGCGTGGAGGCCTGGTGCTCCGTGCTCTACCGCCCTCACATCCGCGCGCCCAATGGCGTCCACGAGGAGTTCGACGGCCTGGCGGACCTGGACGCCCAGCGCCTCGGTGACGTCCTCGCCCGCCGCGACGCTCGCCTTCAGCAGGCCGACCAGCGTCTCGGCGTCGTCGTACTCGAAGAATCGGCGGCGGCGCAGCAGGGACACGAACGCGCGGACGACGTTGCGCTCGGCCCGCTCGTTCCAGCCGATGGAGTCGAAGACGGCCGTCGTCGTGACGCCGCCGAGCGGGGCCCAGACCAGGCACCACCAGCGTCCGTCGGTGACCAGGCCGAGCGGTACGCCGTGGTGGCGCAGGAGGCGGGCCAGGCGGTCGGCGGGGGCCGCGGACCAGTCGCCGCCACCGCCGACGCGGGCCGTGGGCGCCGTACCCGCCGGGACCGTCATGCCGAGCAGGCGTACGCGCTTGGCGGCCGACTCCACGTCCGGTTCGACCGCGAAATCCGTGCCCGGTTCGACCAGCGCGAAGTCGGGCCGCACCTCGGTGTTGTGCTCCGCGACGCGAAGGGTGAGGCGGTCGAGGCCGTGGTGCTCGAAGTCGCCCTGGCGGAACGCCAACGCGTCGTCCCAGCCCAGCAGGCGGCCGAGCAGGTAGGAAACCCACTCGTCGCGGCCGCCCGTGGTGTCCGTCTGCCAGTCGGCGTGACGGGCGCGCAGGCGGGCGCGTTCGTCCTTCTCCAGGGCGTCGAGCTGGGGCCAGGCGCGCAGCAGGACGGGCATGGTCAGGAAGGGGCCGGAGACCTCGGTGAGGTCGAGCCACTCCTGGTGCTGCCGGCGGCCGTCGGCGGCCTGGGCCTTGGCTGCGGCTACTCCGGCGCTCATGGGGCGGCGGGGGCTCATCGGCGGGCTTCCTTTGCGGGGATCACGAAGACGACGGCGGCGGGGAAGAGGTGGGAGCGGGGCTCGCGGTAGCGGGCGGCGATGGCGGCGAGTTCGCGTTCGCGTTCGGCGGGGAGGCCTTCGAGGCGTTCCTGCCAGCGGCGGCGGTCGTCCTCGAACTGGCGGCGTTCGTGGCCGGTCAGCTCATGGGTGGACAGCAGCGCGAGCTGTTCGCCCTCGCCGTCGCCCTCCTCCTTGAGCTTGGCGCGCAGGGTGGCCTCGAAGCGGTCGAGGGTCGCGGTGATACGGCGTTCCTCCTCCGCCCGGCGGTCGGCGAGCCTGCTCTCCAGCTGGCGGCCGAGTTCGCCGGCGCGGGCCTCCAGGGACCGGTAGAGCGGGTCGCGGAGTTTCGGCCAGGCCTCGGTGAGTTCCTTGCGCAGGTGCGGGGCCGCCTCGATGCCCTCGGTGAGTGCGTGGGAGAGGACCCTGCCCTGTTCGTTCACCGACTCCCAGCGGCGGAAGCGTCCGGTGTCGCCGAACCAGCCGCCCGAGTACAGCACTTCCTCGTGCAGGCGAGTGCCGTCGGTGCCGACGAGGACGTACCGCGCGTAGGCGGAGACCAGGGTGGTGGTCACGGCGGGGTCGTCGGAGACGACGGCGGTGACGCGGTGGAGGTCGATCAGGTCCGCGTTCCAGACGGCGGCGGTCAGCAGGCGCGTGGAGAGGGCGACGAGCGGGTGCTTGAGGTGGGCGAGGACAACGTCGTCCCTGCCTTGGGCGGCCACCGCCGGGGAGAAGGTGAGCGGGCGCTGCTCGCCCTCGCGTAGCTTGTGGGCGAGGCCGCGGGTGGCCCGCTCCCAGCTGCCGGACAGGGGCTGCACGTCGAAGAGGTCGCCCGGCTCGAAGTCCTCCGCCCGGAGCGTGGACGGCAGCAGCGGCGGCTGGTTGTCCAGCGCCAGCGCGGTGTCCACGACGCGCTTGACGTTGCCCGGGGTGAGGCCGAGCGCGCTCACCGTTTCGTCGTACTGGTCGGCGAGCCGCTTCGTCTGCGCGGTGACGTTCTGCTCCGGGGCGACCTCGCCGCCCGTGCGGCGGCCCTTGATCGGCTTGGGCTTGGCGTTCTCGATGTCGACCGGTGCGGTGTCGCCGGTCATCCGGCGCTGGACGGCGTCGGCGAGGACGGCGTTGACGGAGCCGAGGTCGTGCTCCATACGCGCGACCTTCTTGGCGACCCGGGAGAGGAACTCCAGGTCGGCCTCGTACGAGCCGGCCTGGGCCTGCTGCCAGCCGGAGCCGATGAAGTGGGTGATCTCCGGGTCGTGCTTCTGGCCCCAGCGGTCGATACGGCCGATGCGCTGTTCGAGCTTGTTGGGATTGAAGGGGATGTCGTAGTTGATCAGGCGGTGGCAGTGGTTCTGGAGGTCGATGCCCTCGCCGGCGGCGTCGGTGGCCAGGAGGATGCGGACCCTGCCCTCCGCGCGGGACGGCTCGGTCTGGAAACCGAGGCGGATGCGCTCGCGCTCCTCGGCGGACAGGCCGCCGTGCAGGCGCTCGACGCGGCCCCCGTCGGTGAGTTCCTCCTGCTGGAGGAGGTCGTGGAGCCACTTCTGGGTGTCGCGGTACTCGGTGAAGACCACGACCCGTTCGTTGGTCCACTTCTTGCCGTCGGGCCGGCAGACGGCCTTGAGCTCGGCGATCAGCGCCTCGGCCTTGGAGTCGGGCGCGGCCTCGTGGGTGAGGGCCCAGCGCTCCATCTCCTGGAGCAGGTCCAGTTCCTGGCCGTCCTCCGCCGGGGTGAGCGAGGTGGAGCGGGTCAGGGCGTCGTCCTCGGCGTCGACCAGACCCGTGTCGTCGAGGTCGGCGACGAGGTCGGCGAACTCCTCCAGCCACTCCGGGACTTCGGCGGCGGCCGTACGGCCGCGCGCGGGGCCGGTGTCCTCCAGGTGGGAGAGGTAGACCTGGACGGTGTGGAGGAAGGCCGCCGGGGAGGAGAACAGCCGCTTCTTCAGCAGCAGGGTCACCAGGTCGGCGGCACGGCGGCCGCCCCGGGCCTTCGGCGTCAGCTTCCTGCGGCGCAACTCGGCGAAGGAACTGAGCAGTTGGTGGATCTCGCGTTCCTGCTGGGTGTAGTCGACGGAGAGGTCGTGCATCCGGCGGTTCCGGAAGCGGCGGGTCACGCCGTCCCGTTCCGTGATGGACGACTTCAGGCGTCGCACGACCGTGTCCCTGAGGGCTTCCTTGTCGGGGTCCACGCCGCGTGCGAAGCGCTGGTCGTCGATCAGCTCCAGGAGCGCCGTGTACGACTCGGGGTAGCCGTTGTGCGGGGTGGCGGAGAGGAAGAGCCGGTGCTCGAAGTGCGGGACGAGGCGCCGGATCAGCTTGGTCTGCTGGGAGTCGACCGCGTACACCTGCTTTGGCGCGGCGGGGGCGACGTGGTGGGCCTCGTCGAGGACGAGCAGGTCGAAGAAGCGCTTGTGCTCGCCGTCGGTGCTCTCCTCGGGGGCGCCGATGACCTCGTCGAGGAGGCGCTGGGCCTTCTGGCCGCGCAGCCAGGGCAGGGAGACGATGGTCAGCGGGTGCACCCGGAAGGGGTTGGCGGCGGTGCCGTGGGTGCGGCGCAGGCGGGCGCAGTGCTCGGAGTCGACGATGGTGAACTCCAGGCCGAACTTCTCGGCCATCTCGTCGCGCCACTTGAGGGTGAGGCCGGCGGGGCAGACGACCATGGTGCGGCGGGCCCGGCCGCGCAGCATGAGTTCCTGCACGACGAGGCCGGCCTCGATGGTCTTGCCGAGGCCGACGTCGTCGGCGAGGAGGAGGTTGACGCGGGGCGCGCCGACCGCCCGGGAGACCGGCTCCAGCTGGTACGGCTCGACGGCGACGCCGGAGCGGAACGGGGCCTGGAGGGTCCTGCCGTCGGCGGAGGCGACGGCGGACCAGCGGACGGCGTCGAGGAACGCGGCGAGCCGGTTCGGGGAGTCGTAGGAGCCCTTGGAGGCGTCGGGCAGGGAGCCGGCGGGCAGGACGCGGCGGCCGGGCTCGACCTCCCAGATCACGGAGAGGGTGTCGCCGAAGCGGCCGTCGGCGACGGACTGGAGGTGGACCAGGGTCGCGGGGCGCCGGTTCTCCTCGCCGTCGGACGCGGCCGGGGACGGCTCGACGCGGGCGACCACCCAGGACTGGCCGCGCACCTCGACCAGATTCCCCTCTTCGGGGAGCGGCTGCGCCCCCGTCCGCTCGGTCTCGCGCTGAGCTGCTGGCGTCATGGGCGCTGTTCCCCTCGGTGTTCACCTGCCGTCGTCCGTAGACAGTGTCCCGTGTCCTGTCTCCCCTCCGGAAACGACGTGACGGCAGGCTAACACGAGCCGTCATCTGTGAACAGAGATTACAAATTCTTGAGTCGGCGTTCGGATCACGGCGGTCCTCAGCCCATGCGGCGCAGCCGCTCCAGCAGCTTCCGGCTCCGTCCCTGCCCGGCGTCGGACTCGGGCAGGACCGTCTCCTCCTCGTCGGCCAGGCGGCGCAGCAACTCCTCGGCGGCGTGCCGTTCCCCGGCGCGGATCAGCAGGACGGCGATCTCATAGCGCGTGTCCAGCACGGCGGGGTGGCCCGGTCCGAGCAGACTGCGCTGTTCGGCGAGGACGGACTTCAGTTCGTCCAGGGCCTCGCGGGTGCGGCCGAGCGCCCCCGCGCACAGGGCGGCTCCGACCCGGGCGGCGAGCGTGCCCGCGCGGTCCAGGCCGGGGGCGGCCATCAGCTCGTGGTACTCCTCCAGAGCGCGGGCGGGATGTCCCGCCCGGCGCAGGGCGGCCAGCTCGGCCAGCCGCGGGTGAACGGGCGTGGTCCCGGCGGCGGGAGCCGGTCGGGGCGCCCAGGCGGCGAGCAGGGCGGCCACCTCCTCGGCGGAGGCGGGCCGGTCCTCGGGCTTCTTCTCCAGCAGCCGCTCGACCAGGATGCGCAGGCCGTCCGGTACGCCGGGGCGACGGTCGGCGAGCGGCGGGACGGGGTCGTTGGCGTGCCGGTGGTACAGCATGAAGGGGCTGCCGTCGGTGAAGGGGGGCTTACCGGTGAGCAGTTCGTACAGGACGCAGCCCAGCGAGTACAGGTCGCTCGCGGGGACGGTCCGGCCCACAGCCTGCTCGGGCGCCATGTAGACGACCGTGCCGGGAGTGGCGTTGGCGGCGGTGAAACGGGTCTCGCCGGGCTCGGGCTCCAGAGCCGCCGCGACCCCGAAGTCCAGGACCTTGATCTCCCCGTCGGGGGTCAGCATCAGGTTCGACGGCTTCAGGTCGCGATGCACGACCCCCTGGCCGTGGGCGTAGGACAGCACCTCGGACGCGCGACGGGCCACGTCCGCGGCATCCTCGACGCGCAGGGGGCCGTCGTTCTTGAGGACGGCGTCCAGGGCCCGGCCCGGGACGAGATCCATGACCAGATACAGCTCGCCCTCATGGTTACCGTGGTCGTGGACGGCGGGGACGCCCGGGTGCCGCAGGCGACCGGTCAGGCGAATCTCGCGCAGGAAGCGGCGCTCCAGCGTGCTCGGTTCGGCACCGTGGCCGCGGGCCGCGAGGAGTTTGACGGCGACCTCGCGGTCATGGTCGCGGTCGTGGGCCGCCCAGACGACGCCCATCCCGCCCCTGCCCAGCTCGTGCGTCAGCTCGTACCGTCCAAGCCTCCGCCGCATCGCGCCCCGCCCCCAGTTCCGGCGCCTGCCGCGCCCGCCGCCTCCCGCGGCCGGGAGCCTCGCGGCACCCCTGCCGACCGGGCCATTGTGTCACCGGTCACGTGACTCCTGTGCCGCACGTGGCCAAAAAGTGCGGGCTACAACGATCGGAGCGCCCTCGCCGGAAACTGGTGACACTGTCGTTACAGGGGCATCGGGCCCTGGGGGACGAGGAAGGGGCGGCGCGGGTCCTCGGGCGGAGTCCGCCTGACCGCCAGCCCGGGATCCGGGCCCGGTAGGTGGGGAGCCAGGGCGGCGTAGACCTCGGCCGCCGACGCGGGACGGTCGTCCGGCCTCTTGGCCAGCAGGGCCGTGATCAGGTTCTGGAGATCCCCGGGCACGCGCACGCCCGCGTCCGCGACGAGGGGCGGAGGTGAGGCGAGATGGTGGGAGGCCAGAAGCGCCGGCTGATCCGTGGGGAAGGGCGTCTCCCCGGTGAGCATGTGGTGCAGCAGGCAGCCCACGGCGTACAGGTCGCTGCGGCCGTCGATCCGGTCCCGGCCTGCCAGCAGTTCGGGAGAGGCGCAGATGAGGTTGCCGACGCCCTCGCCGGTCATGGTGAGCCGCGGGTCCGTGTCGCTGAGCAGCTTGACCAGCCCGAAGTCGAGGATCTTCACGACGCCGTCGCGGCGGACCATGACGTTCTGCGTCTTGAGGTCGCGATGCACCAGGTCGGCCGCGTGGACCGCGGACAGGCCCGCGCACAGTTGGGCGGCGACGGAGGCCGCCGAGGGGACGTCGAGCCGACCGTCCTCCTGCTGGTCGAAGAGGTGCTCGAGCGTGGCGCCGTCGATCAGTTCCATCACCAGGCAGCACGTGTCGTCGGTGATCGACGCGTCGAAGACCGTGGCGATGTTCGCGTGGTCGAGGCGCGCGGCCGCCCGCGTCTCCCTGCCGAACCGTGTCAGTGCGGCGTCGCGGCTGCTCGCCACGGCCAGCAGTTCCGTTGCGACGGTCTTCACCGCGACGGGACGGTCAAGAGGCAGATCGCGTCCCTGCCAGACGTGCCCCATCACTCCGCGGCCCAGCACGGACTCCAGCCGATAGCGGTCATGGATCACCACTCCCGGCGCGAGACTCCACATATCTGCCGACCTCCACATTCCCTGCACAACAAGATGGAACGTACACGCTGTGAACAAAGTCAATGAGGGTAGTAGCCTTCCCCGCATGAACGGCCGCTGGGAACGCCGACCAGCCCAGCCGCCAAGTACCTCGGAGACTGAACCATGAGTGCCCATGACGCCGTCCCCGTCAGCCTGGCCGAGATCGCCCGGATCGCCGGCGTCGGGCGAGCCGCCGTGAGCAACTGGCGCCGCCGCCACGACTCCTTCCCCACCCGCATCGGGGGCACCGACGTCAGTCCGCAGTTCTCGCTGGCAGAGGTCGAGCAGTGGCTGCGGGACAACGGCAAGCTCGCAGACATCGGCGGCCGGGAACTCCTCTGGCCGCGCTTCGAGGCACTGGGCAGCCGGAACGAGTCGGGGCTGGCCATCGCCGAGGCGGCTCGTCGGATGCGTTCCTCCAGGGCACGGATCGCCCATCCCGAGCTCTCCGCGCAAGCCCGTGATCTGGTGGCTGAAACGGCGAGGGTGGGACGGGATGAGGGACCGCGCGAGACCTTCGAGTTCCTGCTGCAACGGTGGCTGGAAACCCATGTCCGACAGCTCAGTACCACACCGCCGCAGCTCGCCGCCCTGATGGCTCGGATCGCCCTGGCCGTCCGCCTCGGCCCGGCCCAGGGCGGACTGACCCTCCTCGATCCGGCGTGCGGTACAGGACACCTGGCCGCCGCCGCTGTACATGAGTACGACAGCCCCGGGCTGGAGGTACTCGCATGCGAAAGGGACCCGGCGCTGGCCGCGTTGACGGCCGGCCGTCTCGATTTCCTCGCGGAGGACCGCGGCATCCGGAGTCGGATCGCCACCGCCGACACACTTCGAGACGACCCCTTCGCCGGAGCGAAAGTCGACATCGCACTGTGCAATCCCCCCTTCAACGAACGCGACTGGGGCTACGAGGATCTCGCCACCGACCAGCGCTGGACGCACGGCCTGCCCCCTCGCACCGAGCCCGAACTGGCCTGGGTGCAGCACCTGCTCTCCCACCTCAAGCCGGGCGGTGCCGCCGTGGTCGTCCTTCCGCCGGCCGTCGCGTCACGCAAGGCGGGCCGCCGTATCCGCGGCTCGCTGCTGCGCACCGGAGCGCTCCGCGCGGTAGTGTCCCTCCCCCCTGGCAGCGCACAACCACACAGCGTGTCACTGCAGTTGTGGATCCTCCGCACGGCGCCGGACGGCCCCGCGTCCGCTCCCCCGAGCCAGGACGCCCTCCTGGTGGACGCCACACGTTTCGCGAGGTCGGGAACGCGCGAGCCGAGCCCCGACTGGGACGGCCTCGGTTCGTTCGTACTGACCGCGATGGCGACCCTCGACCAAGTGGACCAGGAGCCTCCGCAGGGCGCCGTGCGTGTTCCCCTGCTCGACCTCCTCGACGACGAGGTGGACGTCACTCCGGGGCGCTACACAGCGGCGGCGGCCGAGCCGTCCCGTAAGGAACTCGCTGGCAAGTGGGACGAGTTCGGGTCGCTGCTGACCGATCTGGCCGATCATGCGCAGCGTCTGTCCGCGCTCGACTTCGAGGCCGGGACTTCGCAAACCACAACGACGGTGGGGGACCTCGTCAAAGCCGGGGCACTGACACTGCGCGCCGGCCAGCAGCCGCTGGAGCCGGCCGCAACGGCTCGCGGGGCCGCCGTTCCGCTCCTCACCATCGCCGACCTTCTCCACGACGGCACTCCCAGCGGGGTGGTCCCCACCGGCTCGACCCCAGCAGTCGCCGAGGAGGGCGACGTCGTGGTCGCCGGAGTGGCTCGAGCCTTCAAGGCGTGGGTCCACGAAGGACCGCCGACGGCCTTGGGCCCTCAGCTCTACATCCTGCGGGTGGATACGGAGAAGCTGGACGCCCACTTCCTCGCCGGCTGCCTGCGCGCGCCGGCCAACGGGCGCCAGGCAGGCACCCATGCCTCCAGTTCGTCCAGGGTCGACATCCGGCGACTCCAGGTGCTCCAGCTTCCCCTGGAGAAGCAGACGGTGTACGCCGAGACGTTCCGAGGTCTCCGGGCCTTCGAGGAGCTGCTCACCGGCGCTGACAGTTCGGGCAAGGGGTTGGTGAGCGACATGAGTGACCGGCTTGCGGCAGGCGGGCTGACCACCTGATCGCCGCCGGCCCGGTCGGCGACCCACACCACCGTTCCGGCTTCTCCGGGGCTGTCCGCAGGACGACAGCTGCTTTCAGCATCAGGGCGGAGCAACGGTCTCACGTCGCCTGGGAATGTGCGGGGACTGATGCTGACCAGGTGCCGGCGTACCTAATGGCCCCTCAGGTGGACCAATTGCCAAACGGTCGACGCATGGCAGTGAACCACAGCCCGAGGTTGCAGCTGCGGCGCTTTGGAGCGGGACCGGAGCTCGCACACCACCTACCCCGTCGCATTTAGGTTAGCCTAAGCTAAATCGAGTCCCCTGGTCCGGGCCTGCTCGGCCCCCGCCACGAAACGGAGTGCCCGCGTGACCGTGGCAGCCGCCCGAGAAGAGGATTCATCCGTCCGGACACTCCCCTGGCCCGAGGAACTGCGCGGCAGCGTGGTCGTCGTCAAGTTCGGTGGCAACGCCATGGTCGACGCGGAGCTTCAACTGACCTTCGCCCAGGACGTCGTGGAGTTGTGGCACGCGGGCCTGCGCCCGGTCGTCGTGCACGGCGGTGGGCCGCAGATCAGCGCGATGCTGGAACGGCTCGGCCTGGAGACCCGGTTCGAGGCGGGGCTGCGGGTGACCACGCCCGAGACCATGGATGTGGTGCGCATGGTGCTGACGGGACGTGTCCAGCGGGAACTGGTCGGTCACATCAACGCACATGGGCCCTTCGCGGTGGGTCTGACCGGGGAGGACGCGCACACCATGACCGCCGTGCGGCGCCCGGCCCGGGTGGACGGCCGGGCTGTGGACATCGGCCTCGTCGGCGACGTCGTGGACGTCAACCCGGCCATGGTGCGCGCCCTGTTGGAGCAGGACCACATCCCCGTGGTCTCTCCCGTGGCCCGCGGCGCGGACGGGCAGGTCTACAACGTGAACGCCGATCTCGCGGCGGCGGCCCTCGCCGTCGCTCTCGACGCGGAGCGGCTGGTGATGCTCACCGACGTCGAGGGGCTGTACGCCAACTGGCCGCACAGCACCGAGGTGATCGCGAATCTGACGGCCGGTGCGCTGGACCGGCTGCTGCCCGGGCTGGCGAGCGGGATGCTGCCGAAGATGGAAGGCTGTCTGCGGGCCGTCCGCGGCGGGGTGCGCAAGGCACACGTGGTGGACGGGCGCGTGCCGCACACGGTGCTGCGCAGCGTCCTCGCCGGGACCAGCCCGGGCACCACCGTGGTGCCCGACGCCGTCACCAGGTCCTGATCAGGACGCGTGCGTCGCGCCGCGGGTCCAGGGACTGCGCCCAGGTCCGCGGCGCACGGTGCGCGGTCGTGGGCGTGAAGCCGTGGCGGAGGAACAGTCCGGCGCTCCCGGTGGTCGCCGTGAACAGGGCGCCGAGCGACCGGGCGCGCGCCGTGACGAGCACCGCGCGTAACAGCCCGGCTCCCGCTCCGCTCCCCTGCCGGTGTGCCGCCACGCAGAAGTTGTAGACGACGCCCGCGGGTTCGCCGTCCTCCGACGGGTCCACGGGGTAGGCGCGCAGGCCCACACAGCCGTCGAGTGTGCCGTCAGGGGCCTCCAGGACCAGGAAGTCGGCCGCGTGCGCGGCGTAGAGGGAGAGGGGGCGTTCGCGCAGCGCGCCCGAGCGCACGAAGGGCCGGGACAGGGCGGCGAGGGCGGTGGCCTCGTCCGGGCGGGCGGTGCGCAGGGCGGGCGTCGGTGCGTCAAGGGCGCGTCGCGGCGCGACAGGGCGCGGCATGGCCGTGGTCAAGGGGTTCCTTCCTCGGTTTTGGACCGGGGATCAGTCGCGCGGACGGCTCGGACGGCCGCCCACGTACGTCTCCACCACCTCGATGTCGCCGATGCGCGAGGTGTCGACGCTCCGGGGGTCGTCGCCGAGGACGACCAGGTCGGCGTGTTTGCCGGGGGTGAGGCTGCCCAGGCGGTCGTCCCAGTGGCAGGCGCGGGCGCCAGCGACGGTGTGGGCGTGCAGGGCCTCATCGACCGTGATGGCTTCGTCCGGGCCGACGATCCGCCCGGAGGTCGAGGCGCGCTCGACCATGAACTGGACGGCGCGCAGGGGCGAACCGTCGGCGACCGGCCGGTCGGAGCTGCCGACCAGGGGAATGCCGTGGTCCAGGAAGGCCCTGCCCCGGTACATCCAGGGGGCTCGTTCCTCTCCCATGATGGAGGCGTAGTCGTCGCCGAAGTAGTGCAGGAAGTTGGGCTGGACGACCGCGCTGAGGCCGAGTCGGGCGAGGCGCGCGAGCTGGTCGGGCCGGATCAGCCCGGCGTGTTCGATGCGGTGGCGTGCCTCGGGCCGGGGCCGGATCCGCTGGGCGCGCTCGATCGCGTCCAGGGCGATGTCCGCCGCGCGGTCGCCGATGGCGTGCACGGCGAGCTGCCAGCCGGCGAGATGGCCGTCCACGATGAGGCCGCTGAGCACATCCGGGTCGTCCTGCAACTGCCCGGCGTGGTCGAGCCCTTCGTACGGGCTGGTCAGCGCGGCCGTACGGGCCATCATGCCGCCGTCGGTGTAGACCTTCAGCGCGCCGACGGAGAGCCGGTCGTCGCCGAACCCGGTGCGCAGGCCGAGGTCGAGGGCCCTCGGGATGCCGTCGGTCTCGTGCGCGGTGACCGGGCTCAGCAGGTCCGCCGACACCATGAGCTGGACGCGCAGCGGCAGCAGGCCCTCGTCCCGGGCGCGTTGGTAGGCGCCGAGTTCGACGGGGCTGTGGCCGAACAGGGTGCCGCCGATGCCCGCTTCGGCGCAGGCGGTGACGCCCTCGGTGAGGCAGGTGCGGGCCGCGCGGCCGATCGCCTCGGACAGCTCCTCCTGGGAGTGCGGCAGACGCAGGGCGCGGGCGGCGCCCATGGCCTGCTCGGCGAGGAAGCCGTTCTCGTGCGGGATGCCGGCGGGGAGCAGGTCCAGGACTGCGGTGTTGACCACGCAGCCGTGCCCGGAGTCGTGCAGCAGGTAGAGCTTGCGTCCGTCACTGACCCGGTCCAGGTCGGCGGCGGTCAGATGGCGGCCCAGAGCCCGCTGGTCGTAGCCGGCGATGCTCACCCAGTCGCCGGGTGCGCGGGTGCGGGCGACGGCCTCGGCCACGACCGCGAGCACGTCGTCGACGCGGGTGCGGCCCGCGATGCTCGGGGTGTTCTGCTTGAACCCGGTCCAGGCGAGGTGGACATGGGCGTCGATGAACCCCGGCAGCACCGTGGCGCCCTGGAGGTCGACGACGTCCCGGGCGGGCAGGGAGGTCACGGCCTCGTCGAGGCCCACGATCCGGCCCTGCCAGATGCCCAGGTCATGAGCGACCGGATGGTCCGGATCCATGGTGAGGAAACGGGCGTTGGTCAGCCTGGTGCACAGCATCGGCGGTGTCAGGCGTCCTGGGACGCGGCGAGGGACCGGGGGCGCAGGTCCGTCCAGTGGGTCTCGACGTACTCCAGGCATGCCTCGCGGGTGTTCTCGGCGAAGGCGACCGTCCATCCTCCGGGCACTTCGGCGAAGGACGGCCAGAGGGAGTGCTGGCCCTCGCCGTTCACCAGGACCAGGAAACGGCCGTCGTTGTCGTCGAAGGGGTTGGTGCTCATGTGCTGTGCCTCCTCGGAAGGCCAAGATTAGGTTAGGCTCGCCTAATTGACGGAGCTTAGCCTTTGGTCCTTCCCTCTCACAAGGAGACGTTCATGCACGTGGCCGCGGCCGACAGGGAGGGCGCGTTCGCCGGGTTCGGGCTGCCGGGCGCGCCCGGCAGTTCCGCGTTCTGGGCTGCTGTGAGGGCGCCCTCGTCGGTGCCCGCCGAGGGCGGCGGTTGGGTGACCCTGTTCCTGTGGCGCGGGTCGTCGCCGGTGACCGTCGAGTTCGAGAGCTGGTCGGAACCGGTCGCGCTGAGCCGCTGGCAGGACACCGACTGCTGGTACGCCGAGGTGGCCATGCCCGAACGGCTGCGGGTGACGTACCGGTTCGTGGCGGGTGACGTCTTCCATGCCGACCCGTTCAACCCGGCCGGGGCGGGTGGTGAGCGGTCCATCGCCGCGACCCCGGACGCCCCGGAGCAGCCGCACTGGCCCGTCCTCGGAACGGACGCGGTGCTGCCTCTGCCGCTGGCGCGGATCCGGTGGGCCAGTGAGCGCCTGGGCGGGCGGCGGACCGTGCGGGTTCATCCGGCGGGGGGCGGTGGGCCGGTGGTACTGCTGCTCGACGGCGACGACTGGCTCCATCTGCATCCGGCTGTGACCGCGTTCGACTCGGCGGTGGCGGCGGGTGAGGTGCCGCCGGTCACTCTGGTCTTCCTGCCCGCCAAGGACCGGGTCGCCGAGTTCACGTGCCGGCCCGAGCTGTGGGAGGCGGTGCGGGACGAACTGCTGCCGCTGGTGGCGGAGTCGGGCGTCCCTGCCGATCCGGAGCGGCTGGTGGTCGCCGGACAGAGCCTCGGGGGGCTGAGTGCGGTGTACGCGGCACTGGAGTATCCCGGGCTGGTGTCGCGGGTGGCGTGTCAGTCGGGGTCGTTCTGGTGGACGCCGGATGCCCTGCGGGCAGCTGATCCGTTGGGGGGTTCGGTCGGGGGTGCTATCGCCGAGCGGTTGCGGGCGGGTGTTGATCTGTCGGGGCTGCGGGTCGCGTTCGACGTCGGGGAGCACGAGGACCGGATGCTGCCCCACTGTGAGGTGACCGAGGGTTTGGTGGAGCGGGCCGGGGCGACCGTGCGGGTGTCCCGGTCCGCGTCGGGGCATGACCGGGCGGGGTGGCGTCATGCGCTGCTCAGGGATGTCGGCTGGGCGCTCGGTTCGTAGTCGTGTTCGGGGCGGTGTTCATAGTCGTGTTCGGGGCGGTGGGGGCTGGTCGCGCAGTTCCCCGCGCCCCTGAGGGCATGTCCCCCTGGCCCCCTTGCAGCACTACCGTGTGACCGCTCGGCAGTACGCCTCGTCGTTGGCCAGCAGGTTGCGGTGGGTGTCCTCCGCGGCGATGACTCCGTCGTCCAGGACCAGGACCCGGTCCGCCGCGTCCAGGAACGCCGGGCTGCTGGTGATGACGATCGTCGTGCGGCCCCGGCGCAGTTTCGCCACGTTGCGGGCGATGAGCTGTTCGGTGACCGCGTCCACCGCCGTCGTCGGGTCGTGCAGGACGAGGACGTCGGTGTCGGCGGCCAGGGCACGGGCCAGGGACAGGCGCTGGCGCTGGCCTCCGGAGAGGTTGGCGCCCCGGTCGCGGACGCCGTAGTCGAGGCCCTCGCGGTGCAGGGCCACGACATCGGTCAGCATGGACGCCTCGACGGCGTCGGGGACCGTCCGGCTGGTGCCCGCCGGGTCGATGTTCGTGCGGAGGGTGCCCGCGAAGATCTCCCCGTCGTACGGGTTGACCAGCAGGTGCTCACGGACCGCCTCCACCGAGAGGTCGGCCAGCTCCCGGCCGCCGACCCGCACCGTCCCCCCGTACGCGGCGGGCGGGACGCGCACGGCCAGGACGGCGGCGAGGTCGGCCGCCGCGCGGGGCTGGTAGGGGGCGATGGCGACAAACTCCCCCGCCTTCACCCGGAACGTCAGGTCGGTGAGGGTGCCGTGGCGGACGCAGTCGATCTCCAGGTCGCCACCGGGTGAGGGGTGTCCGGTGCCCGGGGTCATGACCGGCGGGGCCGACAGCACCAACGCCATCCGCTCGGCCGAGGCACGCGCGATCATCACGTACTTGGGCATCTCCGAGAACAGCTTGAGCGGCTCCATGATGAACTGCGCCAGACCCACGGCCATGACCAGTTCCCCGATGGTGATCCGGCCCTCGAACGCCAGCCAGCCCGCCGTCAGGGTCACGGCGCCGGCGAGGACGGCGTTGAGGGCCAGCGCGGTACCCGCGTAGGCGCCGTTCACCTTGGCCACGGTGATCGACTGGTGCTTCGCCTCCGTGCTGACCTTCCTGTAGGAGCGGAACGCCGCGTGGTTGCCGCCGAAGCCGTGGAGCGGGCGCAGGCCGGTGATCAGGTCGGCGACCTTCGCACCCGCCCGCGCCACCCGGGCCTGCTGCTCCTGGGTGCTGCTGCCGATCCGCTTCGACATCACGCTGAGGATCGACAGGATCGCGACGGTGCCCACGATCACCAGCAGACCGAGCCGGATGTCGGCCAGGCCGAGCGCGACCGCCGCGACCAGCACCGCGACGAGTGAGCTGATCAGCAGCGGCACCACCTCGATGATGTCGGCGGTCTGGTCCGCGTCCTCGGTGGCGATGGTCAGGACCTCGCCGGACTTCAGGTCGACGTCCCGGGCCACGGGCTGCAGACCGCAGGCCGCGACCTTCACCCGCCAGCGGTGCGCCTCGGTCGTGTTGGCCTTCTGCAGGATCCGCATGCCGAACCGCCACGACAGCGACACGGTCGTGATGATCACGGCCAGCGCGCCGATCGACAGGGCGAGCGCCTGGAGGCTGCGGCCGTCCCGCATCGTGTGCTCGACGATCAGGCCGAGGGCGATGGGGAAGGCCGTCTCACCGGCCTGGTAAAGGCCCATGAGGAGGGTGCCCCAGACCATGGCGCCGATGTTGCGGCGCAGGGCGGTGCGGAGGATGGCGGCCCCTTCTCGGGGCCGCTGCGTGTCAGTTGTCATCGAGGTGGCGGGCAATCGCTTCCGGGGTTCGCAGGGTGAACAGATCGCGGATCGTGATCACGGGACCGTACTCGCGGCGGAGCAGCCCGACGAGCCGTACCGCCAGCATGGAGTGTCCTCCGAGGGACACGAAGTCGCTCACCGCGCTCACCTCGTCGTCGTCCAGGTCCAGTGCCTCGGCGAAGTACTCGCACACCACGGTCTCGGTCTCGGTCTCGGGCCCCCGCTCCCCCGCCGTGGTCAGCGCGCCCAGCGGCTTGGCCTCGGGCAGCGCCTTGGTGTCAGCCTTCCCGTTCACCGTCAGCGGGATGCCGTCGACCTGGGCGTAGTGCGTGGGCCGCAGGAAGTCCGGCAGTGCGGCGCCCACTTCGACGGCGACGGTCGCCAGATCGGCCCCGTCCAGGACCAGGTAGGCGGCCAGCCGGTAGGCGCCGTCGACCTGCGGGTCGGGCTGGGCGACCGCGGCGGCGAACCGTACCGCCGGGTGCGCGGCGAACACGGCCTCGACCTCGCCGAGTTCGACCCGGTGGCCGCGGATCTTGACCTGCTGGTCGGTGCGGCCCAGGTACATCAGATTGCCGTCCGGCCGGCGGACCACCAGGTCCCCGGTGCGGTACATGCGCTCGCCGGGCTCGCCGAACGGGCAGGCGACGAAGCGGTGCGCGCTCTGGGCGGGCTGCCCGAGGTAGCCGCGCGCGATGCCGATGCCCGACACGTACAGCTCACCGGGAACACCGTCCGGCAGGGGCCGCAGCCACGGGTCCAGGACGTACACGTCCGTGTTGTCGATGGGCACGCCCACCACCGGGTCCGCGCACTCGAACGTGCCGACGCCGAGGGTGTTGATGGTGTACTCGGTGGGACCGTACAGGTTGTAGCCGACCGTGCCACGGGTGTCGGCGAGCCGCTGCCACAGCGTCGGTGTGACGGCCTCACCGCCGAGCAGCACCAGCGCCGGACGCCGTGCCGGGTTGTCGAGCAGGCCCTCGGCCACCAGCTGCTGCGCGTAGGTCGGCGTCACGTTGATCACGTCGATGCCGTGCTCCAGGCAGTAGTCGACCAGCCGGGGTGCGTCGCGGCGCAACTCCTCGTCGCAGATGTGCACTTCGTGGCCGTCGGCGAGCCACAGCAGCTCCTCCCACGACATGTCGAACGCGAACGACACGGTGTGTGCGATCCGGAAGACCCGGTTGCCGTGCTCGGCCAGCACCGGCTCGAAGATGCGGCGCTGATGGTTGATCAGCATGTTGGTGAGCCCGGCGTACTCGGTCACGACGCCCTTGGGCTTGCCGGTGGAACCGGAGGTGTAGATCGTGTACGCGGGGTGCCGCAACCGGTCGGGGTCGTCCGGCGCGAACGTGACGAACGGCTCGGCCTCGGGAAGCGGCCGGTCGAGTTCGATCAGCTCACCGGTCAGCCGGGGCGACACACTGCTCACGGTGAGGGTCACCTCCGGCCCGGCGTCCTCGACGATGGCGGCGATCCGCTCGTCCGGGTGGTCCAGTTCCAGCGGCACGTACGCGGCGCCGACCCGCAGGACGGCGAACAGGGCCACGATCCAGTCGGGGGAGCGCGGGATCGCGAGCCCGACGGTCGTCTCGGGGCCGATGCCGCGCGCGGCGAGCACACCGGCCACCGTGCGGCTGCGGTCCCGGAGTTCGGCGAACGTCATCGTCGAGCCGTGGGCGACGAGCGCCACCCGCTGCGGGTCGCGGTCCGCCGCCCGGTCGAACCGGTCGACGACGGTGTCCGTGCCGACCTCGGTGCGTTCGCCCGGCTCGGGCACCGGTCCGAGGCCCCGCAGCGCGCCGACCGGGCCGGTTGCCCGGGCCACGTCCTCCAGCACGCTCAGGTAGTCGTCGAGGAGACGGCGGGCGTTGCCCGTGTCCCCGTCGCGGTACTCCAGTTTGACGGTGAGCCGGTCGCCGGGGGTGACGACCCAGGTGAAGGGGTAGTGCGTGGAGTCGTCGGCCTTGACCGAGGTGATGCCGTGCCGGGCGTTCATCTCGGCGAACGCGTCCATGTCCAGGAAGTTCTGGAGCACGAACAGGTTGTCGAACAGGGTGTCATGCCCGCTGGCCCGCTGGATCTCGCCGAGTCCGAGGTGCTCGTGCTCCATCGCCTCGGCCCGGGCCGCCTGGACGGCCGACAGGTAGGCGCGGACCGTGTCGTGCGGGCGGGACCGGGTCCACATCGGCACGGTGTTGAGGAGCACGCCGACGATGCCGTCCAGCCCCTCGCCGTCGCGCCCGGAGACGGTCACACCGAACACGGCGTCGCTACGGCCGGTGTGTGCGCCGAGCAGCAGGCCGAACGCGCCGGTCAGCACCGAGTTCAGGGTGACGCCGTGCGTCCGGGCCGCTTCCCGGACGAGCGCGGACTGCTCGGCGGACAGGGTGTGCACGAGGGCCTTCGGCAGGTCGTCCGAGAACGACGGAGCCGGTCCGGCGAGCAGGGTGGGTCCGGGGAGACCGGCCAGGTGGTCCGCCCAGAAGCGCTCCGACACCGCCGGGGCCTTGGCGGCGAGCGCTCGGGCGTGCTCTTCGAAGCTCGGCGCGGCCGGTGCCGGATCGAGGGGCTCACCCGCCAGGACGGCACGGTAGGCGTCGAAGAGGTCCCGCAGCACGATCTCCCGGGACCAGCCGTCCCACAGGAGCAGGTGGTAGCTGAGCAGGAGGCCGTCACGGTCGCCGGGCAGGTGCACGACGGTCAGCCGGATCAGCGGCGGCTCGCCCGGGTCGAAGCCCGTGTCGCGGTCCCGGGCGCGCAGGGCGTCGACCTCCGCGTCCGTCGCCACCGCGACGGTACGGACGTCCACCGTGCGGCCGGCCTTGAGGAGCTGCACCGGGTTTCCGTCGCCGTCGGTGCCGAAGCCGGCGCCGACGACCGGGTGCCGTGCGATCACGTGGGCCATGGCCTCGGCCAGCGCGCCGGTGTCCAGGCGCCGGTCGAAGGTGAACCAGTTCTGCGCGACGTAGTGTCCGGCCGAACCCGCCATCTGGGCCTGGAAGTACAGGCCGCGCTGGAGCGGGGTGACGGGTGCCGTGCGTTCGGCCGTCGCGGCGGCGTCGGCGATGTGCTGGAGGGCGGCGCGCCAGTGCTCGGTGAGCTCGTCGGGCACGCCCTCGGCCAGGATGAACTCGGCGAGCAGGCTCCCGGTGACCTCGTCGGTCCACGCGTTGACCTCGACGGCGTACGGGCTGCCCTGGTCTCCGCCGGTGAGGTGCAGCGCCTGTGACTCGCTGCCCCGGCCGAGGTAGTTGAAGAGCACCTGCGGACGGGCGGTCAGCAGCGGGGCCGTCTGCGGGTTGAGGTACCTGAGCCGGCCGTAGGCGACGTGCCCGTCCTCGTCCGGCTGACGCTCGACGACCTCGCGCGCGGCCGTGACGGGGTCGGTGTGCGGGGTGAGCCGTACGGGTGCGATGGAGGTGAACCAGCCGACCGTACGGGTGTAGTCGTGCTGTTCGAGGACCGGGACCCGGCCGTGGCGCTCCAGGTCGATCGCGAGGTCGGTGGGTGACGGCTGGATCCGGGTCAGCGCGGTGCGCAGGGCACCGCACAGCAGCTCGGTGAGGCCGACGCCGAGTGCGGCGGACGCGGTGCGGGTGACGCTGTCGCTCACGTCCGGGGCGAGTACCACCGTCGTCTCGCGCAACGTTCCCGTGTACGGCAGCAGTTCGGGAGCCTGGAGGGTGGTGACCCAGCGGCCGAGGTCGTCGAGGTCGTGGGTCGCCCGGAGCGTCATGCCTTCGGCGTACTCGGCGTACGAGGTGGTCGGCGGGGCGAGGGGCTCGCCACGCAGGGCCGTTGCCAGGTCGTCGAGCAGGATCAGCCAGGAGACCGCGTCGACGGCGAGGTGGTGCACGGTGACGACGAGGGTGTGCCTCGCCTCCAGCCATGCGAAGGAGATCATCTCGCCGGATTCGGGGTCGAGTTGCCCCGCGGCCTCGTCGGCTACGGCTGTCGCGTCGGTCGTGTCCTGGCGTACGACGGTGATATCGCGGGCGGGGTCGGTGCGGAGGGTCCATACGCCGTGTGCGGTGTCGAGGCGCATCCGGAGGGACGGGTGTGCGGCGACCACGGCGTTCGCGGCGCGTACGGCGTCGGCGTATGCCGTGCCTTCGGGAGCCTGAAGTGTCCGGGCCTGGGCGAAGCGGGTGAGGGAGCCGCCGAGTTCGCGTTGGCGGAGGATGATGGGGGTGGGGGGCAGTGGGCCGTCCTCCCGGCGGGCTGCCGCCGGTGCGGGGCGGTGTGTGGTCGCACCCAGGTGTTCCGCCAGGGCGCGGGGCGTCTTGAGCAGGAAGACGTCCCGGGGGGCTATGGGCAGGCCCAGTGCCCGCGCCCGGTTCACGACCGTGATGGCGACGATGCTGTCGCCTCCGGCGCGGAAGAAGTCGGTGTCGGCGGTCACGTCGGAGCCGGGCAGTGTCCGACGGAAGATGTCCACGAGGGCGCTGACAGGTGCGTTGTCGTCCGCGGGTGGGTTGTGGCTTGTCGCGCCCCGCGGCGGAGCCGCACAGTGATACAGCCCCGTGCCCCTGAAGGGGCGCTCCACCAGAGCCTTTCGATCGAGCTTGCCGTTGATCGTCAGCGGCAGGGCGTCGATCGGGAGCACTCGGCCCGGGACCATGTGCACGGGCAGTTTCTTCGACAACCGGCCCTCGAAATCACCTGGCACGCTGCCCACGACATGCGCGACCAGATGATCCCCGGTGTCCGCCACCGTCACGGCCACGTCGGTCACCCCGTCGAGTTCCCTGATCGCCGACTCCACCTCACCCAGCTCGATCCGGAAACCCTTGAGCTGGACCTGGTCGTCGGCTCGGCCGGTGAAGCGGAGTTCGCCGTCGAGGGTGCGGATCGCGAGGTCGCCCGTGTGGTACATGCGGGAGCCGTCGGCCGTGAACGGGTTCGCGACGAAGCGGCCCGCCGTGAGCCCGGGCCTGTCCAGGTACCCGAGGGAGACCTGGTCGCCGGCGACGTAGATGGCGCCCTCCCGGCCCGGCGGGACCGGGCGGAGCCGGTCGTCGAGCAGGTAGGTGACCAGGCCGGGGAGCGGGCCGCCGATGGGGCTGACGTCGTCGCCGGGGCCGAAGTCGTCGTCGGTCAGCACCCGGTGGGTGACGTGCACGGTGGTCTCGGTGATGCCGTACATGTTGACCAGCTCGGGGGCGGTCGTGCCGTGCCGCTCGACCCAGCCACGCAGCCGCCCGAGGTCCAGTGCCTCGCCGCCGAAGATGATCCGGCGCAGTGCGGGCAGCGGTTCACCGGCGAGCCGGTCGGCCTCGATGAACTGGTAGAAGGCCGACGGCGTCTGGTTGAGCACGGTCACGCCGCGTTCCCGGACCAGCCGGTGGAAGTCGACCGGGGAGCGCGTCAGCCCGTACTCGGGCACCAGCAGCTCACCGCCGTGCGCCAGCGCTCCCCACAGCTCCCAGACGGCGAAGTCGAAGGAGAAGGAGTGGAACTGGACCCAGACGTCCCGCGGGCCGAAGTCCATGTCCGGCCGGGTGTTCGCGAGCAGTGACACCACGCTGGAGTGCGGGACGACGACACCCTTGGGGCGGCCGGTCGATCCGGACGTGTAGATCACATAGGCGGGCGTGTGCCAGTCCGGCTCGGGTGCGGGCTCCGTGGCGGCGGCCGGGGGTTCTTCGCCCTGGACCAGCACCCGGGCGGGCACCCCCGCCCGGGCCAGGAGTTCCGCGCAGCGGTCGCGCTGGTCACGGTCCACGAGGACCACCTGCGGGGCGGCGTCGGCAAGGATGTACTCCAGCCGCTCGTCCGGGTAGGCCAGGTCCAGCGGGACGTACGCGCCGCCCGCGCCGACGATCGCCACCAGGGCGACGACCTGCTCCAGGGAGCGCGGGACGGCCACGGCGACCCGCTTGCCCGGGCCGACCCCGGCCGCGCGCAGGGCACAGGCCAGGTCGTCCTTCGCGGCGGACAGTTCGCCGTAGGTGAGGGAGCGGGTGGTGCCGTCGAGGCCGCACTGGGTGACGGCGGTGGCCGCCGGGTCGCGGCGGGCGGCGGTGTCGAACAGTGCGTTCAGGGTGGCCGGGGTGATGGGTGCGGGACTCCGCTCGCTGTCGGACGCCAGGTCGTCGACCGGGGTGTCCGGCCGGGTGAGCAGGCCGGTCAGGGTCCGGGTGAACGTGTGCAGGATCGCCCGGGCGGTCGCCTCGCCCAGCAGTTCGCCGTCGTAGATGAGGTTGAAGCGCGGGCGGCCGTCGAGTGCGCGCTCGACCACCAGGGTCAGCGGGTAGTGCGGGGCGCCCTCGTTGACGAGGTCGGTGATGGTCAAGGTGTCGCCGGCGCGACGCAGTGATGCCACGTCGGTGGCCACGTCGAAGACCACGAGCGTGTCGAAGAGGGAACCGGCGCCGGCCAGGCGGCCGATGCGGGCCAGGGAGACGTGCTGGTGCGGCAGGACGGCGCTCTGGTGGTCCCGTACGGAGGAGAGCAGGTCGCCCGCCGTAGCGCCCGAGGCCCAACGGGCGCGTACCGGGATGGTGTTGATGAACAGGCCCACCATGTCCCCGATGCCGGGCACGTCGGCGTCGCGGCCGGAGACCGTGGAGCCGAACACCACGTCCCTGCCCTGGAGGATGCCGCCCAGGGTGACGGCCCAGGCGCTGTGCACGGCGACGCTCAGCGGCACACCGGCCTCGCGGACGGCCGCGTCGATGTCGCCCTCGGGTTCCACGGCGGTGTCGGCGAACCGGTCGGAGGGGGTGTGCCCCTCGGCGATCAGCGAGGGGCCGGGCAGTCCGGCGAGTTCCTCGCGCCAGACGCGGTCGCTCTCGTCGGCGTCGCGTCCGGCGAGCCAGTGGACGTAGTCGGCGAAACCGCCGGTCGGGTAGACGGTGCCCGGGGCGTGGTACTCGGCGAACAGTGCGCGCAGCATGGGCGGCACGGACCAGCCGTCGGCGATGATGTGGTGCACGGTTTGCACCAGGACGTTCCGTCCGGAACCGGTGCGGATGAGCGTGTACCGCATGAGGGGGCCGGTGGCCAGGTCGAAGCCGCTGCGGCGGTCCCGTTCGGCGAGGTCGCGTATCTCCTCGTCGGTGATGCCGGGGCGGTCCAGCGTGGTGAAGGGGGCCTCGGCGCCGTTCTCCAGGACGGAGACCACGCGGCCGTCGGTCAGGGCCGTGAAGCGCGCGGCCAGGTTCGGGAAGAGGGTGAGCAGCCGGGTGGCCGCCGCCGCGAGCCGGTCGGCGTCCACCTCGCCGTCCAGCGTGAGCAGCTGCTGTTCGACGTAGGCGCCCGCGGAGTCGTCGTCGAAGACCGAATGGAAGTAGAGGCCTTCCTGGAGCGGGGTCAGCGGCAGGACGTCCCGCAGCGACGGGCCGTCCAGGGCGTCGACGTCGGCCTGGGTGAGGGGTACCAGGGGGAAGTCGCTGGGCGTGTGGCCGCCCTGGTCGAGAGCGGCGAGTCCGGCCAGGGCCGTGCGGAAGTAGTCGCCCAGCGCCGTGATGTCGGCTTCGGTGAACAGGCCGTCGGGCCAGGAGATGGTGGTGACCAGCTCGTATGCGCCGGAGGCATCGGGTTCGGCGATCGCGTTGAACTCCAGGGCGCGCGGCAGGCGCATCCGCGGGTCGCGCTTCTCGCCCAGCTGGCCGGTGGTGCCGGCGAGTTGCCAGTCGCCGGGGGCGCCCGCGGCGAAACGGCCGAGGTAGTTGAAGAGCACCTGGGGTGCGGGTGCGTCGAACTCGGTGTGGGTGAGGTAGCGCAGGGCGCCGTAGGAGACGCCGTTGTCCGGTACCCGGGCGAGGTCCTCCTTGACTGCTTTGAGCGCGGCGGTCAGGTACCCGGGGGTGGTGAGGTCGGGCGCCGTGCCGGGGTCCACGGTCACCGGGAAGAGGGTGGTGAACCAGCCCACGGTGCGCGAGAGTTCCGGTTCGAAGCCGGCCGATCCGGCGACGAACTGCCCTTCGCGGCCGTGGCCTTCGAGTTCGATGTGGGCGAAGGTCTGGTCCTGTCCGAGGTCGCGGCGCCGTCGGGCGAGGGCGACGGCGAGCGCGGTGAGCAGCACGTCGTTGACACCGGCGTGGAACTTCGCGGGGATCTCGTTCAGCAGCGCGGCCGTGACCTCGGGGCCGACCGAGACGGTCCGCAGGTGTTCGTTCGCCACGGTGTCGGTGCCGGACAGGGCCCGGTGGGCCAGCGGCTGGTCGTCGCCGGGCAGGGGGCGCCGGTAGTAGGAGCTGCCGGCGTCGAACGCGGCGCGTTCCAGCAGCTGGGTCCAGCGCCGGAACGACGTGCCCACCGGGGGCAGTTCGACGGGGGCGCCCGAGGAGTACCGGCGCCAGGCGGTGGCCAGGTCCTCCATCAGGACGCGCCAGGAGATGCCGTCGACGACCACGTGGTGGGCGACGAGGACGAGGTGGTGTGCCGCGGGGCGCCAGACGGCCCGGAGCATCACGCCGTTCGTGGGGTCCAGGCCGGCGGTGGCGAGGGCGAGGCACTCGTCGAGCGGCAGGTCGCTCTGCTGCCAGCCGGGCGCGGCCCGGTCCGCCTCGGGGATGTCGAAGCTCCAGCGCTCGCCGCGCACCAGCCGGGCGCGGAGCATGTCGTGCCGGGCGAGGAGAGCGGTGAGGATCGCGTCGAGGGCGTCGGCGGTCAGGTTCGCCGGGGTGTTCAGGACGACCGACTGGACGAAGCCGTCGACGGCGTCCGTGGTCTCGCCGAGCCACTGCACGATGGGCGAGCCGACGACGGTGCCGGTGGCGACATCGGCGTGGTCCACGGCGGAGACGTCCTCACGGCTCGCGACCGCCGCCAGCGCGCCCACGGTGCTGTGGGTGAAGATCTGCCGTGCCGTGACGTGCAGGCCCTGTTCGCGCAATGCGCTCAGCAGGGAGATCGCCAGGATGCTGTCGCCGCCGAGCTGGAAGAAGTCCTGGTCGACTCCGACCTCTTCGAGGCGCAGCACCTCCGCGACCGCGGCGCACACCGCCCGCTCGTCGTCGGTGACGGGGCGGACGAATGTGCCCGTCTCGATCGTGGGCTCGGGCAGTGCGTTGCGGTCGAGCTTGCCGTTGGCGGTGAGCGGGAACTCCTCCAGCACGACGATGTGGGCGGGCACCATGTACTCGACCATGTGTGCCGCGGCCCACGCCTTGACGTCCTCCGCCCGCAGCTCCTCGCCGCCGGCGGCGGGTATGACGTAGCCGATGAGGTAGGTGCCGCCGGCCGCGTTCTTCTGCGCGACGACGCAGGTGTGCCGTACCCGCGGGTGTTCGGCGAGGCCGACCTCGACGTCCTCGATCTCCAGCCGCATGCCGCGGATCTTGATCTGGTTGTCGGCGCGGCCGAGGAAGTCCAGCGATCCGTCGGGGGCGAAGCGGGCGAGGTCGCCGGTGCGGTAGAGGCGGGAGCCGTCGTTCGCGAAGGGGTTGGCGACGAAGCGGGAGGCGGTCAGGCCGGGCGCGCCCACGTAGCCGCGGCCCAGGAGGAAGCCGCCCACGTACAGTTCGCCGCCGACACCGACCGGGACGGGGCGCAGTTCGTCGTCCAGGACGTAGAGCTGGGTGTTGGGGTTGGCCTTGCCGATGGACGTCGACAGGCGCTCCGCCGCGCCCCGGTAGATGACGTGCGAGACGCCGATGGTCGTCTCGGCGGGGCCGTAGCCGTGGTACATGGGGATGTCGTCGAGCTTGGTGCGGAACCGCTCGTACAGCTCGGGGGTGAGCACTTCGCCGCCGCACCACACGTGGCGCAGGCTGTCCAGGCGGCCGGAGTCGCCGGCCATCTCCAGCAGCACGTCGAGCATGGACGACACCAGGTACGTGAAGGTGACGCGCTGTTCGGCGATGACGCTCAGCAGGTGGTGCGGGTCGCGTTCGCCGCCGGGCCGCAGGACGACGAGCCGGCCGCCGCAGACCAGCGGCAGGAAGATCTCGTTGATGGAGATGTCGAAGGACAGCGGTGCCTTGAACAGAGAGGCGTCGTCGTGTCCGAAGCCGAGGATCTCGTTCACCTGCCACAGCAGGCGCTCGCTGATCGCCTCGTGCCGGATCATCGCGCCCTTGGGGCGGCCGGTGGAGCCGGAGGTGAAGATCACGTAGGCCAGTGCGTCGCCGCGGACGGTGATGCCGGGCCCCTGCGCCGGGTACGAGCCGTACCGCCAGTCGCCGAGGTCGACGGGCACGGCGGCCGGTTCGGCCGGGTCGGCCTCGCCCGAGGCGTTGAGCTGGACGACGACCCGGGCGTCCTCGATGACGACGGCGCGGCGCGCGGCGGGCCACTGCGGATCGAGCGGCACGAAGGCGCACCCGGCCTGGAGTACGGCGAGCAGCCCGATGACCATGTCGGCGGAGCGGGCCAGGGAGACGCCCACGACCTGCTCGGGGCCGAGTCCGCGGGCGAGGAGGTGGTGGGCCAACTGGCCGGACCGCTCGGCCGCTTCACGGTAGGTCAGCGTGCGGTGCTCGTCGACGACGGCCACGGCGTCCGGTCTGGCTCGCGCCTGTTCGTGGAACATCTCCACGATGGTGGGGCGGACCCGGTCGGCCCGGTTGTCGTTCCACTCGGCCAGGGTCCGGAGCCTGGCCGCGACGCTGGAGGGGCCGATGGTGCCGAGCGGCCGGTCCGGGAAGTCGGCCAGGTCGTCCAGCGCGAGCTGTGCGTCTGCGGGTTCGACACCGTCGGGGACGGTGATGCCGCGGCCGTCGGGGGCGACCTGCCAACCACCGGGCGCGCGACCGCCGTTGTCGACCCAGCCGAGGACGTCGGCGAAGAGCGTGCCCGGGGTGAGGTCGATGCCCTCGGGGCTGCGGCCGGTCGCCCAGTACGACAGGCCGATGGCGCAGGCCTCGGTGATGGTCCTGTCCGAGTAGTCGCCGATCCGCCGGCGCACATCGGCCAGGCGCGTGGGAGAAAGCAGTGCGAGACGAGCGCGCGGTTCCATCATCGAAGACTCAGCGTCCCTTCCAGAATGTGGAGTTAGGCTAACCTAAATTAGGGTTACCTAACTACCCTCTCGCCAGGCCCGCCACAGTCGTGCGTACCGGCCGCCCAGAGCCACCAGTTCCTCGTGCGTCCCCTGCTCCACGACGCGCCCCGCGTCGAGCACGGCGATCCGGTCCGCGGCCATCGCCTGGGTCAGCCGGTGCGCCACGAACAGCGTGGTCCGGCCCGCGCACGCGGCCAGTACGGCCCGCTCCAGCTCGGCGGCGCCCTCGCTGCCGGCCTCGGCGGTCGACTCGTCGAGCACCACCACCGGCGCCCGGCCCAGCACCAGCCGCGCCAGGGCGATCTGGGCGACCTTGGTGCCGTCCAGGCGTTCACCGCCCTCGCCGACCGGAGTGTCCAGCCCGTCGGGCAGCGCGCCGACCCAGCCTTCCGCACCGACCGTGCGCAACGCGTCCAGCAGCTCGGCGTCGCTCGCCCCCGGCGCGGACAGCCGCAGGTCGTCGGCGAGCGGGCCGGAGAACACGTGCGTCTCCTGCGTCAGGATGCTCACCAGGGCACGGGCCCCGGCCTCGTCCAGGCCGGAGAGATCCGTCGTCCCGATGCGCACCGAACCGGCCTCCGGGGTGCCGATACCGGCGATCAGCGCGGCCAGGGTCGTCTTGCCCGCACCGGTGGCGCCCACCAGGGCGAGCGACCCGCCCGCCGGGATGGTCAGGTCCACGTCCCGCAGCACCGGCTCCTCGGAGCCGGGGTAACGGAACGTCAGCCCCTCGACCGTCACCGGGTACGCCCCCGCTCGGGCCGCGGTGACGGATTCGTCGCCGACCAGCCGCTCCTCGGCCGACTCCCCCAGCACCCCGACCAGGCGGGTCAGGCTCGCACCCGACTTCTGCGCCTCGTCGAAGGTGAACATGATGGCGCCCAGCGGGGTGAACAGCCGGTGGAACAGCAGCGGGGCCGCCGACACCTCGCCCAGGGTGGCCGCGTCGGCCTCCAGCAGGGCGTATCCCACCACGAGGATCAGGACCAGACCGATGAACTCGGCGCGGTTCTCCCGGCCGACGAACCGGCCGAAGAACCGGAACACCTCGATACCCAGCTCGCGCACCCGCCACGACTCGGTGGTGACCTTCTCGCGGAAGGCACCCTCCAGACGGTAGGCGCGGACCGTGTCGATGCCGTTCAGGCCGCTGATGAACGCCTGGGCCCGGTCGGCCTGGGCCACGCGCTGCTTGCGGTACAGCGGGGCGGAGCGGGGCAGGTACCAGCGCAGCGCCAGCGCGTAGGCGGGCAGCGCACCGGCGCCGGCCAGGCCGAGCCGCCAGTCGAGCCCGAACATGCCGAGGGTCGCGATGACGACCAGCACGCCCGCCGAGAACACGGTGGGGACGGCCGTGCGGATGCCCTTGGAGATGACGGCCACGTCGTCACCGACCCGGGAGAGCACGTCTCCCCGGCCGACCTGCTCGATCCGCGCGCTCGGCATGCCGAGCACCGCGCGGACGGCGCCTTCGCGCAGCCGCGCGAGCAGATCCGCGCCCAGCCGTCCGATCAGGTAGGTGGAGACCGCGGTGGCCGCCGCGCCGAGCAGCGCGGCGGCACCGATCAGCACCCCGATCGTGACCAGGACCGAACGGTCCTCGCCCTCGACGACCCCGTCGACCACCCGGCCGAGCAGGAGCACCGGGAGCACCTGGAGCGCCGCCCCCGCGACCGTGGTGAGCACGGTCACGGCCGAGAGCCCGGGCATGGCGCGGCAGTGTCCCGCGACCCAGCGGGCGGCCTCGCGGCCGGTCGTCGTGCGCAGGGCCGCCGGGGCGACGCGCGTATCGGTGGTGCTCACTTCCCTACTCGACCGACTTGACGAGCTCGTCGATCGCGTACGGCATGGACAGCAAGGTGCCCTGGGAGATGGCCGCGCCGACGGCCGGTCCCTCGCTGTCGAGCAGGTAGGACACGTTGCCCTTCTTCACCGCGTCGAGGTTGGTGAACAGCTTGAACTTCTTCAGGGCCTCGGTGTCGGCCTTGTCGTTGATGACGAAGATGTGGTCGACGTCGACGAGGTCGATGCGCTCGGGCGAGAGCTTGGTGTAGAAGCTGCCCCCGGCGACCTTGTCGATGCCGGTCTGGTACTTGAAGCCGATGCCCGAGACCAGCCGGCCGCGCACGTCGGTGGAGGTGAACGGCGCCACCGAGTTCTCGTACCAGGACAGCGCGACAGCGGTCTGCTTGCCGAGCTCCGGGTGCTCCTTCTTGGCCGTGTCCAGCTGGCCCTGGATGTCGTCGACCATCTTCTGGCCCTCGTCGGCCTTGCCGAGGGCCTTGGCGATGTGCAGGGCGTTGTCCTGCCAGGGGGCGCTGAAGGGCTCCTTCTCGGCCTTGGTGCGGGCCACCGTAGGAGCGATCTTGGAGAGCTTGTCGTAGCCGGCCTGGTCGATCTCGGAGTAGACCGCGACGATCAGGTCCGGCCGCAGGGCCGCGATCTTCTCGTAGTTGGGGCCGGAGTCGCCGTTCTTCATGACGACCTCGGGCTTGCTGTCACCCCACTTGTCCTTCACCCAGGGCCACTGGGTGTTGATGTCGGGGGACTTGCCCGGCGGGTTGGGGTACTGGTCGACCATGCCGACCGGCTTGATGCCGAAGGCCAGGACGGTCTGGTCGTCGGTGTAGCCGACGGAGACGACCCGCTGGGGTGCCTTCTCGACCTTCGTGGATCCGAACGCGTGCTCCACGGTGACCGGGAACGCGCCGGCTGCCGCGGCCTGGGTGCCCTCGTTCTTGTTGTCCGCCGTGTCCGCCGAGTCGGAACCGCATCCCGCGAGGAGACCGACGCCGAGGGTGGCCGCGGACACGATCGCCGCCAGCCGCCGCCATGGCTTCCCGGACGTCGTTCGTTGGAGGAGCATCCAAAACCCCTTGCTTTCGTGCTAGTTCGCTGCACCCTTGCCTAAGGGCAGGCAAACCTTATCGCGACGGAGTGAGGTTAGCCTAGCCTTACCTCTACTCCTTTATCGGGATGTGTCCCGGGCGCACATGCGTACGCCCGATCGGCACGATCAACGGCCGGTCCCCGACCGGGTCGTCGATCACCTGGGCGTGCAATCCGAAGGCCGTGCGCAGCAGTTCGGCGGTGACGACGTCGCGCGGGTGGCCCTGCGCCAGGATCGCCCCCTCCCGCATCACGACGAGGTGGTCGCTGTAGCGCACGGCCAGGTTGAGGTCGTGGAGCACCATGACGACGGTGCAGCCCGACTCGTGCAGATCGTCGACCAGGTCGAGGACGTCGACCGCGTGCGCCAGGTCCAGATAGGTCGTCGGCTCGTCCAGGAGCAGCAGATCGGTGCCCTGAGCCAGCGTCATGGAGATCCACACGCGCTGCCGTTGCCCGCCGGAGAGCGAGTCGACCGGGCGGTCGGCCAGGTCGGCCACGCCGGTCATGGCGAGCGCGCGCTCCACGACCTCGGCGTCGTCCGAGGACCACTGCCGCAGCCAGCTCTGGTGCGGGTGCCGGCCCCGGGCGACCAGGTCGGCCACCGTCAGCCCCTCCGGCGCGACCGGCGCCTGCGGGAGCAGGCCGAGTTTCTTCGCCACGTCCCGGGTCCGGAGCCCGCCGATGTCCTCGCCGTCCAGGACGACCGTCCCCCGGGCGGGCTTGAGCAGCCGCGACAGGGTCCGCAACAGGGTGGACTTCCCGCAGCCGTTGGGGCCGATGATCGTGGTGACCACCCCGGGCGGTATCGCCACGTCGAGGCCGTCGATGACGACCCGGCCCCCGTAGCCGACCGTGATTCCTCGGGCTGCCAGCCGCGAGGCGTCGCCGACCGCGGCCTCGGTGACGGACTGTGCGACCACGGGTCCCCCCTTGCTTAGGTTCACCTGACTCTTGTACATCTACCGGAGGTTCGCCCGCACCAGCAGGTAGACGAGGAAGGGCCCGCCGATCGCGGCGGTGACCACGCCGACCGGGAGCGAGACCGGCAGGACCGCCCGCGCGACCAGGTCCGAGCCGATCAGCAGCAGCGCGCCCACCAGGCCCGAGGCGAGCATCGGCGGTGTGGGGCAGCGCGCCAGCCGCATCGCCACCTGTGGAGCGACCAGCGCGACGAACGGGACCGGGCCCGCCGCGCTCACCGCCACACCGGCCAGCAGGACAGCGCACAGCAGCAGGACCGCCCGCACGGCCGCGTACCGCACCCCGAGTCCGGCGGCGACCTCGTCGCCGAAGTGCATCGGCTTGAACTGGAACGCGACGGCGGCCACGACGACCAGCAGCACGAGCGTGCCCCACAGGGCCACCTGGACCTCGCTCCACGAGCGGTCGTCGAGGGAGCCGACCAGCCAGGCCTGCGCCTGGGCCACGTCCCTGATGTCGGCCGAGACGAGCAGCCAGGTGGTGACGGCCTCCATCACCGCGCTCACCGAGATGCCGATGAGGATGAGCCGGAAACCGTCGATCCCGCGCCGCCAGGCCAGGAAGTACACCAGAAGCCCCGTGCCGAGGCCGCCGGCGAGCGCCGCCGCCGACAGGCCCAGGGTGTCCGTCACGGCCGCGGCGGCCCCGCCCGACACCGTCACCAGGAACACCGCGACCGCGCCGGCGCCCGAGGTGATGCCCAGGACGTCCGGGCTGGCGAGGGGATTGCGGGCGATGGACTGGGTGATCGCCCCGGATACCCCGAGCGCGATCCCCACGACGAGCCCGGCCAGGGCGCGCGGCATCCGCAGGTCCATGATGACGAACTGGTCGACCTGTTCGCCCCGCCCGAGGAGCGTGCGGATCACCTGCGGGAGGCCGATGGGGAAGTCCCCGACGCCGATGGACACGCAGAAGACCAGGAAGGCCGCAGCCGCCAGCAGCAGCGAGACGCCCACCAGCCAGGGCCGCCAGAAGAACGACACCCGGCCCAGCCGCACGCCCGGCGGCAGCGACGGCTTCACGTCGGTCACGTCGGTCACGTTCATGCGCTCCTGAACTTTCCGCGCCAGACGAGCACCGCGAAGAAGGGGGCCCCGAGGAGCGCCACGACGACGCCCGCGTCCAGCTCGCCCGGCCTGACCACCAGTCGGCCGATGATGTCGCAGACCAGCAGGACGACGGCGCCGAGCAGTCCGGCGCAGGGCACCAGCCAGCGGTAGTCCGGGCCGGTCAGGTAGCGGGCCACGTGGGCCACCATGAGGCCCAGGAAGGCGATGGGGCCGCAGGCGGCCGTCGCCGCCCCCGCCAGCAGGGTGATGGCGGTGATGCCGACGGTCCGGCTCAGCGCGATGTTCACGCCGAGCCCCCGCGCCACGTCGTCACCCAGGTTGAGCAGGTTGAGCGAGGGCAACGTGGTCAGGGCCAGCACCAGCCCGACGGCGACGAACGCGGTCACCGGCCGGATGACGTCGAATCCGACGCCGGCCACGGAGCCCGCGTTCCAGAACCGCAGGGCGTTCAGCGAGGCCTGGTTCGACAGCGCGACGGCCGTGGTCATCGCCATCAGGAACACCGTGATCCCCTGCCCGGCCAGGGCCAGCGTCAGCGGGTTGCCGGCGCCCCGCCCGATGCTCGCGAGACCGAACACCACGACACCGGCGACCGCCGCCCCGAGGAAGGCGAACCAGACGTACTGGAGCGGGTCCGAGAACCCGAAGACGGCGATCGACGACACCACGGCGAACGACGCGCCGGTGTTCACACCGAGCAGGCCGGTGTCGGCGATCGGATTGCGGGTGTACCCCTGGATCAGCGCCCCGCCGGTCCCCAGGGCGATGCCCGCCACGATCGCGAGAACCGTACGGGGCACCCGTACGGTCTCCACGATGAGCCGGATCTCCGTGAGCCGCTGGTCGGGCGTCGGGTCCCCGAAGAGCCCGTGCCAGACCTCCGCGGGGCTCAGTGCCCGGGCGCCGACGGCGAGCGACAGCGCAGCGGCGACCACGAGGACCGCCAGAAGATTGCCCAGAACCATGACCCGTCGCCGACGGGTCTTCGCCATGCCCCCGGGCGCGGGGCGCTCCATCACAGCAGTCGTGCCCATGTGGACGTACGTTATCCCTTGCGCCGGCGGTGAGTTGATCGAGCGCGGTGTCTACTGACGGGCCGTGCTGCCCGTGCCGTCGGCGAGCGTGCGGGTCTCGCCGGCGGTGGGAGCGGAGCCGCGTCCGAGGAGCGAGTCCAGGATCTCGCCCACCCTGATGGCGGTGTTGGACAGCAGGGACGAGGTGATGCCGTGCGTGTGCTCCGTGCCGCCCTGCAGGTAGATGCCGCAGCGCAGGGCGGGGTCGGTCGCGATGCGCCAGTCGCGCTCGACGCGGACGCGGCCCTCGTCGTCGCGGACGCAGCGGTCGGCGACCTCGCCGAGCAGACCGGTGGGCTCGGCGGGGCTGTAGCCGGTGGCGAAGACCACGACGTCGGCGTCGAGGTCGGTCTCCTCGCCGGTGACGAGGGATTTCACGGTGGCCAGTGCGCTGGTGGGCGTCTCCTTGACGGCGGTGAGGCGGGAGACGTTGATGAAGCGCAGGCGTTCGGTGCCGAGTACCTTCTCCCGGTACGACTGCCGGTAGAGGTCGTCGATCAGGTCGATGTCCACCACGGAGTAGTTGGTGTTGCCGTGGTAGTCCATCAGGCGGCGCTTGACGTCCTCGGGCGCCTCGAAGTACTCGTCGACGGCCTGGGGGTCGAAGATCCGGTTGGCGAAGCTGCTGTCGTCGGCGGGGCTGTAGCCGTAGCGGGAGAAGACGGCGCAGATCTCGGCTTCGGGGAAGCGGCGGTGCAGGTAGGCGACATTCTCGGCGGCGCTCTGGCCGGCTCCCACGACGACGAACCGGGACGGCGAGGTGCCCTCCAACTCGTCGACCCGTGCGAGGAGTTCCGAGTTGTGCCAGACGCGTTCGCCGCGCTCCACACCCTCGGGCATGAGCGGGCGCAGGCCGGTGCCGATGACGAGGTTGCGGGCCCGGTGGACTTCCAGGCCGCCGCCCGAGCGGACGGTCACCTCCAGGTACTCCACGACGCCGTCCCGGGTCACGGGCGCGACCCCGACGACCTCGTGGCCGTAGGAGACCATGTCGTCGACCTGGGACGCGGCCCACTCGAAGTAGTCGTGGAACTCCACGCGCAGCGGGAACAGGTTCTTGCCGTTGATGAAGTCGATCAGTCGGCCCTTGCTCTGCAGGTAGCAGAGGAAGCTGTACTCGCTGGCCGGGTTCCGCAGCGTCACCAGGTCCTTCAGGAAGGAGACCTGCATGGTGGCGTCGTCGATGAGCATGCCGCGGTGCCAGCCGAACCGGGGCTGCTGCTCGAAGAAGTGAGCGGTGATCGCCTCCTGCCTGCCGACGCGGTTGTTGTGCTCGCGGAGCGCGATCGCCATGGCCACATTGGACGGCCCGAAGCCGATACCGATCAGGTCATGGACCGGTGATGCGTCATCAGGAAGAACCTGCGACATGTCACTCCCATCGTGCGGGGCAGCCGCGTGTCAGGTGTGGAGGGAACGAAAGGTGGGCATGCAGACGGAGCAGCACCCCTGTGGAACTTAGGTGAGCCTAAGCTAAACCCGCGAGGGTGTCGACAGGGCAAAACGGACAGCCGGACCGGCAGGGCCTCTCAACTGCGGCGGATCACCCACCCGTTGCAGACTAAGGTAAGGCTTGCTTTACTTACGTCGGCCAAAACCTTGCTCTGAGGAGGAACCCCATGCGGGTCGTCATGTTCGGTTACCAGACCTGGGGGCATCGCACCCTGCAAGCCCTCCTGGAGTCCGAGCACGACGTGGTGCTGGTCGTGACCCACCCCAAGAGCGAGCACGCCTACGAGAAGATCTGGAGCGACTCCGTCGCCGACCTCGCCGAGGAGCACGGCGTCCCGGTGCTGATCCGCAACCGCCCGGACGACGACGAGCTGTTCGAGCGCCTCAAGGAGGCCGACCCGGACATCATCGTGGCCAACAACTGGCGTACGTGGATCCCCCCGCGCATCTTCGGGCTGCCGCGCCGGGGCACGCTGAACGTGCACGACTCGCTGCTGCCGAAGTACGCCGGGTTCTCCCCGCTGATCTGGGCGCTCATCAACGGCGAGTCCGAGGTGGGCGTCACCGCGCACATGATGGACGACGAACTCGACGCCGGCGACATCGTCCGGCAGGAGGCCGTGCCGGTCGGCCCGACGGACACCGCGACCGACCTCTTCCACAAGACCGTCGACCTCATCGCCCCGGTCACCATCGGCGCGCTCGGCCTGATCGCCTCCGGCCGGACCGAGTTCACCAAGCAGGACCGCTCCCAGGCGTCCTTCTTCCACAAGCGGGCCGACGAGGACAGCCGCATCGACTGGTCCTGGGCCGCGCAGGACCTGGAGCGGCTGGTGCGCGCCCAGTCCGAGCCGTACCCCAGCGCCTACACCTTCCACAAGGGCAAGCGGCTCGACGTCCTGGCCTCGTTCGTGTCCGAGGGCCGCTACGGCGGCACGCCCGGCCGCATCTTCTACCGCGAGGGCGACGGCGTGGTGATCGTCGCCGGCGCCGACGCCCGGACGGGCCGCAACCACGGCCTGGCCATCACGCGTGTCCGCACCGAGGACGGCCGGGAGCTGCCCGCCACCGAGTACTTCACCTCCATGGGCGGCTACCTCACCAACCGCCCCTGACGTGCCGGCCCCGGTACGGTCCCGGGGCCGGCCCGCACCGTCGCCGCACGGCACCGGGCCGCGCGGCGGCGGTCCGCGCGGGGCTGCTCACCCGATGCCCGTGACGGCTTCAAGTGGCCCGATTCCGGACGGCGTTCACAGGAAGGGCACAGCCGGGCTAACGTTCACGCATGACCCCGCCCAGCGTGCTGAACCTCAGCGCGTACCTGATGTACGCGACGGGAAAGGCCGCCCGCCGCACCCTGTCGGAGAAGCTCACCGCCCGAGGGCTGCGGTTGTGGCATCTGACCGTCCTGACCCTGGTCGCCGACCTCGGTCCGCAGCCCAAGGGCGTGCTGGCCGCCCGGCTGGACATGAACGCCAGTGACCTCGCGAAGATCGTGAAGGACCTGGCCGACGCCGGGCAGGTGACGTGCGTCCGCAGCCTCACCGACCGCCGCCGCGTCGACGTCCTCATCACCCCGGAGGGCAGGCTTGCCCTCGACCACCTCAGTGCCGACATCGCCTCCGCGGACGACGACCTCCTGACGCCGCTGAGCGAGGCCGAACGGGAGCAACTCGCCTCCCTGCTGCGGCGCGTGCACGCCCATCACGAGGACACGGGTCCCGCGGCCGGCGTCCGGCCGGCGGCTCAGGCCCGCCAGCCGTAGCGCCGCTCGGGCCGGCCGGCGGCGCCGTAGCGCAGGGACACCTCCGCACTGCCCGTGCCGTGGAAGTACTCCAGATAGCGGCGGGCGCTCACCCGCGACACTCCGGTGAGGGCGGCGCACTCGGTGGCGGACAGGGTGCCGTCCGCCGCGCGCAGGGCCCGCTCGACGAGGCCGGCGGTCTCCACGCTCATGCCCTTGGGCAGGGTGGACGCCGGTGCGGGGGCGAAGGCCCCGGCGAGGACCCGGTCCACGTCCGCCTGGCCCCGGACCACCGTCGTGAGCAGCCGGCCCCGCTGGGCGGCATAGCGCTCCAGACGCAGGCGCAGATCCTCGAAGTCGAAGGGCTTGAGGAGGTAGTCGACCACACCGCGCCGGACCGCGCCGCGTACGGTGTCGGCCTCCGTCGCCGCGGTGATGACCATGACGTCGCAGTCGTGGCCGGCGGTGCGCAGGCGGGGGATGACGTCGAGCCCGAAGAGATCGGGCAGGTAGAGGTCGAGCAGGATGAGGTCGGGTCGCAGTTCGTCGGCCGCCTCGATGGCCTGTGCGCCCGTGTGGGCCGTGCCGACGACGCGGAACGGCTCGACGCGTTCGACGAAGGCGCGGTGGACCCTGGCCACCATGAAGTCGTCGTCGACCACGAGGACGTCGATCGCGCCCGTCTTGTCGCTCGCCGCGGTCATCGGGCCGCTCCTTCCGCCACCGCGCCGGTGAGGTGGCTGACGGTCATGCGTGCGGTGAACACGGCCCCTTCGGGGGTGTTGGCCACCGAGATCTCTCCCCCGTGCCGTTCGCAGACCAGCTTGGTCAGGGCCAGTCCGATGCCGCGCTCGCCCTCGCGCGCGGCCTTGGTGGTGAAGCCGTGGGAGAAGACCTCGCGGGCCAGTTCGGGAGCCACGCCCGGCCCGGAGTCGCGGACCGCGATCTCCACGCTGGAGGCGTCCTGGCGCAGTGCCACCTCCACCCAGGCGTCGTCGCGGGCGGCGGCGGCGTCCACGGCGTTGTCCACCAGGTTGCCCACCACGGTCGCCACATCGGCGGCGTCCTCCGGGGCCAGCCGCTCCAGCGCGGTGTCGTCCGAGATCCGCAGGCTGACCTTCCGTTCCGCGGCCAGGGACGCCTTCGCCATCAGCAGCGCGGCCACCGCGGTGTCCCGGACCCGGCGGCTGAGGGTGACGTCCAGGGACTGGCGGTGCCGGCTCAACGCGCGGATGTAGCTGACCACTTCGTCCTGCTCGCCGATCTGGATCAGCCCGGAGATGGTGTGCAGCTGGTTGGCGAACTCGTGCGCCTGCGCGCGCAGCAGCTCCGAGGAGCTGCGGAAGGAGCCGATCTCCCGCTCCAGCCGGGCCAGTTCGGTGCGGTCGCGCAGGGTGGTGACCGAGCCGAGCGACCGGCCGTCCTTGGTGACGGTCATCCGGTTCATCACCAGGACCCGGCCGTGGCGGACGACGACCTCGTCACGCTCGCCGGCGGCGGTGCCGGACAACACATCGCGCAGCCTCCCCTCGATGCCGAGGCCCGTAAGGCTCTGACCGACGCAGTCCTCGGGCAGGTCGAGCAGGCGGCGGCCCATGTCGTTGACGAGGGTGAGCCGGTGCTGCGGGTCCAGGGCGATCACGCCCTCGGCGATCCCGTACAGCATCGCCTCCCGGTGCTCGGCGAGACCGGCGATCTCGCCCGGCTCCAGCCCGAGGGTCTGCCGTTTCACCCGCCGCGCCAGCAGCCAGGAGCCGGCGACGCCGAGTCCGCTGGCGATGCCCAGATAGGCGAGCAGGTAGGAGGAGGCACCGTTGAGCCGCTGCCACACCGTCGGATCGGCCTCGCCGATCATCACGGTGCCGAGGATCCGGCCCAGGTTCTCCTCGGTCGCTCCGAGGACGGGCACCTGGGCGGCCAGCTCGCGGTTGCCGTCCAGCGTGAGCTGCCCGGACCAGCCGCGCCCCCGGCCGGTGCCCGGGCCGAGCCGCATGCGCTCGCCGACGACCGTGGGGTTCGTGGAGCTGACGATCCGCCCGGCCCCGTCGGCCACCGTCACGGACGTCACCCCCGACTGCGCCTGTGTGGCGAGCACCAGCGGGGCGAGCGCCTCCCCCGGCGCGGGACGCACCAGCTGGCTGCGCACCAGGGGGTTGGCGGCCAGCTGCTCGGCGAGTGCGCTCACCCGGCGCCCCTCGACGCGGTTGAAGGTGGCCTGGGACTGGGCGAGGGAGACCGCGGCGACAGCCAGCAGCACCACCACGACGATGGCAAGCTGGAGCACCAGCATCTCGCCCGCGAGCGAGTGGCGACGAAAGGTGGCGACCACGACGAACTCAATCTCCGATGCCGCCGCGAAGCTGGGCGGCTCCTGTGCCGAGCCGCACCATCATGACGCCCACCAGCGGAATTCGAAAGGGAGCCGTCGCTACTCGCCCGGCTTGGGCCCGATGCCCCGCAGCTCCCTGATCGTGCCGCCGAGCTTCGCGCGGAAGGACTCCAGCAGCGCCGGCTTCACGCTGACCACCCAGCGCGTGCCGACGAGGTACTTGCCCCCGTAGACCCGCGCCTCCTCCAGCCAGGTCTCCTTGAACCTCTCCTCGGGGAAGGTGGTGATGAGGTAGTCGGCCTTCTTGGTGCGGCACAGGCCCTGGCGCAGTTCGTCGGCGTCGATGCGGATCTTCGCCTTGCAGCCGGTCAGCCCGGCGATCACCTCCACCTTGGCCGGGGCGACGACTCCGGCGGCGGGGGCGGCGGTCACACTCGGCGCCGCCCTGCCGTCCGGGCCCTTGGCGCCGGCGTCGTGGCCGTCGCCGCCACAGGCGGTGAGAAGGGGCAGCACGGCCAGGGCACCGGCCGCCGCGAGGGCGCGCGGCCGGTGGACGCGGGACGGGCTGCGGCGGGGGGATCGTACGGGCGGTTGCGGCTGGGACACGTCGCCTCTCCGGGTCCGGGCTGTCTGCGGGAGTACCGGAGAGGAGTACGCACAGGTCCGGGCAGGTGTTCACGCGGCTACGCGGCCTCCTCCACGGCGGCGCCCCGTGTGCCGCGGGCCGGCTCCGCGAACTGGGTGCGGTACAGCTCCGCGTACCGCTGTCCCGCCGCCAGGAGTTCCTCGTGCGTGCCCCGCTCCACGATCCGGCCGGCCTCGACGACCAGGATCTGGTCGGCCGCGCGGACGGTGGAGAGGCGGTGGGCGATCACGACGGCCGTGCGGCCTTCGAGGGCTTCGGCGAGGGCTTCCTGGACGGCGGCCTCGGAGGTGTTGTCGAGATGGGCGGTGGCCTCGTCGAGGATGACGACGCGCTGGCGGGCCAGCAGCAGCCGGGCGATGGTCATGCGCTGGCGCTCGCCTCCCGAGAGGCGGTAGCCGCGCTCGCCGACCACGGTGTCGAGGCCGTCGGGCAGGGACCGTACGAGGTCGTCGAGACGGGCCCGGCGCAGCGCGTCCCACAGGTCCTCCTCCGTGGCCTCCGGGCGGGCGAGCAGGAGGTTGGCGCGGACGGTGTCGTGGAAGAGGTGGCCGTCCTGGGTGACCATGCCGAGGGTCTGCCGCAGCGACCGCGCCGTGAGGTCGCGGACGTCGACGCCGCCGATGCGCACGGCCCCCGCGTCGGTGTCGTACAGGCGCGGCATCAGCTGCGCGATGGTCGACTTGCCCGCGCCGGAGGAGCCGACGAGCGCCACGGTCTGACCGGGTTCGGCGCGGAAGGACAGGCCGTGCAGGACCTCGTCGCCGCCTCGCCCGTCCAGGGACGCGACCTCCTCCAGGGAGGCCAGGGAGACCTTGTCCGCGGCCGGGTAGCCGAAGCGCACCTGGTCGAACTCGACCGCCACGGGCCCGTCGGGGACCGGCCGGGCGTCCGGCTTCTCCTCGATGAGCGGCCTGAGGTCGAGCACCTCGAAGACCCGCTCGAAGCTGACCAGCGCGCTCATCACCTCGACGCGCGCTCCCGCGAGCGCGGTCAGCGGCGCGTAGAGCCGGGTCAGGAGCAGCGCGAGCGAGACGACCGCGCCCGGTTCCAGGGCGCCGCGCAGCGCGAACCAGCCGCCGAGGCCGTAGACCAGGGCCAGGGCGAGGGCCGAGACCAGGGTGAGGGCGGTGATGAAGGCCGCCTGGGCGGTCGCCGTGCGGATGCCGATGTCCGCGACCCGGCGGGCCCGCTCGGCGAACTCCTCCGACTCCTCCTCCGGCCGCCCGAAGAGCTTGACCAGCGTGGCTCCGGGGGCGGAGAACCGCTCGGTCATGCGGGTGCCCATCGCCGCGTTCAGTGTCGCCGCCTCCCGTTGCATCCGGGCCATCCGGCTGCCCATGCGCCGGGCCGGGATCACGAACACCGGCAGCAGCACCAGTGCCAGCAAGGTGATCTGCCAGGACAGCGTGAGCATCACCGCGAGCGTGAGCAGCAGGGTGACGAGGTTGCTGACCACTCCGGAGAGGGTGTTGCTGAACGCGCGCTGGGCTCCGATGACGTCGTTGTTGAGCCGGGAGACCAGGGCGCCCGTACGAGTGCGTGTGAAGAACGCGACCGGCATGCGCTGCACATGGTCGAAGACGGCGGTCCGCAGATCGAGGATGAGATGCTCGCCGAGCGTCGCCGACAGCCTGCGGCCGAGGATGCCCAGCGCCGCCTCCGCCACCGCGATCAGCGCGATGAGCAGGGCGAGACGTACGACGGTGCCCTCGTCGCCGTGCGACACGATCGTGTCCACGACCGACCCGGCCAGCACGGGGGTCGCCACGGCCAGCAGGGCGGTGCCCACACCGAGCAGGACGAAGAGGGCGATGCGGCGCCGGTGGGGGCGGGCGAACGCGCCGATGCGGCGCAGGGTCGCCAGGGCGAAGGGGCGGCGCTCCCGTTCGGCGTTCATGACGCTGTGCAGCTGTGTCCACGCTGTGGTCTCCATGCTCATGGCAGCAACCGTAGAACCTCAAGCAATCTTGAGGTCAAGAAGCTCGCGTTCGGGCCCCGACATCCCGCACAATCAGCCCGATCCCCCTCTTCCCCGTCCCTCCGCGCAAAGGCCCCGATGACGCTCCCCACGCAGCCGCTTCCCGCGCGCAATCCCCAGTCCCCGCTCCCGCAACCCGCAGTTGGCCCGTCCTGGACAGGCTCCGGGGATGTGACAGCGGTACAACTCCCCGAACTCCGCCCGGGGCGACTCCCCCGTCGCGTCCCGGTGCGCCGCCTGCGGCAGATCCTGTGTCTGCTCCCGCTCCTGCTCGTCACCGTCGTCGCGGTGCAGCACCGTTCGGTGCTGGCCGCGGGTTTCGCGCATCTGCGCACCGCCGAGTGGCCCTGGCTGCTGGCCGCGGCCGGGGCGACCTGTCTGACCTGGGTCGCCGCCTCCTGCACCCGGCAGGGCGCGGTGGTCGAACGGCTGCCCCGACGGCGGCTGCTGGCCACGCAGTTCGCGGCGGGAGCGGCCAACCACCTGCTGCCGACCGGTCTTGGCGCGAGCGCGGTCAACCTGCGGTTCATGACGGTGTGCGGGCTGCCGCTCGCCCGCTCCTCGGCCGCCCTCGCCCTGTACCTGCTGGCCGAGAGCATCGGCCGGGTGGCGCTGCTGGGTGCCCTCCTCATCGCGTTCCCCGACGCGCTGCGGCTCGGCGCGCTGGTGCCGGAGACGGCGTTCGGCCCGCTGCTGGCCGGTGTCGCGGTGGTGCTCGTGATCGCCGTGGCCGTGCTCGCCCTGGTACGGCGGCTGCGCTCGGCCCTGGTGTCCTTCCTGCGGACGGCTCTCGGCGAGGCGCGTTCGGTGCACACCCGCCCGGCACGGGTCCTGGCGCTGTGGGGCGGGTCCTTCGCCTTCCCGGCGCTGCAGGCGTCCGTGCTGGTGCTGACGGGGCGGGCGCTGGGGCTGGACATCCCGCCCGCGCACATGGCGGTGGCCTACCTGGCGGCGACGGTCGCCGTCGCGCTGGTGCCCACGCCGGGCGGCATCGGCTCGGTGGAGGCGGCGTTGGTCATGGCGCTGGTGGCGGCGGGCGGCCCGGCCGCGGTGGCCACCGCCGTGGTCCTGGCCTTCCGGGTCATCACCGTCTGGCTGCCGCTGGTGCCGGGCGCGCTGACGCTGGCGGCGCTGGTGCGGCTGAAGGTGATCTGACCGGGTGGCGCGCCGGCTCGTCACGCGGCAGGAGCGCGCGTGACAGTGCGTCATGTGCGCTGACTCACCCTCCGCTCACCCCCGTCCGCGGTACGGAACCCCGTGCGGGATACGGCAGGATGAACGATCGTGCCGACCGCAGGTCAGGGTGGTCGGGCACCTTCGAGCATCCCGGAAAACGAGCAGGTGACGACGTGACGAGACTTCACATCCGGCCGTTGGCGACGGCGTTCCCCGTGGTTCCCCGCCCCGGAGGTGACCGGTGAACCGGGCCCTCACCGTGGACGATCTGCTGTTCGCCGGCATCGCCCTCGCCTCGGGCCTGCTGGCGGCGTTCGCGCTGCGCCTCCTGTTGCGCTGGCTGGGCAGGCACGCCGACCGCACCCGCTGGAGCGGGGACGACGTCATCGTGCACGCCCTGCGGGCCGTGGCGCCCTGGGCCGCGGTCGTGGGCGGCGTGGCGGGCGCGGCCGCGGTGCTGCCGCTGACCCGCACGGTGCAGCACACCACCAACCAGGTGCTCACCGTGCTGCTCATCTTCGTGGCGACGGTGTCCGCGGCGCGGGTGGTCACCGGACTGGTGCGCACCGTCACCCAGTCCCGTTCCGGTGTCGCCGGATCGGCCACGATCTTCGTCAACATCACCCGGATCCTGGTCCTGGCGATCGGCTTCCTGGTGGTGCTCCAGACACTGGGGATCTCCATAGCCCCGCTGCTCACCGCCCTGGGTGTCGGCGGCCTGGCGGTCGCGCTGGCGTTGCAGGACACCCTCGCCAACCTCTTCGCGGGCATCCACATCCTCGCGTCCAAGACCGTCCAGCCCGGTGACTACATCAAGCTCAGCAGCGGCGAGGAGGGCTACGTCGAGGACATCAACTGGCGGCAGACGACGATCCGCAACCTGTCCAACAACCTCGTCGTGCTCCCCAACGGTCAGCTCGCGCAGGCGAACATGACCAACTTCATGCGCCCCGAGGAACAGCTGACCATCCTGGTCCAGGTCGGGGTGGCCTACGACAGCGACCTGGAGCACGTGGAGCGGGTGACCAACGAGGTCATCGCCGAGACGATGACCGAGGTCGAGGGCGCGGTGCCGGACCACGAGCCGATCATCCGGTTCCACACCTTCGGCGACTCCCGGATCGGCTTCACCGTCGTCCTGGGCGTCGGGGAGTTCAGCGACCAGTACCGGATCAAGCACGAGTTCATCAAACGTCTGCACCAGCGCTACCGCGCGGAGGGCATCCGCATCCCCGCCCCGGCCCGGACGGTGGCGTTGCAGCAGGGTCCGGCCGGCATCCCGCAGCAGCGGACCGGCGCGATCGAGCCGAGCGGACTGAGTCCCGCCCGGCTCGACTGAGGGTTCGTCCCGATCAGGCTGCGGAGCCGCTCGTCACAGCGTCGCGGAGTTCTCGTGGTGGTGGCTGTCCCTCCGGTCGCGCGGTGCCGAGAGGGACGCCTTCGCCGGCGTCACGGTCCAGTCCGGGTGGCCCGGCATCCGGGGCGTCTTCGTGCCGTACAGCCAGTCCCGCAGGAAGCCGGTCAGGTCCTGGCCGGAGACTTCCGAGGCGACGGCGATGTAGTCCTGCGTGGAGGCCGAGGAGTCGCGGTGGCGCGCGAGGAAGGCGCGCTCGACAGCACTGAAGGCGGCCTCGCCGATCTGCTGCCGCAGCGCGTAGAGGACGAGGACGCCGCCGAGGTAGCGCTGACTGTCGAACAGGTTGGCCGCGTTGGGTGCGGCGACCGGCCCGGAGGTGCTGCGCCACTGGTCACCGAGGGCGTAGGTGTCCTTCATCCGGGCTTCCATGGTGGTCATGCCCTTGGAGTCGGGCCAGCCGCGCTCGTAGCGGTAGAGCAACCCGTAGAAGTCGGCGTGTCCCTCGTTCAGCCACAGGTCGGCCCAGGTGGCGGGGCTGACGCTGTTGCCGAAGTAGGAGTGGACCAGCTCGTGCATCATGTGCGAGCCGATCTTGCTCTCGTCCTGGAGGAGGTAGTTCGGCTTGTAGATCGTGAGGGTCTGGGTCTCCAGACCCGTGAAGTCGAAGGCGTCCGGGGCGTCGTTGTTGCAGGGCAGCAGGCCGTACGTCTCGAAGGGGTAGGCGCCGAGCCGCTGCTCGACCCACGACACCAGCGCCGGGGTGAGCGCCAGGGCCGGTTCCAGGGCGGCGGCCCGGGCGACGGGGACGACGTCCCGCAGCGGCAGGCCGTGGGGGCCCTGCCGGTCCTTGATCACATAGTCGCCGACGGTGATCTGGACCACCTCGGTGGCGATCGGCGAGCGCGAGCGGTACGTGTACGCGGTCCGGTCGCCGGACAGCTGCTCGGTGCGCACCAGCCGGCCGCTGGCGACGCCCCGCAGTCCGGTGGGCACGGTGAGCCGGAAGGTGAAGTCGGCCTTGTCGGAGGGGTGGTCGTTGCAGGGGAAGACGGTGTGCGCCAGGTCCGGCTGGCAGCACACCGCGAACCCGTCCGGGGTGGCCACCCAGCCGCCGGCGGGCGGCGGGATCCGGCGCGGGTCGGCGCCGTAGGCGACGCGCACCGTGATCCGGGTCTTGGCGGGGAGCTTCCGGGCGGGGGTGATCCGCAGCTTCTCGGCCACCTGCTCGAAGGCGGCCGTGCGGCCGTCGACCCGGACGGAGCGTATGTCCAGGCCGTGCGCGTCCAGGGAGAAGCGGCTCAGGGCCTGGGTGGTGCGCAGGGTCAGGGTCGCGCAGGCCTCGACGAGTTTGGTCGTGGCGTCGTACGCGAAGTCGAGGTGGTAGGCCGAGACGCGGTATCCGTCGTTGCCCAGGTCAGGGTAGACGGGGTCGCCGAGGGTCTCGGGACCCGGGCCGGCGCCGGTCCTGCCGGCCGCCTGGGCCGGTATCCCCGTGGTCAGTGCCGCCGCCGTGCCGAGAAGCGCAACGGCCGGGGCCGTCACTCTGGTGCGATATCTCATGGTCCGCTTTCGCTCGTACGGCCGGGTGGTCAGGTCCGGCCGTGGCTTGGAGTGAGTGATCTCTCTCCAGGACACGCGAGCGGCGCCATCGGTTGCACAGAACTGGTCGCGGACCCCTGTCGAGCCGAGGCCGGTCACGAGATATCTTGATGTCGAGCAATGTTGCAGACGTGGAGCGGAGCACCCGGTGACTGACTCGACCATCATCTATACGCACACTGACGAGGCCCCCGCCCTGGCGACGTATTCCTTCCTGCCGGTGGTCCGGGCGTACGCCTCGCAGGCGGGTGTCGCCGTGGAGACCCGCGACATCTCGCTGGCCGGGCGCATCATCGCCCTGTTCCCGGAGTACCTGACCGAGGACCAGCGCATCCCGGACGCCCTCGCGGAGCTCGGTGAGCTCGCCAAGACGCCCGCCGCCAACATCATCAAGCTGCCGAACATCTCGGCGTCCATCCCGCAGCTCAAGGCCGCCGTCGCCGAGCTGCAGGGCCAGGGCTACGCGCTGCCCGACTACCCGGACGACCCGAAGACCGACGAGGAGCGCGAGATCCGCGCCCGCTACGACAAGGTCAAGGGTTCCGCCGTGAACCCGGTCCTGCGTGAGGGCAACTCCGACCGGCGCGCCCCCGCCTCGGTCAAGAACTACGCCAAGTCCCACCCGCACCGCATGGGCGCCTGGTCCTCCGAGTCCCAGACCAACGTGGCGACCATGGGCCAGAACGACTTCCGCTCCACCGAGAAGTCCGTCGTGATCGCCGAGGACGGCGCGCTGCGCATCGAGCTCGTCGGCGACGACGGCACCACCACGGTGCTGCGCGAGTCCGTACCCGTGCTCGCCGGTGAGGTCGTCGACGCCTCCGTGATGCGCGTCGCCGCGCTGCGCGAGTTCCTGACCGCGCAGGTCGCCGAGGCCAAGGCGCAGGGTGTGCTGTTCTCGGTGCACCTGAAGGCGACGATGATGAAGGTCTCCGACCCGATCGTCTTCGGCCACGTGGTGCGCGCCTTCTTCCCGAAGACGTTCGCGCAGTACGGCGACAAGCTCGCCGCGGCCGGCCTCACCCCGAACGACGGTCTGGGCGGCATCTGGAAGGGCCTCGACGCCCTGCCGGAGGGCGCGGAGATCAAGGCCTCCTTCGACGCCGAGCTCGCCGAGGGCCCGGAGCTGGCGATGGTCGACTCCGACAAGGGCATCACGAACCTGCACGTCCCCTCGGACGTCATCGTCGACGCCTCCATGCCGGCCATGATCCGCACCTCCGGCCACATGTGGGGCCCGGACGGCCAGGAGCACGACACCCTCGCGGTCCTGCCGGACTCCTCCTACGCGGGCGTCTACCAGGCCGTGATCGAGGACTGCCGGGCCAACGGCGCCTTCGACCCGTCCACCATGGGCTCGGTGCCGAACGTCGGTCTGATGGCGCAGAAGGCCGAGGAGTACGGCAGCCACGACAAGACCTTCGAGGTCCCCACCACGGGCACCGTCCGCCTGGTCGACGGCAACGGCACCGCGCTCATCGAGCAGGCCGTCTCGGCCGGCGACATCTTCCGCGCCTGCCAGACCAAGGACGCGCCGATCAAGGACTGGGTGAAGCTGGCCGTCACCCGCGCCCGCGCCACCGGCGACCCGGCGGTGTTCTGGCTGGACGAGACCCGCGCGCACGACGCCAACCTGATCGCCAAGGTCAACACCTACCTCGCCGAGCACGACACCGAGGGCCTGGACATCCGGATCCTCAACCCGGTCGAGGCGACGAAGCTGTCGGTGGAGCGCATCCGCCGCGGTGAGAACACGATCTCGGTCACCGGCAACGTGCTGCGTGACTACCTGACCGACCTGTTCCCGATCCTGGAGCTGGGCACCAGCGCCAAGATGCTGTCGGTCGTCCCGCTGATGGCGGGCGGCGGCCTGTTCGAGACGGGTGCGGGCGGCTCGGCGCCGAAGCACGTGCAGCAGCTGGTCAAGGAGAACTACCTGCGCTGGGACTCCCTGGGTGAGTTCTTCGCCCTGGTTCCGTCCTTCGAGCAGCTGGCGAAGGTGGCGGGCAACGCCCGCGCCCAGGTCCTGGCCGACACCCTCGACCGCGCCACGGCGACCTTCCTCAACGAGGACAAGTCCCCGACCCGGCGCGTCGGCGGCATCGACAACCGCGGCAGCCACTTCTACCTGTCCCTGTACTGGGCGCAGGAGCTGGCCGGACAGACCGACGACGCGGACCTGGCGAAGGCCTTCGCCCCGCTCGCCGAGACGCTCGCCGCGAACGAGCAGAAGATCGTCGACGAGCTGGTCGGCGTCCAGGGCAAGCCGGTCGACATCGGCGGCTACTACCAGCCCGACCCGGCGAAGGCCGCGGCGGCCATGCGCCCGTCCACCACGTGGAACGAGGTCCTGGCGTCCCTGAGCTGACGCCCCGGGCCCCGGCGGCCCACCCGCTCCGCCCCGGCCGGCACCACGCCCGGCCGGGGCGGAGCCGTGTTCGCCCTTCCGCGCGCCCTCACCACTCCCGGGTGGCGATCAGCTCCTCCACGTCCGCGTCCGGGAAACCGTACGCACGCGCGACGAAGCCGAAGTCCTCGGCTATCTCCTCCCGGGCCACCGTCTCGATCTCGCTGCCCGCCGCCTCGAACGCGGCCTGGAGATCGTTGAACTCCTCCGTGGCCGCCCGGGTCAGCGCGTGCAGCGCGTCGAGGCCGGCGGGGCGCTCCCGCTCGATGCGCTCGCACAGGGCGAGCAGGATCGCGCGGCCTCGGTCCACGACGTGGTCCGGGTAGTAGGCGTCCTCGTACAGCCCCCGGAGGAACGGATGGGTGCTCGCCCGCTCGTTGCTGATCGGCATGGCGTCCTCGGCCTCGCAGGTCTCGGTGATGTGGCACCTTGATCCTGCCGGACACCACTGACAACGCCCTCGGAGCCGCCCCGTGACCGATGCGCCACCCTTCGAGCTGCTGCCGGGGGCCGCGGACTCCCCGGTGATCCTCCATGTCCCGCACTCCGCGCGGGAGATACCCATCGCCGTGCGGGCGGGGATCGTGCTCGGCGACGAGGAGCTGGCGCGGGAGCTGGACCACATCACGGACGCGCACACGGCGGAGATCGCCGAGCGGGCGGCCGGGCTGGCCGGCATCACCCCGTGGCGGTTCGTCAACCGGCTGTCGCGGCTGGTCGTCGATCCGGAGCGGTTTCCGGACGAGCGGGAGGAGATGCTGGCCGTCGGGATGGGAGCGGTCTACACGCGGACCACGCACGGCGGGGCGCTGCGGCGTGACGACGTCGACGTCACGCCCCTGGTCGAGCGGTACTTCGAGCCGTACGCGCGGGCGATGGCGCGGGCCGTGGCGGACCGGCTGGACACGACCGGGAGGGCCGTGATCATCGACGTGCACTCCTACCCGAGCCGGAGGCTGCCGTACGAACTGCACGGGGAGGGGCCGCGCCCGCCGGTCTGCCTCGGTACCGACTCCTTCCACACGCCTCCCGCGCTGCTCGACGCGGCCCGGGAGGCGTTCGGGGAGACGGAGCCCGACACCCCGTTCGGCGGGACCTACGTCCCGTTGGAGTTCTACGGGAAGCGGCCCGAGGTGAGCGCGCTCATGGTGGAGATCCGCCGGGACACCTACATGACCGAGCCGGGCGGCCCGGCCGGCCCCGGGCTGGAACGGCTCGGCGAGGCGCTTGCAGGGCTGGTCGACGCCGTGTCCCGCTGAACGGGCTCGAAGCGGAATCGAGCTAGGGCCTGTCGTTTGGATCAGGCCGCAGGAAATCGACGGTGCTGTTCAGCGCCGGTGAGCGGGGTCTGGTGCGTGCGGCTGCAAGGCGGAGGAGGGCGTCGACGCGATGGGGGTCCCTCCCGCGCGAGCGCAGCCGAGCGTGGGGGAGTCGGCAACCGACGACAACGCGGCAGATGTGCGTGCCAGACCCCGCGTCTGCGGCGTGATCCAAACGACAGGCCTTAGGCCCGCAGCCACTCCGTCACCACCACGTCCCCGCCGGTGCGCAACCGCAGGGCGAACGGCCCGGTCGGCGGCGCGTCGCCGGTGAAGCGGCCCAGGTCGTCGGCCATGAGCGGGGATCCGGGCCGCGGCCCGCCGAGGACCTCGATGCGGGCGGGCTGCGGCGGCAGCACCTGGCCCATCAGCCCCTGCGCGGTCACCTCGACGTCGACGGTCACCTCACCGGCCCGGAAGGTCAGCATCCGGGGCACATCGGTGAGGCCCCGGACCGGGAGGGCGTCGACCAGCGAGTCGAAGGTCAGCTCGGCCACGCGCGCGTCGAGGTCGTGCAGCGCATAGGCGTCGACGGCGATCTGCTGGAGCTCCGCCGGCACCGGGTCGAGGACGGCGGCGGCCTGCCGCAGCTCCTCCTCCAGGATCTGGGCGTCGAACTCCTCGTCGCCCCGGTCCTCTTCGCCGGACAGGTCGTCGTCGTACGGATCGTGCGGGTCGAGGTCGTCCAGGTCGTCGTCGTACCTGTCGCCGTTCATGTCGTTCACATCGCCCCCCGTGCCTCTAGCCGGGCCCGCAGACGCCGCAGACAGCGCTGGCGCAGCGGCCCGATGCTGCCCACCGCGATCCCGAGCGCGGCGGACACGTCCTGGTAGCTGGGCGGCGGCGTGGCCATCAGCACGCGCAGCAACTGCCTGCACCGCTCGCCGAGTTCCTCGAACTCCTGCCACAGCCGCCGGACGCGTTCGCTCTGCGCGGCGGCCTCCTCCGCGTCGAGAAGCGACTGTTCGGGCGTGCCGTCCTCGCTGACCCGGTCCAGCAGCCGCGGATCGTCCGTGAGGGTCAGCCGCTGCGCACTGCGGATGACCTTCAGGCACTCGTGGCGCGCGGTGCTGGCCAGCCACGCGCCCGCCTTGCCGGGCTCGCGGATCCGCCCGAGGTGCTGGGCGAAGCGGAACCAGGCCGTCTGGTAGACCTCGTGGGCGTCCGCGTCGGAGAGCCGGTGGGCCCGGACGACGGACCAGACCAGCGGGCTCAGCCCTTCCACGAGCGATTTCCAGGCCGCCGCGTCACCGTCGGCGGCTGCCTGGACGAGCGCGGCGGCATCAGTACGGTCCACGGCGGTTCCACCCCTCGGATACGGCACGTCATCGTACGCCGTGGAGGGGGCGGCTCCGGCCCTCACAGCCCGGGGCCGAGGCGCACCACCGGCACCGGGCGCCAGGTGGGCGGACGCAGCGCCGGAACCCGCGCGCCACGCACCTGCGCGACCTCCGCGTCGGCGGCGAGGAGTTGCCGCCGGGCCGCCCGCGGGTCGGTCTCCTCGTGCGCCGTCATGTGGGCGGCGACCAGGCCGGCGGTCACGGGGGTGGCGAAGGAGGTGCCGCTCCACTGCGCGTATCCCTCGAACATCACCTGGTCCGGCTTGGCGGCGTTGCCCTCGTCGCTCAGCACACCGCTGTGGCGGGGATGCCGACAGGTGCAGCCGTAGGAGAAGCCGTAACGGCAGGCCTCGTACGTGGAGTGCTGGTACACGTACGGGACGGGTGCGTCGAAGCCGGTGAGGGCGCTGGTGAGGCGCTCTCCGGGGGCGTAGACCTTCACCCAGGGGCCGTGGTTGGTGAAGCAGGCGCCGGACTCGCCGTCGCTGCGCAGCGCGCCGACCGACAGGACGGAGTCCTCCCAGCCGGGCAGATCGGCGTAGGCGGCGGGCCAGAACGGCGCGGCGCTGGCGTTGTTGCCCGCGGCGGCGACCAGCAGGGTGCGCTGTTCGCGCAGTTCCCGCATGAAGTTCTCGACGCCGAGCAGGCCGTCGGTGCGGCCGTTGGAGGTTCCGGCGGAGAGGCTGAGCACGTCGGGCCAGCCCCCGGCGTCCACGGCCTCGAAGAGCCTCTCGCCGAACTCCGACTCCAGGATGGCACCCGCGTCGTTGAGGCTGCCGCGCACGGTGATGTCGGTGTTGGGCGCGACGGCGGCGACGAGCCCGGCGATGAACGTGCCGTGTCCGACGTACTGCTGGAGGACGCCCTGGTCGTCGCACTCCTGGACCTGGGCGTCGCCGCCGGTGTGGGAGAGCAGGCCGCAGGCGCGGTAGTCGTGCATGAGGCCGGTGTCGACGACGAGGACGCCGACGGCCGTGTCCGGGTCGTGGGGTGTGCCGGCGGCGGCCGGATTGGGTGGCTCGCTGAGCGGGGCGGGGACGGGTTCGTCGCCGGGGCAGGCGTTGACCGCGATGTGCACGACGTGGTTGCGGGCGACCATCCGGTGTCCGGCCCGGGACTCGTGCTCCCGGACGGAGCGCAGGGCGCGGGCGACGGCGCGGTCGGTGTCCCGGCCGCCCTCCCCCGGGTCGCCGACGCGGATGCGGGTGATGCCGCTGCGGTTGGCCTGCGGGCCCGCGCGGCGGATCTGCTCCTGGTCGAGGTCGGGTGCCGCCGTGAAGTGCGCCCGTACCGTGTCCTCGACGATCCGCGCCTCCTCGCCGTCGCGGACGAGGACCACACCCTTCTCGTACATGAACTCCGCCGAGTCGTCCGGGCCCATCGCCAGGGGGACGTCCGGCATCGAGCGCTGGATCTGGTCGAACTGCTCGTGGAATCGCTGAGGTGCCATGGCGGGTCCTCCCGTTGGTGCGACGGCGTCGGTCGGTGCCGCTGAGCGGTCGTCATACAGAGCCACGACGCCGTCCCTTGATACACGCGGCACCTGTGGGGTGCGCTCCCGGACCACTACCATCCGAGGCGTGACAGCGGGAAGCGACTCGGTTACGGAACTGCTGCCCATGGTGTTCGCCGACCCGGGCGAGGCTCTCGCGAGGGCCCGGGCGCTGCTCGACGCCGATCCGTCCCCGTCGGCCGCCTCCGTCGCCCACCAGGTGATCGGCATCTGGCAGCGTGACTTCGGCGATCTGCGGCTCGCGCTGCACCATCTGCGGCGGGCCCGGGATTGCGCCGCGCGCGCGGACTCGGCCGACCGGGAGGCGGACGTGCTGGCCACGCTGGGCGTGGCGCTGGTGCACGCGGGCCGCACCCGGGAGGGATTGGCGGCGTTCGAGCGGGGTGTCGCGCGCGGCGGCGGGCACACCAGGGCGCGGGTGCTGTACCGGCGGGCTTACGTCTGGTGGGTGCTCGGTCACCATCGCGAGGCACTGGAGGACGTGCGCCGGGCGGTGCCGGTGCTGCGGCAGGCGGAGGACGTGATCTGGACGGCGCGGGCGCTGACCCTGCGGGCCACCGTGCATCTGGCGCTGGGGTCGGTGGAACGGGCGGAGGCGGACTTCACCGCGGCCGAGGCACTGTGGGACACCACCGGCCAGGAGCACGACAAGGCCGACGCGGTGGAGAGCCGGGGCCTGGCCGCGTTCCGGTCCGGGGACGTGCCGGTGGCGCTGCGGCTGCTGGACGAGGCGGAGGAGCGGTACGCCCGGCTCGGCACGCCGACGTTCATGCTGAACATCCGGCGCTGCGAGGTGCTGATGGCGGCCGGTCTCGCACCGGAGGCGCTGGCCGAGGCGGACGCGGCGACCGGGAAACTGGACGGGATCGGCGGGCAGTCCACCCGCAAGGCGGAGCTGCTGCTGGCCGCCGCACGGGCCGCGAGACTGGCCGGCGACGCGCACACCGCGATCGCCCGCGCGGCCCTCGCGGTGCGGCTGTTCGCCGGGCAGCGGCGCACCTGGTGGGAGACGCACGCCCGGCTGGTGCTCATCGAGGCGCGGCACGCGGCTGGGCGCGGCTCGGGGCGGCTGGTCGCCGACGCCGCCGCGGTGGCCGGGAAGCTGGCCTCCTTCGGCGCCCCGGCCGCGCCGGAGGCGTCGCTGCTCGCGGGCCGGATCGCGCTGGACCTGGGCTGGACGGCGGACGCGGAGCGGCACTTGGCCGTGGCGGCGCGCAGCCGGCGCAGCGGTCCGCCGCTGGCCCGGATGACGGGCTGGGCGGCACAGGCGCTGCGGGCGCAGGCCGCCGGGTCGGCCCGGGGTGTGCTGGAGGCCTGCCGGCGCGGTCTGGACGTGCTGGACGACCACCGGATGACGCTGGGCGCTTCGGAGCTACGGGCCCGTGCCACCGAACAGGGCGCGGAGCTGGCGGCGTTGGCGCAGCGGGCCAGTCTGGTCTCCGGCGGGCCGCGGCGGCTGCTGGTGTGGAGCGAGCGCTGGCGGGCCACCGTGCTGTCCACCCCGCCGACGAGGCCGCCCGCCGACCCGGAGCTGCTCAGCGGCATGACCGCCTTCCGTGAGATCGCCTCGCGTGCGGAGGCCGCCCGGATGGAGGGCAGGCCGGTCCCGGCGCTGGAGCGTGAACAGCGGCGCCTGGAGCGGGAGATCCGCTCCCGGACCCTGCACATACGGGGCGAGGCGCTCGGCGACGGGGACCGGTTCGACGTCGGCCGGCTGCTGGAGCGGCTGGGCGACGGGGTCCTGCTGGTGGAACTCGCCGTGCTCGACGGGCGGGTGCAGGTACTGCTGTGCGGGCGGGGACGGGTACGCCGGTTCGAGGCCGGGCTGCTCGCCGAGGCGGAGACCGAGGCCGAGCACGTACAGGCCGGGCTGCGGCGGCTGGCCCACCCCGGGGCGGAGGCCCGGCTCCCGGTGGTGGAGGCGGCTGGGCGGCGGTTGGAGGAACTGCTCCTCGGACCGGCCGCGGCACACCTGGGCGGCGGCCCGGTGGTGATCGTGCCGCCGGGGCGGCTGCACCGGGTGCCGTGGGCAGTGCTGCCGTCGCTGCGGGAGCGGGTGCTCAGTGTGTCGCCGTCGGCGGGCAGCTGGCTGCGGGCCCGGGAGACCGCCCCGCCGCCGGACGGCTGCCATGTGCTGGTGCGCGGTCCGGGCCTGGCGACCGGTGGAGCCGAGGTGCCCGAGCTGGCCGGCCGGTACGGCTGTGCGACGGTCCTGGAGGAGGACGAGGCGCGGGTGCCACGGGTGCTGGAGGAGCTGGACGGGGCGGCGCTGGCGCACATCGCCGCGCACGGCACGTTCCGTGCGGACAGCCCGCTGTTCTCCTCCCTGCGGATGGCCGACGGGCCGATCGTCGTGCACGACTTCGAGCGGCTGGACCGCAGCCCCTACCGGATCATCCTGTCCTGCTGCGACACCGCCCGCCTCGCCTCGGTCGGCGCCGACGAACTGCTCGGCCTGGTCACGGCGTTGCTGCCGCTCGGCACGGCCGGGGTGGTGGCGTGCAGCGCACCCGTGAACGACGCCGCGGTGGTGCCGCTAATGCTGGCGCTGCACAAGGGCCTCGACGCCGGGCTGTCCCTGGCGGAGGCGCTGCGCGATGCCCGGGCCTCCCAGCCGGGCGACGCCCTGCACCAGGCCACGGGGTGGGCGTTCTCGGCGTTCGGGGCGGCCTGACCCGTCCCCGCCGGTCCTGGAGCCCGGCTCAGGCCGGCTGGGCCTGCGGCACGCGGGCCGGCCACGGCAGGGCGCCGGTCGTGACTGGGCCTGCGGCACGCGGGCCGGCCACGGCAGGGCGCCGGTCGTGGCTGGGCCCGCGGCACGTAGGCCCGCAACACGGCAGAGCGCCGCGGTCGCACGCGCCGGACACAGATCGATGCATCCGGTGCGGACCGACAGGCTGAAGCGTTCGGGGCGGCCTGACCCGTCCCCCGTTCGGGTCAGGCCGCCGATCCTGGGGGCCCGACTCAGGCCGGCTGGGCCTGCGGCACGCGGGCCGGCAGCGGCAGGGCGCCGCGGTCGCTCGCGCCGAGCCGGGCGTAGGCGCTGTACAGGTGGTTGCCGACCGTGCGGACCGACAGGGTGAGGCGTTCGGCGATCTGCCGGTTGGTCAGGCCGGCCGCGGCGAGTGTGACGATCTGCCGCTGCCGGGCGGTGAGTTCTCCGAGGACCAGTCCGGACAGCGCGGGGGTGCCGGCACCCTGGCAGCGCCGGGCCAGGGCGACGGCCCGGGTACGGGAGTGCCGGGCGGCGCGCGGATCGCGGTGGGCGCGTACGGCCTGGGCATGCGCTTCGGCGGCGAACAGCAGGAAGCCGCGCCGCTCCAGTTCCCCGGCCACCTCGTCCAGGTCCTGGCCGTCGGCGCGGGTGAGCGCGTCGGCGTGCCGGGCGAAGACGCCGTCGAGCCGGCCGATGGCCTTCTCGGGGGCGCCGAGGCGGACGGCGTCGTAGGGGTCGGTGAGCGTCTCCGGGCCGAGGTCGCCCGGGCTGTCCACCGCTGCCGCGCGGTGGAGCTCCGCCAGGCAGGAGGCGTCGCCGGGGTTGCTCCGCAGGCCTTCCCGGGCCCAGGCCGCGGCCTCCCGCACCTCCCCGCGCAGCCGCGCGTAGTGGGCGCGCACCGCGGCGTACCCGGCAGGCAACGGTCCGCCCTCGGCGACCTGCCACTCCCCCACCGGTGTGGCCGTCGTCCGTACGTCGGCCCGGTCGATCCGGCGGGTCAGGGCCGAGCACTCGGCGTCGAGGGCGGCGGCGTACTCCTGCGGTGCCCGGGCCAGCCGACGGGCCCGGAGCCGGCCGGCCGCGGCCCGGAGCACCGGCCCGTACAGAGGGTGGGCGAGCCGGACGGCACCGCGGTCGTCGACCTCGATCAGGCCGTCCGACTCCAGCCCTTCGAGCACCCCGAGGTCCAGGGTGTCCAGGTCCGGGGGCAGGGGCTCGGCGAAGGCGATGCGGTCGAGAGTCTCGCGTTCGAGGCGGCAGGTCCGGCGGAGGACGGGGGCGGTGCGTTCTCGTACGGCCGCGGTCAGCGGGACCGGGCCCCGCCACGCACGTTCGCCGGTGTCCGGGACCGGGGTCAGCTGCCCGCGCACCGCCCCCAGCAGGTCGCGCAGCAGCCTCAGGTCGCCCCGGCTCAGGCGGAGCAGCCGGTTGAGGGTGAGCGCGTCGAGAGGGCCGGCACCGGCCGTGAGCAACCGGCCTGTCTCCTCCTCGGGCAGTGGCTCCAGCGCCAGGCGCGGCAGGAGTTCACCGGTCCACAGCCGGGAGACCGCGGCGGGCACGGGCGGGCCGTCGGTGGCGACGACCAGCAGCCGGGTGCGCCCGTGCACGGCGAGCTGATGCACCAGGGCGGCTGAGGCGCCGTCGAGGAGGTGCGCGTCGTCCACCAGCAGCGTGCGGACGCCGGACAGCAGCCGGACCGCGCGGTGCAGCGTGACCGACTCGGGCAGCAGATGGGCGAACGCGGCGAACGGGACGGTCCGGCTCTCGGGCGTGCCGGCCGCCCGGGCGCAGTCGGTGCCGCGGATCGCCTCGGTGACGAGGCGGGTCTTCCCGCAGCCCGCCGGGCCCGTCACGACGATGCCGCGCCGCACACCGGTCAACGACCGGCGGACCAGCTCCCGTTCGTCCTCCCGCCCGGCGAACGGCCAGGGCAGCTCCAGCGTCGTCGCGTCCCTCTCGTAAGTCATCACACAGACATGAGCGCGGCTACTCACCTTTGATACAGGGCGACTTGAGTAGCCCCCGACTCAGGCGCCGGGGCGGGCCGCAGGGCAGGCTGTGTCCCATGACCGCACGCTACTGCTCGCTGGCACAGGCGCCGGCGCCCGCCTTCGCACCGGGGCTGGCGGCCGAGCGGCTGAGCGCGCTCGTGAGCGGGCGGCGGATGTGGGTCAACGGCACCGTCGTGCACTACTGGTTCTTCGACGGTGACGCCGACGCGTCCGTCATCCCCGTGCCGGGGAGGGGGATGACGCGACGGGTGGCGTGGGCCGGCGCCGAGGAACAGCGTGACGTGGTGCGCGCGTGTTTCCGGGAGTGGCAGGACCTCGGCATCGGGATCACCTTCACCGAGGTCGGAGACCGCTCGGAGGCCGAACTGCGCATCGGGTTCCAGGCCGGCGGCGGCTCCTGGTCGAGGGTGGGCCGGGACGCGCTGTCGGCCGGCGGGCAGGACCGCACCATGAACTTCGGCTGGGACCTGACCGCGCCCGGGGAGCGCGGGACGGCGCTGCACGAGATCGGGCACGCGCTCGGCCTGCAGCACGAGCACCAGAGCCCGTTCGCGGGCATCCATTGGGACGACGAGGCCGTCTACGCCGAACTGGCGGGCCCGCCGCACCACTGGAGCCGGGAGCGGACGCACTGCAACGTTCTGCGCAAGCTCGGCCCGGACGAGGCCAACGGCTCCGCCTGGGACCCGCAGTCGATCATGGAGTTTCCGTTCGCGCCGGGTCTGATCCTGGAGCCGGAGGAGTACCGCGGTGGCCTGAACCCGCCCGGCACCCTGTCGGCCGCCGACAAGGAGGCCGTGCTGCGCTGGTATCCGCCGGCGCATCCGCAGGGTTCGCCCGCGCTGGTGCCGTTCCGTTCGGCACCGCTCGGCGTCGGCCCCGGCGAGCAGGCGGACTTCGAGATCGACCCGCCGGAGACCCGCACGTACACGCTGGGCACCTTCGGCGACTGCGACGCCGTCATGGTGCTCTTCGAGGAGCGGGACGGGGAGCCCCGCTACCTCGCCGGCCGGGACGACGGGGGAACTCCGCACAACGCCACGATCGGCGTCCGGCTCGTCAGGGGCCGCCGCTACGTCGTCCGCGTACGCCTGTACTCCGCCTGGGGGAGCGGCGGGGCGGCGGTGATGTGCTGGTGACGGCACGGATCCGCCGCGCGGGCACCTGAGCCACAGTCCGGCACCGGGGGAGCGGTCGGGGACGTCGCCCATGGGGGTGGGTGACGTCCCCGACCACGCCATGTGCCGGCGGCCGGCGGCGGTCGGCCGGGCGAGGTGCCGCCCGCCTGTGACACCACCGAGCGATCGACAGCCGTACCGTGCCTGCGAACGCAAACGGGTGCGTGGCACCTGCCACCCACCCGAAGCGCCGGCGCGCCCGCAAAGCTCCTCAGGACTGCGGACGGCTGCCGTGGTTCGCGCCGTTCTTGCGGCGGGCCTTCTTCTTGCGACGTCGCTTCGACGACATCGAACCTCCTCTTTCCGGCTTTCGGTCACTGTTCACCGGATTGTCGCGTCCGGTGACTACAGAGCCACTTTCCAGCCGACGCGACGGCAAACACACACGATGCGGATGCACACGGGTGGCCTGCATCACGGTGGTGGCCCGGCTCGGCCACGTGGAGCCTCATCAGTCCGCCCGCACCGGATGCGTGAGGTTCGCTCCGGTCGCCGGGTCGAACACGTGAGCCTTGGCCATGTCGACCCGCAGCTCCACCGGTTCTCCCTCGCGGGCACGCGTGGCGGCGTCCAGGCGGGCCACGAGGTGAGTGGTGTCGGCGCCGGTGTCGCGCAGGCCCGAGTCCTTGGCGAGCTCCTCCAGTTCGGTGGTCGTCGCTGGCCCGCCCTCCGCGGCGAAGTAGACGTACGCATCGGAGCCCAGCGACTCCAGCACCTCCACGGTGGCGGTGACGACCGGGCCCGTCCGGCCCCGGTCATGTGACAGGGCCACGTCCTCGAATGCCTCCGGTCGCAGCCCGACGATGACCTCGCGGGGCGCGTTCTGGCGTTCCAGCGCCTGCCTCGTACGGTCGTCGAGGGCCAGGTCGCCCAGGGGTGAGCGCAGGGCACCGCCCTCCAGAGTGGCGTTCAGGAAGTTCATCGCCGGGGAGCCGATGAAGCCCGCGACGAAGATGTTGCGCGGCAGGTCGTACAGCTCGGCAGGTGTGCCGATCTGCTGGACCAGGCCCTGTCTCATGACCACGACGCGGTCGCCCAGCGTCATCGCCTCGGTCTGGTCGTGAGTGACGTACACGGTGGTCGTGCCGAGGCTCCGCTGCAGCCGGGAGATCTGGGTGCGCATCTGGACCCGGAGTTTTGCGTCCAGGTTGGACAGCGGCTCGTCCATCAGGAACGCCTTGGGATCACGGACGATCGCCCGCCCCATGGCCACCCGCTGGCGCTGACCGCCCGAGAGGTTGGCGGGCTTGCGGTCCAAGTGCTCGCTCAGATCGAGGATTTGGGCGGCGTGCGTCACCTTGGCGTCGATGGTGTCCTTGTCCACCTTGGCCAGGCGCAGCGGGAAGCCCATGTTCTCCCGGACGCTCATGTGCGGATACAGGGCGTAGCTCTGGAACACCATGGCGACGTCGCGTTCCTTGGGAGCCAGGTCGTTGACGACGCGGTCTCCGATGCGCAGGGTGCCCTCCGTGATGTCCTCGAGTCCGGCGATCATGTTCAGGGTGGTGGACTTGCCGCATCCCGACGGACCGACCAGGATCACGAACTCGCCGTCGGCGATCTCGAGGTCCACGTCCTTCACGGCGAGGGACCCGTCGGGAAAGCGCTTGGTGACTCCCTCAAGGATGATCTCGGCCATGGATGGTGCCTCCTTGCCTTCCCCGTTCAGCCCTTGACTGCCCCGGAGGTCAGTCCGGCGACGATCCGCCGCTGGAAGAGCAGGACGAAAACGATGATCGGGATGGTGATGACCACAGCGGCGGCGGCGATCGACCCTGTGGGCTGCTGGAACTGGGAACTCCCGGTGAAGAACGCGATCGCGGCGGGCACGGTGCGCGCGGACTCAGTGGACGTCAGCGAGATCGCGAACAGGAAGTCGTTCCAGCAGAAGATGAACACGAGAATGGCCGTGGTGAACACGCCCGGCGCGGCCAGCGGCGCGATGACCAGCCGAAAGGCCTGCGCGGGCGTCGCCCCGTCGACCTTGGCGGCCTTCTCCAGATCCCAGGGGATCTCCCGGAAGAACGCCGACAGGGTGTAGATCGCGAGGGGCAGGGAGAAGGTCATGTACGGGATGATCAGCCCGATCCAGGTGTCGAAGATCCCGATGATCCGCTCGATGTTGAACAGCGGTGACACCAGGGAGATCGGCGGGAACATGGCGATCAGCAGTGACATGCCGATGAGTACCCGCTTTCCGGGGAACCGCAGCCGGGCCACCGCGTAGGCGGCCATGGTGCCCAGGGCCACCGCGATCACCGTGGCGATCAGGGCGATGCCGATCGAGTTGATCAGCGCACGGGTGAACTCGGCGGTCTCGAAGATGCCCCGGTAGTTCTCCCAGGTCCAGTCCCGGGGGATGTAGTCACCGTCCGTCAGGGTGCCGGGGTCCTTGAACGACAGCGCGGCGATCCACCACACCGGGAACAGGGCGTACAGCACCACCACCACGTTCAGGACGCCCCATCGGGCGGCATGTGTCTTTCCCACGGCGGCCATCAGCGCTTCACCTCCGCGCCGGGTGCGGCGGCGCCGAACAGTTTGACGAAGGTGAAGGCGATGATCCCGACGCAGATGAAGATCAGGACCGAGATCGCCGACCCGATGCCGAGGTTCAGCGCGGTGAACAGGTTGTCGTACCCGAGGATCGACAGAGAGCCGGTCCCCTGGGCGCCCGCGGTCAGGATGTAGATGTTGTCGAAGATCCGGAACGCGTCCAGTGTGCGGAAGAGCAGGGCCACCAGGATGGCCGGTTTCATCAGCGGCAGCATGATCTTGGTGAAGCGCTGCCAGGCGGTGGCACCGTCCACCATGGCCGCCTTGAGGGTCTCCTCGGGGACCAGCGCTAGGCCCGCGAGCAGCAGCAGGGCCATGAACGGCGTCGTCTTCCACACCTCGGCGAGGATGATCAGCCAGAGGGCGGGCCACTGCTCGGTCAGCGGAGCCTCTCCGCTGGGCAGCAACTCGGCGAGGTATCCGAGGTCCGGGGTCCAGGCGTACTGCCAGGAGAAGGCGGCGACCACGGTGACGATCCCATAGGGAACGAGGACCGACGTGCGGACGACGCCGCGCCAGAAGATCGTGCGGTGCATCACCAGGGCGAGCCCCATTCCCAGGACCAGTTCGATCGCCACGGACACCGCGGTGATGAACAGCGTGACCCAGAAGGCGTCCCACCAGAACGGGGAGGACAGCACCGCCCCGTAGTTGCTCAGGCCCACGAACTCAGCCCGTCCCGGAAAGCGCAGGTCGTACCGCTGGAGGGACAGATAGACGGCGTACCCGATGGGGTAGGCGGTCACGGCGATCATGACGACGACGGCGGGCGCGCAGAGCAGCCAGCCGAGCCGCCGCTCCTGCCGGGCGCCCGCCGACAGTGCCGCCCGGTCCGGCCCCTTCTGCTCCGTCTCCGCTTCGGGGGGCGGTGGGGTTCCGGCGGGTTGCGCCCGTGTGCTCATCTCGGGCCGCCCGGGGACGAGGCCCGCGCGCTGCGGCGCCGGGCGGCGAAGTGGTGCGGGAGGTGGTGGTTCACGGGATCACACCCTCGGATCGCAGGGCATCGTCGATCTGCTCCCTGATGGTGTTGACGGAGCTCTCCGGTTTGATCCCGGACGGCGGAGACAGCGTGTGGGAGACCGCGATCGACACGTTCTGGTAGACCGGAGTGATCGGGCGCACGCTCGCCGACTCCAGGGCGGCCAGCACCTCCGCGGAGAAGGGGTACTCCTTCATGAACGCGGGCTCGTCGTACAGGGCGCGCAGGGTGGGCGGCAGGCCGCCCTCGAGCGCGGCGGTGAGCTGGTTCTCCCGGTTGCGTAGGCACAGCGCCGCCTCGAAGGCCAGGTCGGGGTGGCGCGAGTAGGCGCTCACCGCCAGGTCGATGCCGCCGATGGTGGGCCGTGCCGGGCGGTTCGCGTCGACCCGGGGGTACGGCGCCCAGCGGAAGTTCTTGAACAGCTCGGGGTTGTTCGCCTTCATCGACGGATAGACGAACGGGTAGTTGAGCTCGAACGCCGCCACCCCCGACTCCATGGCGAGGCGGTTCTGGTCCTCCATCTGGTTGGGCAGGGAGGGGTCCGCGGCCGGGGACGTCGCCAGCTCACGCATGATTTCGGCGGCCCGCACAGCGGGAGGACCGAGGGAGGGCTCGGTCGCGCTCGCGTTGAGGATGGAGCCGCCCGCGCTGTTGATCAGGGTGTTGAACCAGGCGGTCAGGCCCTCGTACTGGGCACCCTGGATCTCGACGAAGTGCGGTTTGCCCTGCCGGGCGAGGGCGCCGGCCATGTCCAGCATCTCGGCCCAGGTCCGGGGCGGTGTGGGCACCAGGTCCTTGCGGTACCACAGGAGCTGGGTGTTGGTGTTGTACGGGACGGCGTACAGCTTGCCCTTCCAGGTCGAGGTCTGCAGCGGTACGCGCAGAGTGCCCTCGACGGCCTGCCGCTTCGCCGCTCCCGTCCATTCCCGGATCCAGCGCGCCTCGGCGAACTCCGCCGCCCAGGTGACGTCCAGGCCCAGGATGTCGAGCGAGTCGTCCTCTGCGGCGAGCCTGCGGACCATCTGCTGACGCTGGCCGTCGGCGGCGCGCGGGAGCTTGTTGTAGCTGATCCTGTAGCGGCCGCCCGACGCCTGGCTGCACCGGTCGGCCGCTTTCTGCAGCGCACCGGAGTCGTCCGGGAAGTTGTACCAGTTGAGGGTGGGTCTGCCGGAGCCTTCGTCACTGCCACAGGCGGCGAGCGCCGACGCCAGCAACGGCAGTACGGCGAACGCCCGCAGCCATCGCGTCCCTCTGGGATGTCCCCTCGCGTGCACGCGCTCCACACCTCGCTTCCGGACGGTGGCACGGGCTCGGGCCTCGCAGTGTTTACCTCCCGGCGAACACTAAAGATCACCCAAGGCAACATCAAGGACATATGACACCAAAGGACTTATTTGGCCAGATCTGAGGCAGACACGGCGAGGTGAAACGGGGCCGACGAGGGATACAGCAACGGGCCCTGCCGTCACCTACCTCCGCCGTCGGGGCATCCGTCACAGGTGCCCAAGGTGTCCGGACTCAGAGGGAAAGGCCCGTTGGCCTTGGGGAGCTGCCGAGGCAGGCCGCCGAGAGGGGACCGCCCGGGGACGGCGCCGCCCCTACGAAGAAAAGGGCTGACGCACGGGACCAGCTCAGTCAAGAGCTCTGGTATCCAACCGGCCCCCGAGAATGATCAAGGGGTCGCTTCAGATCTCCTCTGAAAACGACCCCTGACCCGCGACTCCGTAAAGTCGGGACGACAGGATTTGAACCTGCGACCCCTTGACCCCCAGTCAAGTGCGCTACCAAGCTGCGCCACGTCCCGTTGCGCATCGCTCGGTGAACCGCGCGATCACGCAGGTCAACCCTACCGCATGGGGAATCCTCCCCCGGCCCGCGCCGACGGCCGGTCCGGGCGCCGGGTCCAGCCGGCGAGACCCACCGTCGAGACGGCGACGGCGAGGACGGCCCACCAGGGGAGGTTCGCCTTGGTCGCGTGTCCGGCGCAGGCCGCCACGGCCAGGAGTGCCGTGACGGCTCCCCCCGACAGCCCGGTCCGCCGGGCGGGTCGTCGCCCCGTCTCGTCCACGTCCTGCTCCCCCTTCACCCACGCACTCGCATGCCCCTGAACATCTCAACTCCCGGGCATATGCCGCAAACAATACGCGAGTCCGCGAGAACTCCCGACCAGGGCATAGGGGTTGAGACGGACAAAGGCGGTGGGCCGGGGGGCTCCCGTCCCAACCGGGCTCGCGACCTCAGCGGCAGGGACGACGGTGTGTCCGGCGGGCCCGCCCGGCACCCCACACTCTGTCCAGGCCGCTCCTGCGCTCACCGGGGCTAGGGTCGCCGCATGACGCACAGCTTCGTACTGCACATCCCCGACGCCGAGCTCGAACCCGAGCCCCTCGCACCCGGGCAGATCGTCTCCGGGACGCCCGAGGTGACCGGCAAGGTGGTCTGGGAGTCGGAGGACGGCCGTCGGATGCGGGGCGTCTGGCAGATCACGCCCGGCGTGGTCACCGACACCGAGGCCGACGAGCTGTTCGTCGTGATCAGCGGTTCGGCGACGATCGAGGTCGAGGGCGGACCGACGCTCACGGTCGGACCCGGCGACCTGGCCGTCCTGCGCGAGGGCGACCGTACGACGTGGACGGTGCACGAGACCCTGCGCAAGGCGTACGCGATCAACCTCTGAGCGAGATGGGCGATCAGGGCGCCGGCGCCGTCGTCCCCCTGATCTCCAGGGTGGGCGTGGCGAGTTGGACGCGGCCGGCTCCGCCGGGGCCCACGAAGCGCTCCAGGAGGCAGCGGGCCGCGCGGCGGCCGACCTCGTGGCTCGAGTTGTCGACCGTCGTGAGCCAAACGTGCCGCAGCCGGGCGATGCTCGTGTTGTCGTAGCCGACGACGGACAGGTCGCGCGGGACCCGCAGCCCCATCTCCTCGGCCGCCGAGAGCACGCCGATGGCGGCCATGTCGTTGACGGCGAAGACGGCCGTGGGCCGTTCGGGGCCGCTGAGCAGCCGGACGGTCGTGCGGTAGCCGCCCTCCTCGGTCATGTCGCTCGGCTCGACCACCGCCAGCTCCGCGAGGCCGTGCCGGCGCATGGTCGCCTCGAAGCTGCCGCGCCGCAGCCCACCCACCACGCCGTAGCCCGCGATGTGCGCGATACGGCGGTGCCCGAGGCCGATCAGGTGCTCGGCGACCAGCCGGGCGCCCCGCTCGTCGTCGCCCGCCACGACGTCGACGCCCGGCGGTGCCGGTTCGCGGGAGCCGGCCAGCACGACCGGGATCCGCTCGGCCACCGCGCCGAGGGCCGCCGGGTCGGGCAGCGTGCCGACCACGACCAGGCCGTCGACGCGCAGGTCCAGCAGCGGGTCGGCCGGATCCTGGCCGGTGCGGCGGTTGAGACGGGCGTCGGCCAGCAGCATGTGCAGGCCGTTGGCGTGCAGCAGGGAGTTCAGCCCTTCGAGGAGGTCGACGAACCAGGGGTTGCGCAGGTCGTTGAGGAGGACACCGACCATGAGGGTTCCCCCTGCTCGAGCGACGTCGAGGGCTGGAGGGAGGGTCCGCTGCTCGCTGAGGCTCCGGGCGGCGGCGTTGGGCCGGTAGCCGAGCTCCTGGGCGGCCCGGAGCACGGCGTCCCGCTTCTCGGGCCGTACCTGGCCGGAGCCGCGCAGCACGAGGGAGACCAGCGACTTGGAGACACCGGCTCGTTCGGCCACGTCCCGGATCGTCGGCTGTCTCATGAGATGGACCGTTCCATGTGGCGCACGGGCTTGTCAAAGGGTTGACAGCGTCGGCAAACCCCGCCCAGGGTGGCCTGGACAAGTTCTGGAACGGTCCAAAGAGGGGCTCTCATGGTGGACACGCTCGGCGTAGCCGTCGTCGGATTCGGCTGGATGGGGCGGGTGCACACCCAGGCGTACGCGCGTGTGCGCCACCACTATCCGCGGCTGCCCCTCGTTCCGGAGCTGGTGACGGTCGCGGAGGAGGTGCCGGGCCGGGCGGAGGAGGCCGCCGCACAGTTCGGGTTCGCCTCCACGGCACGCGACTGGCGCGAGGTGGCCGCCGACCCGCGGGTCAAGGCGGTCAGCATCACCGCGCCGAACTTCCTGCACCGCGAGATCGGTGTCGCCATGGCCGAGGCCGGCAAGCACATCTGGATCGAGAAGCCGGTGGGTCTGTCCGCCGAGGACGCCCGTGCGGTGGCGGACGCGGTGGCCACGGCGGGTGTGCAGGGCACGGTGGGCTTCAACTACCGCAACGCGCCCGCTGTCGAGGCGGCCCGCGAGCTGATCGCCTCCGGGGAGATCGGCACGGTCACACACGTCCGCGTCCGGCTGTTCAGCGACTACGCTGCCCACCCCGAGTCCGCGCTGACCTGGCGGTACGAGCGGGAGCGGGGCGGCAGCGGGGTGCTGGGCGACCTGGCCTCGCACGGCGTTGACCTGGCCCGGTTCCTGCTGGGCGACATCACGTCCCTCGCGGCCGACACGGCGGTCTTCCTCCCGGAGCGGGCCCGCCCGGCCGGCGCCACGGCGGGGCACAGCCGCGCCGCCGGAGGTGAACTGGGCCCGGTGGAGAACGAGGACTACGTCAGCTGCCTGCTGCGCTTCGCCTCCGGGGCGCGCGGTGTCCTGGAGGCCTGCCGGGTCTCGGTCGGTGAGCAGAACAACTACGGCTTCGAGGTGCACGGCACGAAGGGAGCCGTGTTCTGGGACTTCCGCCGCATGAACGAGCTGGGCGTCAGCCGCGGCACGACGTACCAGGACCAGTCCGTCACCACGGTCTACGTCGGCCCGGGCGACGGGGAGTTCGCCGCCTTCCAGCCGGGCGCGGCCAACGCGATGGGGTACGACGACCTGAAGGTCATCGAGGCGTACCGCTTCCTCACGTCGGTCGCCGAGGGCACCGCGCACGGAGCGACGCTCACGGACGCCGTGCACAGCGCGGCCGCGCTGGACGCGATGGCACGGTCGGCGCGCAGCGGCACGTGGGCACAGGTGGCCGGGCGGGCCTGAAGCGATACGGGCGCAGGCGGCCGGGCGGCCTGAAGCGGTACGCGGGCGAAGGTGGCCGGGCGGCCTGAAGCGATACGGGCGAAGGTGGCCGGGCGGCCTGAAGCGATACGGGCACAGGTGGCCGGGCGGCATGAAGCGGTCCGTCAGCCCCGGGTCTGGAGGCGTCGGCCCAGGTAGACCTTCACCGGGACGAGGACGAGCCACAGCCACATGATGGCGGGGCCGGTCACGAAGACCAGCGGCACGGTGACGAGGAAGACCACCACGATCGTGGCGCTGTCGAGGAGGTACAGCGGGGTCGTCGCGTCGGTGGGCGTGCCGTGGCGCAGCCAGGGGCGCCTGGCCAGGACGGCCGCGATCGCCACATGGCAGGCGCCGAGCGCGGCGACCGCCCCGGCGTAGACGGCGACCGTCAGGGACTGGTCGCCGTACTCGGCAAGCAGCCGGGTGGGGAAGGGCACGAGGGCCGCGACGCCGAACCCGACGACGGACAGGCCGACCACCTGCGCGTCGACCTCACGCACCCCGCGGAAGATCCTGCGGTGGTCGCGCCAGTAGCTGCCGAGCACCGCGACGCTGAGCGCGTAGGCCCCGAGGTCGGGAAGCACCCGGCGCAGGGCCTCCTGGTACTCGTCGGGCTCCAGGTCCCGGGGCACGTAGAGATCCAGGACGAGCAGGGTGATGGCGATGGCGAACACGCCGTCGGCGAGCGCCAGCAACCGGCCCGGCCCGCCGTCCGGGCGTGATGTCCACATGGGCCCGACGGTAGGCGCAGTGCGGGCCCCGCTTCCGTATCCACGCCCGGCCTTGCCGTCCGGATCACACGGCCGCCTGCGGTGGCATGTTGTACGGCGTCACCACCTGGATCGCCGACGGCAGGGTCGGACCCGCCGGGGGCAGCGCGTCGTGGGCGCGCATGACGGTGTGGCAGGCCTCGCGGACGTCCTGGCGGAGGTCGTGGTGGAGCACGGCGGACAGCCGGTGCTCGCGCAGCAGCCGGGTGTTGTCGTGGTCGAGGTCGTGCGCGACGAACACCGCGCAGTCGCGGCCGAGGTCGTCGAAGGCCCGCAGTGTCGCGATGTTGCCGCCGCCGATCGAGTACACCGCGCGGATGTCCGGGTCGCGTTCCAGTGCGGCCCGGACGAGGTCGTACTGGGTGGCGTCCAGGCCCTGCCCCTCGGCGATCTCGACCAGTGTGCGCTCGGGGTGCCGGGCGCGCATCGCGCTGCGGAAGCCCATCTCGCGCTCTTCCTCGTTGCGGAAGAAGCCGCTGCTGAGGCTGGTGAGGATGTTGCCCGGGCGCCGGCCCAGCCACTGGCCCATCAGGTAGGCGGCCGTCGCTCCCGCCGCCCGGTCGTCTATGCCGACGTAGGCGCGGCGGGTGCTGGCGGGCAGGTCGGTCACCAGCGTCACGACCGGGACGCCGGCGGCTTCGAGGCGGCCGACCGCGGCGGTGACCTCGGGGACATCCGGGGCCTTGAGGATCACGCCCTGCGAGCCGCGCCGGGCGATGCGGTCCAGGATCCGCACCAGCTCCCCGGCCGGGCCGGTCTCGCGGAAGTGGAAGCGGGAGCGCAGCACCGCCGGACGCAGGGACGGCAGCTCGGCCTCCAGGGCGGCACGGACGGCCGTCGTGAACCGTTCGGGCGCCTGCATCACGATGTCGACCATGAACGTCCGGCCGACGAGGCGGACCTGGGTGCGCTGCCGGTCGAGGTCGGCGATGGCCTGGCGGACCTCCCGTGCGGTGCTCTCGCGCACGCCTCCCCTGCCGTTCAGCACCCGGTCGACGGTCGCCTCGCTCAGGCCCGCCTGCCGTGCGATCTCCCGGATCGGGAACGGGTGGCCCATGCGCCGGCTCCTTGAGGGGTTTTTGATGGCTCGCTGCTGGTTGTTCGAGGTGTTTGTACTGACAAGAATGGCAGGGCTGCGTCGCTCCGTGACCTCGAAAGGACGACGATGTCCTTCACTTCCGTCCACCACCGTGCCTGGCTGTCCGAGCAGGACTGCGATCTCGGCGCGTTCCGCGCGCTGGTCGAGCGGGCCACCGACCCCGCCGACTACCCGCACGCGTCCGCCGTGGAGCGCAACGTGCCCGTCTACGACTGCGGCCTGATCGAAGGCGACCGGGTGGTCCAGGCCGAGCTGGTGCGGGCGCTCGCCGACGGGCCCGGCATCGTGGTCTTCCGCGGCGCCTTTCCCGACCCCCGGGTCGTGGACCGGGCCACCGACGTGTTCGAGGCGCTGATCGCCGAGCAGCGCGCCTCGGGCGCGGCCGCCGGTGACCACTTCGCCAAGCCGGGCGCCAACGACCGGGTGTGGAACGCGCTGGAGAAGGCGGCCCTCCGCGACCCGGAGGCGTTCGCCGACTACTACGCGAACGAGGTCCTGGCCCTGGTGGCCACCGCCTGGCTGGGCCCCGGCTACCAGGTCACCTCCCAGCTCAACGTGGTCAACCCGGGCGGCGCCGCGCAGGACGCGCACCGCGACTACCACCTGGGCTTCCTGACGAACGAGGTCGCCGCCGCCTACCCGGCGCACGTGCACCGCCTCTCCCCCGCGCTGACGCTGCAGGGCGCGGTCGCGCACTGCGACATGCCGGTGGAGTCCGGGCCGACGATGTACCTGCCGCACTCGCAGAAGTACGAGCCGGGCTATCTCGCCTGGCGGCTGCCGGAGTTCCGGGCGTACTTCGAGGCGCACCAGGTGCAGCTGCCGCTCGCGAAGGGCGACGCGGTGTTCTTCAACCCGGCCCTGTTCCACGCGGCCGGCACCAACCGCTCCGCGGACATCCGGCGCATGGCCAACCTGCTCCAGGTGTCGTCCCCGTTCGGCCGTGCCATGGAGACGGTGGACCGGGAGGCGGTGTCCAACGCGGTGTACCCGGCCCTCCTCAGGCGCAAGGCCGAGGGTGCCGACCAGGCGTGGCTGGACCATGTGGTCGCGGCGAGCGCCGAGGGCTACCCCTTCCCCACCAACCTCGACAGCGACCCGCCGGTCGACGGGCTGGCCCCGCCCTCGCAGGCGGATCTGATGCGGCGGGCGCTGCGCGAGGAATGGACGCCGGAGGCGCTCCGGGCGGAGCTGCGGGCCGGTGCCGAACGGCGAGAGAGCTGAGGAACCCGATGGGACTACTCGACGACAAGGTCGTCCTGGTCAACGGCGGAAGCCAGGGGGTCGGCGCGGCCATCGCGCGGGCCGCGGTGCGCGAAGGGGCGGTCGTGGCCGTCACCGGGCGGCGTCCCGAGCCCGGCGAAGCCCTGGTGGAGGAACTGACCGCCGCGGGCGGCAAGGCCCTGTACGTGCGGGCCGACCTGTCCGACGCCGAGCAGGCGAAGGCCTCGGTGGCCCGGGTCGTGGAAACGTACGGCCGGGTCGACTGCCTCGTGAACTCGGCCGGACTGACCTCCCGCGGCACGCTGCTCGACACCACGCCCGAGCTGTTCGACCAGCACATCGGGATCAACCTCAAGGGCCCGTTCTTCGCGATGCAGGCGGCGGTGGCGGACATGGTGGGGCGCGAGGCGCCCGGCACGGTCGTCAACATCATCACCTCGTCGGCCCACGGCGGGCAGCCGTTCCTGGCGCCGTACGTCGCCGCCAAGGCGGGGCTGATCGGCCTGACCCGCAACGCCGCGCACGCCCACCGCTGGGACCGGGTCCGGATCAACGGCCTCAACATCGGCTGGACGGCGACGGAGGGCGAGGACGCCACGCAGCGGGCCTTCCACGGGGCCGGGGACGACTGGCGTGACGAAGCCGCCGCGAAGCTGCCCATGGGCAAGCTCGGCCAGCCGGACGAGATCGCCGACTTCGTGGTCTTCCTGCTGTCGGACCGGTCCGGGGTGGTCACCGGATCGGTCATCGACTGGGACCAGAACGTCCTCGGCGGACTCGACTGAGCCCTCTCCGCAAGCAACCCTCCCCCTCCTCTAGGAGCAACACCCCCATGCGTATCGGAATCCTCGGCCTCGGCCGCATCGGCGCCTTCCACGCCGAGACCCTCTCCGGACTCGACGCCGTCGACTCCCTCGTCGTCACCGACCCGTTCGCGGACGCCGCCAAGGCCGCCGCCGAGCGGTTCGGGGCGGACGTCGTGGACTCCCCGGATGCGCTGCTGGCCGCCGGCGTGGACGGCATCGTCGTCGCGGCCGCCACGGACGCCCATCCCGCGCTGATCCTCGCCGGTGTCGAAGCCGGTGTCCCCGTCTTCTGCGAGAAGCCAGTCGCCCGGACCATGGCCGAGGGTGTCGAGGTGCTCAAGGCCGTCCGCGGCCGGGACGTGCCGATCCAGATCGGCTACAACCGCCGTTTCGACGCCGGGTTCGTCAACGCCCGGGCCGCCGTGCAGAGCGGTGAGCTCGGCACGCTGCACACGGTCCGCTCGACCACGCTGGACCCGGCGCCGCCGCCGGCCGCGTACATCGCCGCCTCCGGGGGCATCTTCCGCGACTGCTCGGTGCACGACTTCGACATCATCCGCTGGGTGACCGGCCGCGAGGTGACCGAGGTGTACGCCGTGGGCGGCAACCGGGGCGCCGACTTCATCAAGGAGGCCGGCGACGCCGACACCACCGGCGCGATCCTCACCCTGGACGACGGCACCCTCGCGGTCGTGTCCAACTCCCGCCACAACGCCCGGGGTTACGACGTCCGCATGGAGATCCACGGCTTCCAGGACTCCATCGCGGTGGGCCTGGAGGACAAGCTGCCGCTGCGCTCCGTCGAGCCCGGGGTGACCTTCCCGGCGGGCACGCCGCACGACTTCTTCATGGACCGCTTCACCGACGCCTACCGCGCCGAACTGACCGCGTTCACCGAGGTCGTCGCCGGCACCCGCCCCTCCCCCTGCACGATCGAGGACGCCCTGGAGGCGGGCTGGATCGCCGACGCGTGCACCCTGTCCCTGCGCGAGCACCGTCCCGTGACGATCGAGGAGGTACGGCAGGCATGAGCGACACGGGCCGGGAGCCCCTGCGCATAGGTGTGCTGGGAGCCGCGCGGATCACCGAACGCTCCCTGATCGACCCGGCCCGGGCGACCGGCCACCGCCTCGTCGCGGTGGCCGCCCGCGACCGCCCCCGCGCCGAGGCGTTCGCCGCCCGGCACGGCGTGGAGCGGGTGGCGGGCTCGTACACCGAGCTGATCGCCGACCCCGAGGTCGACGTCGTCTACAACCCGCTCGCCAACGGCCTGCACGGCCCGTGGAACCTGGCCGCCCTCGCGGCCGGCAAGCACGTGCTGTCGGAGAAGCCGTCGGCGAGCAACGCGCAGGAGGCGGCGGAGGTACGGCAGGCCGCCGGGAAGTCAGGGACGGTCTTCATGGAGGCCTTCCACTACCTCTTCCACCCCGTCACCCGCCGCCTCCACGAGCTGCTCGCCTCGGGCGAGCTGGGCGAACTGCGGCACGTCGAGGCGATGGTCGCCATCGCCGCGCCGCCGGACACGGACCCGCGCTGGTCACTGCCGCTGGCCGGCGGCGCCCTGATGGACCTCGGCTGCTACAGCCTGCACGCGCTGCGGATGCTCGCCCCCTGGGCGGGCGGCGCCCCACGCCCGACCGCGGCCCGGGCCGGTGAACGCACGGGCTCGCCCGGTGTCGACGAATGGCTCGACGCCGACCTGGAGTATCCCGGTGGCGCGACGGGCTCCGCCCGCTGCCACATGGCCCACGACGGCCTGGACATGGGCATCAGGATCATCGGCTCCCGGGGCGAGGCGACGGCCCCGAACTTCGTCCTGCCCCAGCTGGACGACCGCATCGTGATCCGCACACCGCAGGGTGAGCGCACGGAACTGCTCGGCACGCGCTCGTCGTACACGTACCAGCTGGAGGCGTTCGCGGCCCGGGTACGGGGCGGTGCTCCGCTGCCGCTGGACGCGGACGACGCGGTGACGACGATGGAACTCATCGACGCGTGCTACCGGGAGGCGGGGTTCGAGCCGCGTCCGCGTACGGCACTCACGGGCTGAGAGAGCGTCGGCGGCGACGATCGGGCGTGTGTTGAGGGCAGTTGACGGTGATGCCCTGGATCGGGCGGTGGGTGCCTGCCTCGCGGACCGGCGCCGTACGGCAGTCGACTCAGCCGGCACCTCCGAGTCAAACCCGAATACGCACTCCGATTCCTGGGTGTGACGGATATCCCGGACACTCCAGAAATTTAATCAAATCCTCCGGGGCGAATGATTCGGATTGGCGGACCTCCCTTCGAAAAGGCACCCGCAATCTTCCGAGAACCAGCCACCCAGCAGATCATTTCATGTACCCTCCAACTGGCCAGCGCGCCACAGGAAGTGGCGTCAGGGGGAAACAAGGAGGCAGCAACGTGAAGGCCAGGAGACTAATCGGTGCCGGGGTCGCAGCAGTGGCGATGACGGCCATGGCGTCCGCACCGGCAGCCGCCGATGAGGTGGTCACCGGCGGCAACGTGGAAATGGTGATTTTCGGCAGCGGTACTCGCGTCGACTCTGTCACTATCCACGGGATCCCGGAACCCCAAGGCCCTGCCCAGTATCAGTTCACCTATTACGCCACCACCTCGCCGACCAAGACGCACACAAAGATTTGCGGTGGCAGCAGCACGGGGGGCAGCTGCAGTCACAAATTCAAAATCAATGCCACATACGCCAAGGGAGTCGGAATCAGAAGCTGCGGGTCGATCAAGCGTGTCGACAACCAGCAGATACTCGGAACTGCCTGCAAGAAGTGGTGATGGAGTAAAGCCTCGCCTGGCGCGGCGCACTTCACGATGATTGCGGACTTTCCGCCCCGACTGGGAGTCGGGGCGGAAGTCGTAAGAGGCGTGAGACAGGGCTTGATCAAGCGGGACTCACTGGTACAGGGCGGGCTTCTCCACCAACGCCACCTCTACGCGGCCCCCGTCCTGAAGTGCCCGCACGCCCGCTTCGCACACCGCCGCCGCGGCGTAGCCGTCCCAGGTGCTCGGGCCGGTGACCTCGCCGCGGCGGGTGGCGTCGACCCAGGTCTGGATCTCCTGGTCGTAGGCCGTCTCGAAGCGTTCGGTCCAGTCCTGGGCGATGGTGCCGCCCCAGCGGCCGGCCATGTTGGTGACCAGGGCGTGGCCGTCGCCGATGCGGGCGGTGCCGCGTTCGCAGACGACCTCGGCCTGGACCTGGTAGCCGAAGCCGCAGTTGACGAAGATCTCGACGTCGCTGAGGGCGCCGCCGTCGGTCTCGAAGACGACGAACTGGGGGTCCTGGAGGGCGTCCGGTGCGCTGGCCGAGGGGGTGGGGCGCAGCACCGTGACGGCGGTGATCTCGTGGCCCAGCAGCCAGCGGGTCGCGTCGGCCTCGTGGGCGACGGAGTCGCTGATCAGCATGGAGCTGGTGAAGAAGGGCGGGCTGGCGACGTTGCGGTGCCGGTTGTGCAGCATGAGCGGACGGCCCAGCTGACCCGTCGCCAGCAGGGCCTTCAGCTTCGCGTACTCGGGGTCGTAGCGGCGCATGAAGCCGACCTGGACCAGGCGGTGGCCGAGTCGCTGTTCGGCTTCGAGGACGCGCAGCGCGGAGGCCGCGTCGGGGGTGAGCGGCTTCTCGCACAGGACGGGCAGATCGTGCTCGAAGGCGGCGAGGAGGGTGGCCTCGTGGGCCGGGCCCGGGGAGGCGATCAGGACGGCGTCCACGTCGGCCGCCGCCATCGCGGCAGCCGGGTCGGTGTGGGCGGTGCAGCCGCCGACACGGGCGGCGACGGCCTTCGCGCGCTCCGCGTCGACGTCCACGACGGCCGCCACCCGTGCTCCGCTGGTGACTTCGTGGATGCGGCGCACATGGTCGGCGCCCATCCTTCCGGTACCGATGACCGCGACTCCCAGAGGGGCACGCTCCGTCATGGCCGTCCTTTCGGGTCGTCAGGCGCCGCAGGACCGCAGGAACTTGCGGGTGCGCACCGCGATCGGCAGCGGCTTGTCCGGCTCGCAGGGGTACATGTCCTGCTCGACGATGGCGAACAGGTCCACACCGAGCTTCTGGGCGGCCGTGAGGACGGGGCCCAGCTCCGGGACACCGGCGGGCGGTTCGCACATCACACCGCGCGCGACGGCCGGGCCGAACGGGACCTCGTTCTTGACGACGTCGGCGAGGATCTCCGGGTCGACCTGCTTGAGGTGCAGATAGCCGATGCGCTCGCCGTAGGTCTCGATCAGCTTGACGCTGTCGCCGCCGCAGTAGGCGTAGTGCCCGGTGTCCAGGCAGAGGTTGACGGCGTCGGAGTCGGTCGAGTCGAGGAACTGCTCGACGTGCGCCTCGGTGTCGATGTGGGTGTCGGCGTGCGGGTGGACGACGATGTCCAGGCCGTACTTGTCCTTCACCTCGCGACCGAGGCGCTCCATGCCCGTGGTGAGGTTGCGCCACTGCTCGGTGGTGAGCTCCGGCGCCTCCAGAATCTCGGCGGTCTTGTCGTCGCGCCAGAAGGACGGGATGACGACCAGGTGCTTGGCGTTCATCGCCTGGGTGAGCGCGGCCACGTTGCTGACCTGCTCCCAGGTGGAGTCCCACTCGGAGGGGCCGCGGTGCAGTCCGCAGAAGATGGTGCCGGCGGAGACCTTCAGGTTCCGCTTGGCCACCTCGTCGGTGAGCCGGGCCGGGTCCGTCGGGAGGTAGCCGTACGGGCCGAGTTCGATCCAGGAGTAGCCTGCCTCGGCTACTTCGTCGAGGAAGCGTTCCCAGGGCACCTGCTGGGGGTCGTCGGGGAACCAGACGCCCCAGGAGTCGGGGGCGGAGCCGACCCGGATGCGGTCGAGCGCGAGGGCCATGTCAGGACTTTCCTTCCGAGGACGTGGCTACGGGAGCGGTGAGGTCCCCCTCTTCGGGGAGCTCTTCGACGTCGACTCCGTGAACCTGTGACAACTCGTGCTTGAGAGAGGCCAGTTCGGCGCCGCCCGCCATGTGGTTGGTCAGCTCTTCGAGGCTGACGTCGCTGCGGGAGGCGGACAGTTCCATGGTGCCGAGGCGCAGCACGCTGAAGTGGTCGCCGACCATGTAGGCGTGGTGCGGGTTGTGGGTGATGAAGATGACGCCGAGGCCCTTCTCGCGGGCGGCGGCGATGTACTTCAGCACCACACCGGACTGCTTGACGCCGAGGGCGGCGGTCGGCTCGTCCAGGATGAGGACGCGGGCGCCGAAGTAGACGGCGCGGGCGATGGCGACGCACTGGCGCTGGCCGCCGGAGAGCGTGCCGATGGGCTGTTCCATGTCGTCCAGGACGATGCCCATGTTGCGCAGCTCTTCGTCCGCGGTCTTCTTCATCGTCTCGATGTCGAGACGGCGCACGGGCCAGGGGCCCTTGGTCATCTCGGAGCCGAGGAAGAAGTTGCGCCACACCGGCATCAGCGGGACGACCGCGAGGTCCTGGTAGACCGTGGCGATGCCCTTGTCGAGGGCCTCGCGCGGGGTCGAGAAGCGCACCGGTTCGCCGTCGACGAGGAACTCGCCCTCGGTGTGCTGGTGCAGACCCGAGATGATCTTGATGAGGGTGGACTTGCCGGCGCCGTTGTCACCGAGGACGCAGGTCACCCGGCCGGGGTGGACTTCGAGGCTCACGCCGTGCAGGGCGCGGATGTTGCCGTAGGACTTGCCCGCGTCCTTCAGCTCGATCACGGGACGCTCGTCCGCGGGCCGGGTGTCCTTCAGAACGGCCCCGTGGGTGCCGGTGGAGTTGCTTGTCATTCCGATCACCTCCGGGTCGCTTGCTTGCGGACCCACAGATTGACGAGGGTGGCGCCTACGAGCATCACGCCGAGGAAGGTCTTGAACCAGTCGGGGTTCCAGGTGGCGTAGACGATGCCCAACTGGACCAGGCCGAACATGAACGCGCCGAAGACCGGGCCGATGATCGTGCCGTAACCGCCGGTCAGCAGACAGCCGCCGACCACCGCCGCGGCGATGTAGATCAGCTCGTTGCCCACGCCCTCACCGGACTGCACGGTGTTGTACTGGAACAGGTTGTGCATGCCGACGAACCAGGCGCCGAAACCGACCAGCACGAACAGCGAGATCTTGGTGAAGTTCACCGGGACGCCGACGGCGCGGGCGCTGTCCTTGTTGCCGCCGACCGCGAAGATCCAGTTACCGTACTTGGTGCGCAGCAGGACCCACGTGGCCAGCGCCGCGAAAGCCAGCCACCACAAGACAGTGATCTTGACGTTGACTCCGCCGACGTCGAAGGACGAGGCGAACAGGGCCTTGGCCTGGTCGAAGCCGTCCATGTCGCTGATGTCGTCCGTGGCGACGTTGCCGGTGACCAGCTTGGTCACCGCCAGGTTCACGCCCTGCAGACCCATGAACGTGCCCAGGGTGACCAGGAAGCTCGGCAGCCCGGTCTTCACCAGCAGCCAGCCGTTGAAGAAGCCGATCGCAAGCGACACCACCAGGGCCGCGATCACGCCGACCCAGACGTTCAGGGTCAGCTCGAAGGCGGTCATGCTCGCCGTCAGCGCCGAGGCGACCGGCGCGACGCCGGAGGACAGGTCGAACTCGCCGCCGATCATCAGCAGCGCCACGGGCAGGACCATGATCCCGATGGTCGACGACTGGTAGAGGACCGTCGACATCGAACTGCCCTGGCGCAATGTCGGCGCCATGATCAGGAAGAAGACCAGGATGGCCAGGGCGCCGAGGAAGACGCCCACCTCGGGCCGAGCGAGCAGTCTCAGCACCAGGGAGCGCTGCTGGGTCCGCCCGTCCTTCTCCTTGCCCGGGCCGGAGACCGGCGGTGAAGTCACCGCCGGCTCAGCCTGCTGGGTCATGCTCATCACCGGGTGCCCTTCGCGGCGAACTCGGCGATCTTGTCGACGTTGGACTTGTCGACGAAGGCCGGGCCGGTCAGCACGGGCTGCTCGCCGCCGCCGCTGTAGTTGCCGTTGTTCTTGTAGAGCCACAGACCGTCGACGGCCAGGTAACCCTGCAGGTAGGGCTGCTGGTCCACCGCGAACTGGATGTCGCCGCTCTTGACGGCCTTGATGAGTTCCTTGTTGAGGTCGAAGGTCGCGACCTTCGCCTTGCTGCCGGCATCACTGACCGACTGCACCGCGGTCAGCGCGAACGGGGCTCCGAGCGTGACGACGTAGTCGATGGAGGAGTCCTGCTTCAGCTTGGCGGTGAGCGTCGACTTCACCGACGGCTTGTCCGCGCCGTTGACGTTCTGGACGTCGAGCTTGCCGTCGAAGGTCTTCTCCACGCCGTCGCAGCGCTGGGTGAGACCCACGTTGCCCTGCTCCTGGATGACACAGAGGGCGTGCTTCGCACCGACCTCGTTGAGCTTCTTGCCGAAGGCCTCGCCCGCGACGGACTCGTCCTGGCCGAAGAACTCCAGCATGTTGAACTGCTTCCAGTCGCTCAGGCCGGAGTTGAGGCCGACGACGGGTATGCCGGCCTTGTCCGCCTTGCCTATGACGCCCTTCATGGCGTCCGGCTTGGCGAGTGTGACCGCGATGCCGTCGACCTTCTGGTCGATCGCGGTCTGGACCAGGTTGGCCTGGTTGCCCGCGTTCGGGTCGGCCGAGTAGATGAGCTTGATGTTGTCCTTGGCGGCGGCGGCCTCGGCGCCCTTGCGGACGGTGTCCCAGAAGGTGTCGCCGGGCGCCTGGTGCGTGACCAGGGCGACGGTCATGCGCGGCGTGGTCGCCTTGCCGGCCGACGCGTCCGCGGCGCCTTCCTCGGACTTTTTGCCTCCGGAACTGCTGGAGCAGCCGGCGAGGGTCAGGGCCGCTGCCGCGGCCACGGCGACGACGGGCGCGAACCTGCGAGAGCGGGGGTGAGAAGAGCGGTCCATCTTTCCTGGCACCTCACTGTGCTACTGCGGGGGAAAGGAAGGGATCACGAAGGGATCCGTGGTCCCGGAGCCTTACGGAGTCCGGATCATGATGCCGCAAACACACTGTTGCGATGCCACGGGATCCAAGTCCCTGCCGCGCTCGCTGTCAATACTTTGTTAAGACATCATTTCACTAGCAGGTCCGAATGTAAGTACAAACTATTGACAGCGGCGCCCTCGGAGCCCTAAATCTGAGGTGCGGCAGGTCCATGGATCCACGCCCCCACCGTGTCAGGGCGCTTCAGGACCCGCATCCCCAGCTTCCCGAGGAGGTCGCGCATGGCCGAGACAGCCCAGTATTTCGATGTGATCACGATGGGCCGCATCGGGGTCGACCTCTACCCCCTGCAGACGGGCGTCCCCCTGGAGAAAGTGGAGACGTTCGGGAAATTCCTGGGAGGTTCCGCAGCCAATGTGGCGGTCGCCGCGGCCCGCCTGGGACGCCGTACGGCGGTGATCACGCGCACCGGCGACGACCCCTTCGGCACGTATCTGCACGAGGAGCTGAAGGGCTTCGGCGTCGACGACCGCTGGGTCACCCCGGTCGGCGCGTACCCGACGCCGGTCACGTTCTGCGAGATCTTCCCGCCGGACGACTTCCCGCTGTACTTCTACCGCCGTCCCAAGGCCCCGGACCTGGAGATCCACACCGACGAGCTGGACTTCTTCGCCGTCCGCGGGGCCCGGATCTTCTGGATCACCGGCACCGGCCTGAGCGAGGAGCCGAGCCGCTCCGCCACGCTCGCCGCCCTCAAGGCCCGCGACAAGTCCGGCATCACCGTCTTCGACCTCGACTGGCGCCCGATGTTCTGGCGCGACCCCGAGGAGGCCCGCCCGTACTATCGCGAGGCCCTGCGGCACGCCACGGTCGCGGTCGGCAACCTCGACGAGTGCGAGATCGCCACCGGCGTGCGCGAGCCGCAGGCCTGCGCGGACGCGCTGCTGGAAGCCGGCGTGGAGCTGGCCGTCGTCAAGCAGGGCCCCAAGGGCGTCCTGGCCGTGCACCGCGACGGCACCCGGGCCGAGGTCCCGCCGGTGCCGGTCGAAGTGGTCAACGGTCTGGGCGCGGGTGACGCCTTCGGCGGCTCGCTCTGCCACGGTCTGCTCGCCGGCTGGGACCTGGAGCGGACCATGCGCCACGCCAACACCGCCGGCGCCCTCGTCGCCTCGCGTCTCGCCTGCTCCTCCGCGATGCCCACCGAGTCCGAGGTCGCGGACCTCCTCGCCGGGGTGCCGTCGCCGAGCACGAGTCGCTGATGCGCCGCCGAGCACGAGCCACTGATGCCGTCGCCGAGTACGAGCCACTGAAACGGAGCCTTCCTTGAACATCGGCATCCCCGACCTCACCACGGTCAGAGCGCGCAACCCCGAGGCCGTCGCCGAGGCGGCGGCCCGGCGGACGCGGCGCCCGCTGCTCGGCGACAGCGGCCGCCTGATGATCGTGGCCGCCGACCACCCGGCGCGCGGCGCCCTCGGGATCGGCGACCGGCGCCTGGCCATGGCCAACCGCGCGGACCTGCTGGAGCGGCTGTGCACCGCGCTGTCGCGGCCCGGCGTCGACGGGGTGCTCGCCACCGCGGACATCCTGGAGGACCTGCTCCTGCTGGGAGTGCTGGAGAACAAGGTCGTCATGGGCTCGATGAACCGCGGTGGCCTCGCCGGCGCCGCATTCGAGATGGACGACCGCTTCACCGGCCACCGCGCCGAGGACATCGCCCGGCTCCGCTTCGACGCGGGCAAGCTCCTGGTCCGCGTCGACTACGACGATCCGGGCTCGCTGACCACCCTGGAGTCCACGGCCCGGGCGATCGACGCCATGGCGGAGCGGCGGCTGCCCTTGTTCGTCGAGCCGTTCATCTCCCGGCGGGTCGACGGCGGTGTGCGCAACGACCTGTCCGCAGAGGCCGTCACCCGCTCCGTCGCGATCGCCTCGGGCCTGGGCGGCACCTCCGCCTACACCTGGCTGAAGCTGCCCGTCACCGACGACCCGGACGACATGGCCGAGGTGCTGGAGACCTCCACCCTCCCGGTCGTGCTGCTCGGCGGCGAGGTGGGCGAGGACCAGGAGGGCGCCTACGAACGCTGGCGCAAGGCCCTGCGGCTGCCCTCCGTCCAGGGCATGGTCGTCGGGCGGTCGCTGCTCTACCCGGCCGGGGGCAGCGTGGAAGAGGCCGTGGACACGGCCGTCGGTCTGCTGTGATCCGGAGGATGCAATGACGTACCACCTTCCCGCCGGCAAGGCCCTCGGCGGCCCCTACACCGTCGACGTCACACCCGAGAAGGCCGGCTGGGGCCACTCCAGCCTGCGGGTCCTGGAGCTGCCGCCCGGCGGCGCGCACTCCTTCGACACCGGTGACAGCGAGTGGATCGTCGTCCCGCTGAGCGGCGGCTGCACGGTCGCCGCCGGGGACGACTTCGGCCAGGAGACCTTCGAACTCCAGGGCCGTGCCGATGTGTTCAGCGGTGTCAGTGACTTCGCGTACGTGCCGCGCGACGCCCGGGTCACCGTGACGTCCACCGGGGGCGGCCGGTTCGCGCTGACCGGCGCGCGCTGCACCCGCCGGCTGCCCGCCCGCTACGGCCCGGCCTCCGAGGTGCCCGTGGAGCTGCGGGGCACCGGGAACTGCTCCCGGCAGGTCAACAACTTCGGCGCGGCCGGGGTCTTCGAGTGCGACAAGCTCATCGCGGTCGAGGTGATCACCCCGGGCGGCAACTGGTCGTCGTTCCCGCCGCACAAGCACGACGAGCACCGGCCGGGCGAGGAGTCCGTGCTGGAGGAGATCTACTACTTCGAGTTCGCCGGCCACGACGGCATCCCCGGCCTCGGCTACCAGCGCGTCTCCCCGTCCGGCCCGGGCCGCGAGACCGACGTGCTGGCGGAGGTCCGCGACGGTGACGTCGTCCTGATCCCCGACGGCTGGCACGGGCCGTCCATGGCCACGCCCGGCCACCACATGTACTACCTCAACGTCATGGCGGGCCCGGAGGCCGAGCGCGCCTGGCTGATCTGCGACCACCCCGACCACGCCTGGGTCCGCGGCACCTGGCCCGACCAGCCGGTCGACCCCCGCCTCCCCCTCTACACCGCCCCGGAGACCTCCGTATGAGCGCCCCCACCCGCAGACTGACGACCGCCCAGGCGCTGGTCCGGTTCCTGTCCGCCCAGTACACCGAGCGGGACGGCGTGCGGCGCCGGCTGATCGCCGGGACCTGGGGCATCTTCGGCCATGGCAACGTTGCCGGGGTCGGCCAGGCGCTGCTGGAGGCGGGTGAGGAGGTCATGCCGTTCCACCAGGGCCGCAACGAGCAGTCCATGGTGCACGCGGCCGTCGGCTACGCCCGGCAGCTGAACCGCCTCTCCGCCCAGGCGGTGACGACCTCGATCGGCCCGGGCGCCACCAACCTGGTCACCGGTGCCGCCCTGGCGACGATCAACCGCCTGCCGGTGCTGCTGCTGCCCGGCGACTACTTCGCCTCGCACGCCCCCGATCCGCTGCTCCAGCAGCTGGAGCACCCGGTCGAGGCCGATGTGTCGGTCAACGACACGCTGCGCCCGGTGTCGAGGTACTTCGACCGGATCACCCGCCCCGAGGCGCTGATCCCCTCGGCGCTGCAGGCGATGCGGGTGCTGGCCGACCCGGCCGAGACCGGCGCCGTCACCCTCGCTCTGCCCCAGGACGTGCAGGCGGAGGCGTACGACTGGCCGGAGGAGTTCTTCGCCGAGCGCGTCTGGTACGTACGGCGTCCCGCACCGGACCCGGTGGAACTGTCGGCCGCGGTCGAGGCGATCCGGTCGGCCGAGCGGCCGCTGATCGTGGCGGGCGGCGGCGTCCACCACAGCGAGGCCGAGGCGGCGCTCAAGGCGTTCGTGGAGGCCACCGGCATCCCGGTCGCCTCCACCCAGGCCGGCAAGGGCTCCCTGCGCCACGACCACCCCGCCGACCTCGGCGGCATCGGCCACACCGGGACGGCGGTCAGCGACGAACTCGCCCGCACCGCCGACCTGGTGATCGGCGTCGGCACCCGGTACACCGACTTCACCACCGCCTCCGGCACGCTCTTCCAGAACCCTGACGTGCGGTTCCTCAACCTCAACATCACCGGCTTCGACGCGCACAAGCTGGCGGCGCGGACGCTGGTGTGCGACGCGCGGTCCGGCCTGGAGAGGCTGCTGGAGGCGCTCTCGGGCCACCGCGTGAGCGAGGCGTACGAGGCCGGGTACCGCGCCGGCAAGGACCGCTGGGAGGAGGTCGTCGAGGCCGCCTACCGGGCCGGCGACGAGAACGCGGTCCCGACGCAGACGCAGGTGCTCGGCGCGCTGGACGCGGCCGTCGGCGACGACGACGTGGTGATCAACGCGGCCGGTTCGCTCCCCGGCGACCTGCACAAACTGTGGCGCTCGCGCAGCCCGCGCCAGTACCACCTGGAGTACGGCTACTCCTGCATGGGCTACGAGATCCCGGCCGGCATCGGCGTCCAGCAGGCCGCCCCGGGCACCCCGGTGTGGGCGCTGGTCGGTGACGGCACCTACCTGATGATGCCGACGGAGATCGTCACGGCCGTCCAGGAGGGCCTGCCGCTCAACATCGTCCTCATCCAGAACCACGGCTACGCCTCCATCGGCGGTCTGTCGCAGGAGACCGGCGGCGAGCGGTTCGGCACCGCGTACCGCTTCCGGGCCCCCGACGGCACCTTCACCGGCGCCCCGCTGCCCGTCGACCTGGCCGCCAACGCCGCCAGCCTCGGTATGGAGGTGCTGCGCGCCAAGACCGTGCGTGAGCTGCGCGAGGCGCTCGCAGCGGCCCGTGCCTCGGACCGGCCGACGTGCGTGTACGTCGAGACCGACCCGACGCCCACCGCTCCCCCGGCCGAGGCCTGGTGGGACGTGCCGGTGGCCGAGACCGCCTCCCGCGAGGCGGCCGTCGAGGCCCGCGAGCGCTACGACCGCCAGGTGGCGGACCGCCGCCGCCACCTCTGAACTCCCCCTGAACTCAAGCTTCACGAAAGGCCCCCCGCACCATGAAGACCATCACCCACTGGATCGACGGCAAGCCCGTCGAGGGCACCTCCGGCCGCTTCGGCCCCGTCTACAACCCGGCGACCGGCACCCAGGAGAAGCAGGTCGCGTTCGCGTCCGTCGACGAGGTCGACACCGCGGTCGCCTCCGCCAGGGCCGCCTTCGAGCACTGGGGCGAGTCCTCCCTGGCCAAGCGCACGGCGATCCTGTTCAAGTACCGCGAGCTGCTCGACGCCCACCGCGACGAGATCGCCGCGCTGATCACCGCCGAGCACGGCAAGGTGCACTCCGACGCGCTCGGCGAGGTCGCGCGCGGCATGGAGATCGTGGAGCTGGCGTGCGGGATCTCCGTCCAGCTCAAGGGCGAGCTGTCGACCCAGGTGTCCACCCGGGTCGACGTGGCCTCGATCCGCCAGCCGCTGGGCGTGGTCGCGGGCATCACGCCGTTCAACTTCCCGGCGATGGTGCCGATGTGGATGTTCCCGCTGGCCATCGCCTGCGGCAACACGTTCGTGCTGAAGCCGTCCGAGAAGGACCCGTCGGCCTCCCTCAGGCTCGCCGAGCTGGCCACCGAGGCCGGTCTGCCGGAGGGAGTCCTGAACGTCGTGCAGGGCGACAAGACGGCCGTGGACCGCATCCTGGAGCACCCGGACATCGAGGCGGTGTCCTTCGTCGGCTCGACGCCGATCGCCAAGTACATCCAGTTGAAGGCCGTCGAGCACGGCAAGCGGGTGCAGGCCCTGGGCGGCGCCAAGAACCACATGCTGGTGCTGCCCGACGCCGACCTGGAACTCGCCGCCGACCAGGCGATCAACGCCGCGTACGGCTCGGCGGGCGAGCGCTGCATGGCCGTGTCGGTGGTCGTGGCCGTCGGTGACATCGGCGACGAGCTGGTCGGCAAGATCGCCGAGCGGGCGAAGAACCTGACGATCGGCCCCGGCGACGACCCGGCCTCCGAGATGGGCCCGCTGATCACCCGCGAGCACCGCGACAAGGTGGCGTCCTACGTGGCGTCGGCCGCCGAGCAGGGCGCCGAGGTCGTGGTCGACGGCACGGGCTTCTCGGTGGACGGCCACGAGAACGGCTTCTTCCTCGGCGTCTCCCTGCTGGACCGGGTGCCGCTGACGGCGGACGCGTACCAGGACGAGATCTTCGGCCCGGTGCTGGCGGTCGTTCGGACGGAGACGTACGAGGAGGCCATCCGGCTGATCAACTCCTCCCGCTGGGGCAACGGCACCGCGATCTTCACCCGCGACGGCGGCGCCGCCCGCCGCTTCCAGCTGGAGGTCAAGGCGGGCATGGTCGGCGTGAACGTCCCGATCCCGGTCCCCGTCGGCTACCACTCCTTCGGCGGCTGGAAGGACTCCCTCTTCGGCGACCTGCACATCTACGGCAACGACGGCATCGCCTTCTACACCCAGGGCAAGGTCATCACCACCCGCTGGCCGGACCCGGCCGACGGCGGTATCAACCTCGGCTTCCCGAGCAACTCCTGACACCCGGAGGGGGGGTTCATCCATGGCGAAGACCGGTGACCGGGCCCGCACCAAGGCGGCCTCCGCGCTCGGCTCGCTGGACTTCGCCCTGGACCGGGGCAGCCCCGTGCCGCTCTACCACCAGCTCGCGCAGCAGCTGGAGGCGGCGATCGGGCACGGGGTCCTCGCCCCGGGGAACCTCCTGGGCAACGAGGTCGACCTGTCCGTGCGCCTCGGCCTGTCCCGCCCCACCGTCCGCCAGGCCATCCAGTCCCTCGTCGACAAGGGGCTGCTGGTCCGGCGGCGCGGGGTGGGCACGCAGGTGGTGCACAGCCAGGTCAGACGCCCACTGGAACTGAGCAGCCTCTACGACGACCTGGAGACGGCGGGGCAGGGGCCGGCCACCGAGGTCGTGCGCAACGAGGTCGTCCCGGCCCCCTGCGACGTGGCCGCCGCCCTGGGGGTGCCGGAGGGCAGCGAGGTGACCGTCCTGGACCGGCTGCGCCTCACCCACGGCCGGCCGGTGGCGCTGCTCCGCAACCACCTGCCGGTGCACCTGCTGGACCTCGACAGCGCTCGCCTGGAGTCGACCGGCCTGTACCGCGTGATGCGCTCCGCGGGCATCACGCTGCACAGCGCCCGCCAGACCGTGGGCGCCCGCGCGGCCACGGCGCAGGAGGCGGCCCGCCTGGACGAGTCGGAAGGGGCGGCGCTGCTCACGATGCGGCGCACGGCGTACGACGACACGGGGCGGCCGGTCGAGTACGGAACGCACATCTACCGGGCCTCGCTCTACACGTTCGACTTCCAGTTGCTGGTGAGGCCTTGACCCACCCACGCATTCGGGTGCAAAGTCGTACATATACACCGTAAACATACGGTGCCACCCGATGCGAGAGTGCTGGCATGGCCCGCAGGCAGCAGTCGACGAACGCGCGAGGAGCCGGCTCCTCGTGGGCGCCCTCGACTGTCCTCGTCACCGGCGGGGCCGGTTTCATCGGCAGCCACACCTGTGTGGAACTGCTGGACCACGGCTACGAAGTGATCGTGGTCGACGACTACTCCAACAGCACACCGCAGGTCTTCGCCCGGGTGGAACGGATCGCCGGCCGCTTCGTCGGCGCCGTCTACGAGCTGGACATCCGTGATCGGCACGCCCTCTCGGCCGTTTTCGACCGACACTCCGTGGACGCCGTCGTGCACTTTGCCGCGCACAAGGCGGGGGGCCTGTCGACACGGATGCCCGTCACGTACTACGACACCAACGTCGGCGGCACCACCGCCCTGCTGCGGACCATGCACGAGCACGGGGTGCACCGGCTCCTCTACGCGTCCTCCTGCTGGCTCTACGGCGACTCCGGAGGCGGCCCGCTCGACGAGAACGCCCGGATCCGGCCCGGGACGCCGTACGCGGCCTCCAAGTGGATGTGCGAACAGATCCTCGCGGACGTGTGCCACCGTCATCCCGAGTACACCGTGCTGAGCCTGCGCTACCCCGTCCCTGCCGGGGCCCACCCCAGCGGACTCATCGGCGAGGACCCGCGCCACACCGAGAACCTGCTGCCGCACCTCGCCCAGGTGGCTGTCGGCCGACGCGACAAACTCTCCGTCTACGGTGACGACTACCCGACCCGCGACGGCACCGGGGTCCGGGACTATCTGCACGTCATGGACGCCGTCGAGGCGCACCGCGTCGCGCTGGACCACCTGGCAGGCCCGCCGGGCATGCAGGTGTACAACCTGGGGGCGGGCGCGGGAAGTTCGGTCCTCGACGTCATCGCGGCGTTCTCCCGGGCCAGCGGCAGGTCGATTCCGTACGACATCGCGCCGCGCCGGCCCGGAGACGTCGCCGAGCTGGTCGCCGACGCGACGGCCGTGGGGCGCGCCTGGGGCTGGCATCCCACCCGGGATCTCGCCGACGTGTGCCTGGACGCCTGGCGCTTCCAGCGGCTCAACCCGCACGGTTACGACGACACCGCGCGGCGGCCGGAGACGAAGGAGTAGGCCGCCGTGCGGGCCCCGCGGACCGGCAGAGGCGGCCCGGCCCGACGCCTGTCGGCCGGCTACCTCGTGCTGGTCGTGATCCTCACTGTTCCGTACCTGTCCGTTCCCGCCCTGCGTACGCCGCTGTGGGCCCTCATCGGGGTGGCCGGGACCGCGGCCGTCCTGACCGGGGTGCGGGTCCATCACCCCCCTCGGGTCCGGCCGTGGCTGCTGCTCGCCGCCGGGCTGCTGGCCTTCACCGCGGGCGGCATCTTCTCCCACGCGCAGGAGGCCTACTTCTCCGCGTCGAACCCGTTCCCGTCCCCGGCGGACGCCTGCCGGCTCGCCGTGTTCCCACTGATCGCCATGGGCCTGACCGGTCTGCTGCGCTACCGCTGGACGGGCCGTGACCTGCCCGGTCTGCTCGACGCCGTGGTCATCACCGGCGGGCTCGCGCTGCCGGTGTGGGTCTACCTGGTGCAGCCTCTGGCCCGGCAGGAAAACCTGACCTGGCAGCAGCGTGCGCTCAGCGTCGCCCTTCCGCTCGGGGACATCCTGGTGCTGGCCCTGCTGGTCCGGTTGCTCTCACGCTGCCCCGCCGCCGGCGCCGACCGGGCCGGCCGACTGCTCGTCCTGGGCGCGCTCACCCTGCTCGGCTTCGACATCGCGCAGGGTGTCCTGCGGCTCAACGGCTCCTGGCAGGCGGGCACGCTGCCGGACTTCGGAGGCATCGCGTTCTGCACCGCCTGGGGCCTGGCCGCACTGCACCCCTCGATGGCCCGGGTGACCGCCCCCGACTCGCCGCCCCAGTCGCTGCTGCCGCCCCGCCGCCGGCTGCTGCTGCTCGCCGCCGCGACCCTGGTCCCTCCCGTGATCCTCACTCACGAGGAGAGCGACGGCCTGGACTACGACGCGACGGTGCTGGCCGCGTTCTCCGGCGCGCTGTTCCTGCTGGTGATCTTCCGGCTCACACTGATGGTCGTCGCCCACCGCAGGGCCATGACGCGGGAGCTGGCCCTGCGCACCGCGGCCGCCTCTTTGATGGGGGCCTTCTGGCCGGAGGAGATCGCGCGGGCCTGCGACACGGCGGTCACGTCCCTGTTCGGGTCGCAGCGCCGGCATCTCACCCTCCTGCTGTCGGCCGGAGAGGCCCGGGACCTGTACGCCCGGCTGGAGCGCCGCCCCGCCGGGGCCGACGACGCCGGCGCGCGGGGCGGGCCCGCCGCGGTGGCCCGCAGCCGCACGGTCATCGTCCCGTCCGCCGTGCTGGGGCCAGAGCTCGCCGCCCGGCTCGGCACGCTGCCGGCCGCCCTGCTCTGCCCCTTGGTCCAGCCTGAGCAGCCGGCCGGCGGCGAGCTCCCGGGAGCGCTGGTGGCGGCCGGCTCCGAGCGGCAACTCGTCGAGATGCGGGGGTCCTTGGAGCTGCTCGCCTCGCAAGCGGGGCTCACGACGGAACGCATCGCGCTGCGACGGGAGGTCATTCGCAAGGAGAGCGAGGCCTACTTCCGCACCCTGGTGCACAACGCCTCGGACGTCATCCTCATCGTCGACGACGACACCACCGTCCGCTACGCCAGCCCGTCCGCGGCGACCGTGTTCGGCCGTACCGAACTCACCGGGACACGGCTGCCCGACCTGGTGGATCCCCGGGAACGGGACCGGGCCGCGCGGACCCTCGCGGCCACGGGCGACAACGGCCCGCAGGAAGCGCACGACACCTGGCTGGTGCTCCGGGACACGGACCGTATCGAGGTGGAGGTGCGCTGCCGCGACCTGCGCCGGGACCCGACCGTGGGCGGCCTGGTCGTCACCCTGCGGGACGTCACCGAGCAGCGTCAGCTGGAGCACGAACTCACCCGGAGGGCCTTCCACGACTCCCTGACCGGCCTGCCCAACCGCGCTCTGCTGCTGGAGCGGACCGAACGCGCACTGCGCCGCGGCCACCGGGAGTCGACGACCACCTGTCTGCTCTTCGTCGACCTGGACGACTTCAAGATCGTCAACGACACGCTCGGCCACTCGGTCGGCGACCGGCTGCTGTGTGCCGTGGCCGAGCGCCTGTCGGGGACGCTGCGCCGTACCGACACCGCGGCGCGGCTCGGCGGCGACGAGTTCGCCGTGCTGATCGAGAACGCGGAGCAGCCACTCGACGCCGAAGTGCTGGCCGCCCACGTGGTCCGGACGCTGAGCCGGCCGTTCCATCTGGACGCGGAGACGGTGAGCGTCTCGGCCAGCGTGGGCGTGGCCACGGCGGAGGACAGCACGAACGCCGGGGACCTGCTGGCACTGGCCGACCTGGCCCTCTACGCGGCCAAGACGTCCGGCAAGCGCACCTGGCGCCGGTTCCGGCCCCAGCAGCGGATTCGTGTGGTGGAGCGGCACGAGCTGCAGGCTCGGCTCGACCGGGCCGTCAGCAAGGAGCAGTTCGGCGTGCGCTATCAGCCGGTGGTGGACATCGCGCGCGGCGACGTCGTGGGTTTCGAGGCCCTGGTCCGCTGGCCGGAGCTCGGTTCCGATCCGGTACCTCCCGGGCAGTTCATCCCGCTCGCCGAGGAGACCGGGCACATCTCGGCGCTGGGCGCCTGGGTGCTGCGCAGGGCCACGGCCGACCTCGCCCGGCTCCAGCACCGCACGCCGGGGTTCGACCCGCCGTACCTCAGCGTCAACGTGTCGGCCCGGCAATGGCGGGACACCAGCTTCCTGGACGAGGTGTGCACCGCCCTGGACACCACCGGCCTCGCCGCGGGCACCCTGCAGCTGGAACTCACCGAGTCGGTGCTCATGCGGCGGACCGAGCAGATCGACGCCCAGATCCAGGCGCTGAAGGAACGCGGGGTGCGCATCGCGGTCGACGACTTCGGCACCGGGTTCTCCTCGCTCCGCTATCTCCGTGACTTCCCCATCGACGTACTGAAGATCGACAAGTCGTTCATCGACGGCATCCCGCAGGACCCCCAGCAGGTGGCCCTGGTCGAGGGCATCGTCCATCTCGCCGACACCCTGGGCCTCCAGGTGATCGCCGAGGGCATCGAGGAGGAGCCGCAGCAGGAACTGCTGGCGGACATCGGATGCCGGTACGGGCAGGGATTCCTGTTCGCCCGTCCCTTGACGCTGGAGCAGGGCGAGGCCGTGCTGCGGCAGCGGAACGACGGTCGGCGGGCGGCCGGTTGAGGACGAGGACCGCCGGCTTCACCACTCGGGCCCCCCGACTTCGCCGGCTTCACCACCGGGCCCCCGGACTTCGCCGGCTCCACAGGGACGCCGGTGACAGTCCGAACGCCGTCTCCACCAGCGCGATGTGGCTGAACGCCTTGGGCGCGTTGCCCAGTTGGCGGCCCGCGACCGGGTCCCACTGTTCGGCCAGCAGACCGACGTCGTTGCGGGTGGCGAGGACCCGTTCGAAGGCCTCCTGGGCCTGCCGGCGATGCCCTGTGGCGGCGAGGGCGTCGGCGTACCAGAGGGAGCAGGAGACGAACGTGCCCTCCGCGTCGTCCGGTTCTCCCGGCCCGGCGCCCTGTGTGTACCGCCGGACGAACCCCCCGTGATCGAGCCGGCTCAGTGCGCGCACGGTGGCAGTCACCCGCTCGTCGCGGGCGGGCAGGAACCCGACCCGGGGGATGAGCAGCGCCGAGGCGTCCAGGCCGGGCGCGCCGTAGGACTGCACGAAGGACCGCTGGGCGGTGTCCCAGCCCTCCCGGCAGACCTCCCGGTGCACCTCGTCGCGCATGGCCCGCCACTGCCCGGAGGAGCCGTTGCGCCCGAGCAGCTCGCCCATGCGCAGGGCGCGGTCGGCGGCCACCCACGTCATGACCTTGGAGTGCACGAACTGCCGTCGCCGGCCGCCCACCTGCCACAGGCCCTGGTCCGGTTCGCGCCAGTGCCGCAGCAGGAATCCCATGAGCGACTCGACCAGCTCCCACACGTGGGCCGGCATCGGGATCCCGGCGCGCAGCGACAGCCACAGCGTGTCCATGACTTCGCCGTACAGGTCCAGCTGGAAGCAGCTGACCGCCGAGGTCCCGAACCGCACGGGCCGGGAGCCCTCGTACCCGGGCAGCCAGGGCGCCTCGGTCTCGGGCAGCAACCGCTGCCCCTTGACGCCGTAGACCGTCTGCAGGTCGGCGGGATCACCGGCGACGGCCCGCACCAGCCAGTCCAGCCAGGCCGTGGCCTCGTCCCGGTATCCACTGCGCAGCAGGCAGGACAGGGTCCGGCTGGAGTCGCGCAGCCAGCAGAACCGGTAGTCCCAGTTGCTCTCACCGCCGATGTTTCCGGGCAGCGAGGTGGTGGGGGCGGCGACGATGCCGCCCGTGGGGGCGTAGGTGAGGGCCTTGAGGGTGATGAGGGAACGCACCACCGCGTCCCGCCACGGTCCCTGGTAGCGGCACTGGGCGGCCCAGCGACGCCAGAAGTCGACGGTCTCCTTCACGGCGGTCTCCGCCGGGACGGACATGGGCGAGGGAGGGGCGGTGCGGTGCGAGGGGGTCCACCCCAGGGTGAGGGCCAGCCGGCGCCCGGCCGTGACGGTGAATTCCCAGACGGTGGCGTCCTGGTCGCCCCGGTCCCGCACCTGGCCTTCGGCGCCGAGCCAGACGGCGTCCGGGCCGGCGACCGCGACGGTGCAGTGGCCGACGTCCCGGACCCAGGGCACGATCCGGCCCTGGTGGAAGCGGAGCCGCAGGTCGCTGCGCAGGTCCACGGTGCCCGAGAGGCCCTCGACGAGCCGGACGATACAGGGCACGTCGGCCCGCGGAGGCATGAGGTCGGTGACGCGCACCGTCCCCGTGGGGGTCTCCCACACGGAGTCGAGGACCAGCGTGTCGGCGCGGTAGGAGCGGCGCGTGCACAGGCCGCCGGAGACGGGGGCCAGACCCCAGTGTCCGTTGTCCTCGGTGCCCAGCAGGGCCGCCAGGCAGGCCGGGGAGTCGAAGCGCGGCAGGCAGAGCCAGTCGATCGACCCGTCCCGGCCGACCATGGCGGCCGTCTCCAGATCGCTGACGAGGGCGTATTCCTCGATGGATGCATTCATGATCGGGGGCTACGCCGTCGTGCACTTTGCCTCCTTCCACCGTAACGCGGACAAAGCGCACCGCACAGGCCTCCCCGGCCACGGATAACGCGCAGCTCTTGACCGCGGGGACAAAAGGGGCAAGATGTACGTATACGGCGTAAATATATGGCGTCTCCTCCACGGGAACGCTCCACCGGAAGACACGGCATCATGAAAAACACGCACTACCCGACCGAGCACCCCTCCTTCGTCGCCCAGGCCGACGGCAACGGCTCCGGCCACACCGACCGGGCCGCGCACCCGCTGCGCCGGGCCGGGGACCGCCCGCCGGCCCGCGCCACCGTGAGCCTGGTCGTCCCCGCCCGCAACGAGGCGCGCAACATCCCCTGGGTCTTCGAGCAGATCCCGGAATGCGTCGACGAGGTCATCCTGGTCGACGGGGACTCCGTCGACTGCACCGTGCACATGGCGACCCGGTGCCTGCCGACCGTCCGCCACGTCGAGCAGAGCGGCCCGGGCAAGGGCAACGCCCTGCGCACCGGCTTCCTCTCCGCGACCGGCGACCACATCGTGATGATGGACGCGGACGGCAGCATGCTGCCCGGAGAGATCCCGCACTACCTGCACTTCCTCGACAACGGCTTCGACTTCGTCAAGGGCTCCCGGTTCATCGCGGGCGGCGGCTCCCTCGACATCACCCGCATCCGGCGGCTCGGCAACCAGGTGCTGCTCACCGCCGTGAACCACCTCTACGACGCCAAGCTGACGGACCTGTGCTACGGGTTCTGCGCCTTCCGCCGCGACTTCCTCGACGACCTCGACCTGCACTCCTCGGGGTTCGAGATCGAGACCGAGATGATCGCGCACGCCCTGCGTTCGGGACTGCGCATCGCCGAGGTCCCCAGCCTCGAACTGCCCCGCCGCAGCGGACGTTCCAACCTGCACGCGATCTCGGACGGCCGCCGGGTGCTGCGCACCCTGCTGTCCGAGCGGCCCGGGGCCCGGCCCGCCGCACGGGCCGCGGGGAGTCCGGCATGAGTGTCACCCGGCGTCCGGCCGCAGCTTCCCGCCCTCCGGCGAGGGACCCGGGCCCGGCCGGACCCGCGTACGCGCCGGTCGCGGTCGTCGACATGGATCTGACGCGGCCCTACGAGTTCCGCCGGCCCGGGGGCCCGGGACCGGTCCGCCCGACGGCGCCGGTGCTGGCCCTGGTGCGGCTGCGCGGCCGTCCCCTGGGACTGGTCACGGCAGCCGGCGAAGGAGGCGGCGCGCCCGAGGACCTGTGGCGGTCGGCGGCGGACACGGCACGGCAGCGGTTCCTGCTCCCGCGCGGGGTGAATCCCACCCGGGCGCCCGTGCTCGCACCGCCGTCCATGAGCGTGATCATCGCGACGCACAACCGGCCACGGATGCTCCGGGAGTGCCTGAACTCCCTGCTGCGGGTGGACTATCCGCACTTCGAGGTGATCGTCGTGGACAACGCCCCGGCCGACGACTCGGCCGAACGGCTGGTCCGCGACGCGTACGGGGGCCGGGTCCGCTACGTCCGGGAGCCGGCGGCCGGCCTGGCCCACGCGCACAACCGGGGTCTGGCCGCCGCCCGCGGCGAGATCGCCGCCTTCACCGACGACGACACCCTGGTCGATCCGGGCTGGCTCGGCGCGATCGCGGACGGCTTCGGCCAGGACCCCGGAGTCGGCTGCGTCACCGGACTCATCGTCCCGGCCGAACTGGAGACCGCGGCCCAGGCGGCACTGGAGCGCCATGGCGGTTTCGCCAAGGGGTACACACCGCGCACCTGGTCCCTGCGCCACCCGCCGAAGGACCCCCTGTTCCCGTTCACGGCGGGGCGCTTCGGCTCCGGCACCAACATGGCCTTCCGGATGTCCGCGCTGCGGGCGCTGGGCGGCTTCGACCCGGCCACGGGCACCGGAACCCCCGCCCGCGGCGGCGACGACCTGCTCGCCTTCTTCCGGGTCCTGACGGCCGGTCACACCCTGGCCTACCAGCCGGACGCGATCGTCTGGCACCGCCACCGCCGTACGCAAGACGCCCTGGACGCCCAGGCGTTCGGCTACGGTGCCGGGCTCGGCGCGTACCTCACCGGCGCCCTGGTGAACGAGCCCCGCATGATCCCGGCCCTGCTGCGCAGGCTGCCCCGGGGCGTCCGGTACGCGCTGGCCCAGGCGCACAGCACAGCTGAGGCGGACACGACTCGGTCGCGACGGCTCGCCCGCCTGGAACTGCGCGGCCTGCTGTACGGGCCGGTCGGTTACCTGCGCAGCCGCCGACGGAACCACACCGGCAGCGCCGGGGCCTGAGGAGAGACCGTGTACACGACCCAGGAGACAAGGCCCCAGGAGACGGACGACAGGCCCGAGGCCACGGTTGCACCCGGCCGGGGCCGGTCACTGACCACGGCGGTCCGTGCCGGGATCGCCCGGGTCCTGCCCAGCGAGCCGCTGGTGCGCAACGGCCATCTGCTGGCGATCAGTTCCCTGGTCAACGCGGGAGTCGGCGCGATCTTCTGGCTGTTCGCCACCCACTGGTACGACGACGAGGTCGTGGGCGTGAGCTACTCCGCCCTGTCCGCGTCCCTGCTGCTGGCCAACATCGGCCAGCTCAACCTCAACGACTTCCTGATCCGGTTCCTGCCGTGCTCGGGGCGGCAGACCCGCAGACTCCTGCTGACCTGCTACGCGGTGACCGCCTCGTGGAGCGCCCTGGTCTGCCTCGTCTTCGTCCTCCTCGTACCCGCCTTCTCGCCCGAACTGGCCTTCCTGCGGGACCCCCTGGTCGCCGTCTGGTTCGTGGCGGCGACCGCCGCGTACACCATCTTCGTCCTGCAGGACGGGGCGCTGACGGCGATGCGCCGCCCGGGCTGGGTCGTGGCGGAGAACATGGTCTTCGCCTTCGTCAAGATCGCGCTGCTCGCCGGTGGTGCGCTCCTGGTCCTGAAGACCGGAATCCTCCTGTCCTGGGCGGGAGCCCTGCTCGTCTCCCTCCTCGTGGCCAACTACCTCCTGCTGCGACGGGCGGTGCCGCGCCACGAGCGGGAGAACCCGGACGCCGTGCGCCCGCCGCGGCTGCTCAGCTACGCGGCGGCCGACTACACGGGCTCCCTGTTCCGGATGGCCGCCTACACACTCGTGCCCCTGATGGTGCTGAGCGCCCTCGGAGCGAAGCAGAGCGCCTATTTCTCGCTCGCCTGGATCATCGGCTACGTGCTGTTCCTGGTGGTGCGCAACATGGGCAGCTCGCTGGTCGTCGAGGCGGTGCGCCGCCCCGAACGGCTCGCGGAGCACGGGCTGCGGGTACTGCGCCACTCCGGGATGATGCTGGCCGCCGGTGTCGCCGTGATCGTCGCCGCGGCCCCCTGGATCCTGAAGCTGTTCGGGCCCGGCTACGCCGAGAACGGCACCACCCTGCTGCGGCTGCTGGCCCTCTCCGCACTGCCCAACCTGGTGTTCAGCGTGGCCGTGGACGTGCTACGGGCCCGGCGCCGCATGCGCCTGGTGGTAGGGCTCCAGGTCGCCCTGTGCGTGCTGGTGCTGGGCATGGTCCAGCTCCTGCTGCCGGTGTTCGGCGTGACGGGTGCCGGTATCGCCTGGCTGGCGGCCGAGTGCCTGATCGCCGTGCCCCTGCTGATCCGGCGGTCCCGCTGGCTGGTCCCCGCGTCCGGGACGCACCTCACGACCTCCGGGAGAACCTCATGAACAGCGCACCCAGCCTCTCGGTCGTCGTGTGCGCCTACACGCTCGACCGCTGGGAGGATCTGCAGGCCGCCATCACCTCCGTCCAGTCCCAGCGCCGTCCGCCGGACGACGTCGTGCTGGTCGTCGACCACTGCCCGGAACTCCACCGGCTCGCAGGCCGTCTGCTGCACGGTGTCCGGGTGCTGCCCAACCAGCAGCACAAGGGCCTGTCCGGCGCCCGGAACACCGGCGTCGAGGCGGCCGTCGGGGACGTGGTGGCCTTCCTCGACGACGACGCGACCGCCCACCCCTCATGGGCGGACCGTCTGCTGGCCGACTACCGCGACCCCCGGGTCCTCGGAGTCGGCGGGCTCGTCCTCCCCCGGTGGGAGACGGGCCGGCCCGCCTGGTTCCCCCCGGAGTTCGACTGGGTGGTCGGCTGCTCGTACCGCGGTCTGCCCGAAGAGCGCGCGCCGATCCGCAACTTCATCGGGGCCAACATGTCCTTTCGCAAGGACGCTCTCCACGCGGCCGGCGGCTTCCGCACGGACCTGGGGCGGGTGGGCACGCGGCCCCTGGGCTGCGAGGAGACGGAACTGTGCCTGCGCATCAGCTCCCGCCGCCCGGACGCCGTTCTGCTCTACGACCCCTCGGCGGCCGTCCGGCACCGGGTCCCCGCCGCACGCGCCATGTGGTCGTACTTCCGGTCGCGCTGCTACGCCGAAGGACTCTCCAAAGCCCTCGTGGCCCGGTACACCGACGGCCACGGCGCCCTGTCCAGCGAGCGCGCCTACCTCACGTCGACCATCCCCCGGGCCTTCCGTGAGACCCTGCGCCCGGGCCGGCCCGCTCCGGTGCGTACCGCCCTCGCTCTGGCCCTCGGTGTCGGCGCCACCGCCCTCGGATACGTCGTGGGCTCGGTGCGCGCCCGGCGCACCGCCGTCCCCGCCACCGGACCGGTCGACCACGCAGCCGTGAAGGGGAGCCCGGCATGACGTACCAGCCCGTCCCCGTGTTCCTGTACCACTCGGTGTCGGCCGATCCGCCCTCGTGGATCGCCCCGTTCACCGTGTGCCCGCGTGTCTTCGCCGAGCAGCTCGACCTCCTCGCGGACAGCGGTCTCGAGGTCGTCCCGCTGCGGCGCCTGATCGCCGCGCTGCGCGGCGGTCCGCCGCTGCCGGCCCGGTCCGCCGTGCTGACCTTCGACGACGGGTTCGCCGACTTCCACTCCACCGTGGCCCCGCTGCTCGCCGCCCGGGGACTGCCGGCGACCCTCTACGTCACCACCGGTGCGCTGGGCGGCCCGTCCTGGCCCCCGGAGCACGGCAGCCTGCTTCCGCCCGCCCCGATGCTGACCTGGCGTCAGGTACGGGAGCTGGACCCGTTCGTCGAGATCGGTGGGCACACCCGGACCCACCCGCAGCTGGACGTCCTCCGCCGACAGGCCGTCCAGGAGGAGGTCCGGGGGTGCAAGGCCCGTCTCGAGGACGCCCTAGGGCATCCCGTCGATGCCTTCGCCTACCCCCACGGCTACTCCAGCCGTACGGTCCGCCGAGTGGTGGACGAGGCGGGCTGGACCTCGGCCGCGGCCGTCCGGTACGGCCTCAGCTCCGGCGCGGACGAACCTCTGCGCATCGCCCGGCTGATGGTGCGCGCCGACACCTCCCGGGACCGCTTCCTGGCCTGGGCCCAGGGGGCGGGCGCACCCGTGGCCCCGTTTCCCGAGCGGGCCGGCACCAAGGCCTGGCGCGGCTACCGGCGGCTGCGGGCCGGTGTCGGCCACCCCCAGCCGCCGCTGCGCACGCCCGTTCGATGACGGTCCGTCAGTCCTGCCAGACGCGCACCCAGTCCACCGTCATCCGGGCCGAGTCCACCGAGGAGGGCGGCGACTGCGGCACTCCGACGGCGAGATTGACCAGGACCTCCATGGGCACGTGCGGGATCCGCTCGGGCTCGGTCACCCGGAAACGCCGGGTCCCGTCGACGTACCAGCTCACCTCGTCGGGGGTCCAGAGCATGGCGAAGACGTGGTGCTCGTCCGGGAACGGGACGGGGCCGTAGGTGCCGCGGGCCCGCTGCTCGCCGTCGGGGCCGCGCCAGTGCGCGTACATGAAGACCCGGTCGGTCCCCCCGAGGAACTCCATGATGTCGAGCTCGGGCGGCGTGAACTTGGACGCGGGCATCATCCAGAACGCCGGGAACATGCCCGCCTGTTCGGGGATGCGGATGGACGCCTCGAAGTATCCGTAGGTGAAGACGTGCCGGGGGTCGCCGTACCAGTCGTCCCGGCCGGTCGAGATCATGCCGGAGCGCCAGGGGTACGTCCTGCCGTCGCTGGCCCGTGTCTCACGCCGCTCGGCGTCCAGGCGGAGCTTGCCGTCGCGGACGGACACCTGGCCGGGCAGGTACCACTGCTCCTCGTCGTTGCCGCTGTTGGTGCAGCCGTCCTCGTTCCAGTCGTAGCAGGTCGCCCAGCGATCGGTGTCGAGTTCCGAGCCGTCGAACTCGTCGTGGAACGTCAGTTTCCAGTCCTGCGGCACGGGCTCGGGCCGGGACGCGTCCGTGTCCGGCTCGGTGGCACTGCAGCCCAGGGCCAGCACCAGTGCCAGCGCGGCCAGGGCGGGGCGCAGTCGTCGCGCGCGCACGGGGCTACCGCCGTTTCCCGGCCGTCACGGCGGCGGTGAGGCGACGGGCGGCGAAGCCGGTGCCGGTGACGAACCGCAGCAGCGGCCCGAAACTCGGGGCCGCCGCAAGCCCGGTGAAGTACAGGCCGGGCGTCGAGGACTCGAACCCGGAGTTCAGCACCGGCGCCCCGGCGAAGACCCGCAGTGACTGCCTCAGGCCCGGATCGAGAAGGTCCAGGCGGCGGATGTCGACCCGGTAGCCCGTGGCGGCCAGGACGTGGTCGACCACGATGTCCTCCGGATAACCGTGCTCGTCGAGCAGCCGCAGCCGGACCACCCCGTACCCCGGCTCGGCGCAGACCAGCGTGCGGCCGCACAGCACCGGGAACCGGCCGGCCGCCCGCTCCTTCAGCCACCAGGCCCCGGACGGTCGCGGTACGGTGCGCAGCAACTCCATGCGCAGCGGCGCGGGGAGGCGGCGGTAGGCCGCCCCGCCCCGGCTGACGGCAGCCAGCAGCGGACGTCCGGGGCCGAGTGGGGAGCCGGGCACCGGCAGCCGGGACCGGCCGCCCGTTCCGTTCGGCGGCGGCGGGTCGAAGACCACGGCCGGCGTGCGGGCCACGACGGTGGGCCGGGCCCGGGCCTCGTGCAGCAGGGTCGCGCACTCGAGGGCGGACTGCCCGGCCCCGAGGACGGCCACGCGTTCCCCGGTGAAGCGGCGCAGATCCCGGTGCTGACCGGTGTGCGAGGCGAGCCCTCGCGCTGTGCACGCCCGCAAGGCCCGGGGGAGGTAGGCGTAGGGCACCGCACCGGTGGCGAGCACGACGCAGGCGGCGAGCGGTTCCTCACCGGAGTCGAGGAGCACCCGGAAGCCGCCCTCCGCGGCGCGGATCCGGCGCACCCGGCACGGCTCCAGTTCAGGCACCTGGTGCTGCTGGAACCAGCGTCCGTAGTCGACGTATTCGGCGAGCGGCACCAGGCGGTCGTCGTCGGCCGCGGCCAGACCACGAGCCGCGCGGAAGTCCGCGAGGGCGTAGCCGTGCCGTGGTGTCGCGATCGCCGAGGCGGCCGGGGCGGTCTGCAGGAGCATGCCGTCGGGCATGTGGGCCCGCCACGACTCCATGGTCTGACCGAAGACACGCAGCCGTACCCGGGCGGCCCGCAGGTGGCAGGCGGTGGCCAGGCCGTACGGGCCGGCTCCGACGACGGCGACGGCGACCCGGTCGTTCGGCGGGCGGGGGTTCCGCGGCCGCGCGGGCGCGGTGCCGGGGGCCGTCCGTGGCGTGGTGCCCGGCTCGTGGGGGGTGTCCGGTTCGCGAGGGGTGTCCGTCGCCGGGGCGGGCCGGGTGCCGGGGACGGGCGGTGCGTCGTCCGGGGCGGTGGGCCGGGCTCCGGGCCGACGGCTCCCCGGTGTGGGCAGCAGCGCCAGGAGCGAGGTCATGGCCGCGAGGGTGATGATCGCCCGCGTGGTGGTGAAGGTCTCGCTGAGGTAGAACGGCTCCACCGCGAGGACCGCCAGGCACAGGCTGAGCAGCACGGCGAGGAACGCGGTCTCCACGACGTACGGCCAGCCCCTCTCGTGCCAGGGCGTGGGCCTGGCCCACCGCGTCGCCGCGAACCCCGGGCACAGCAGCAGGAACACGCAGACGACCGCCGTGCGGGGGACGCCCCCGTCGGGCAGGGTCAGGGTCGCGGCGAGCGCGAGCCAGCCGGACAGGGCGAGCGCGATGCGCAGCGGCCATCGCCGGCGCGGCGGAAGGCTCATGGGGAGTGTGGTCATGACGCCTCTCCCGCGTCGGGGTTCTGGTAGCGGAAGACCACGGCGTCCTGGTTGCGGAACACCCGCACGAAGCCCCAGGTGTTCGACATCGCCTCGTCCATGCGCTGCATGGTGTCGGCAGGCAGGGTCCCGTTGAGGTAGCACTCGGCGGCCTGAGCGCGGCTCAGCACGATGTAGGCCGGTTCCCGCACGGTCGCCCCGTCGATGAACGGGTCCAGCCCCTCGATCGGGTTCTCGACAAGTCGCTGGCGTACTTCCAGCTCCTGTTCGTTGAGCTGGATCCGCGGATGCTTGTCGTAGTTCATCTCCAGGCCGGGCACGTCCGACGTGAGGGAGACGATGAGGGACCCTGGAGGGGTGGTGGCCGTGACGAAGTGGGTGGCCGCCACCTCCTCCTCGGTGAAGTAGTTGGCCGACTCCTTGCCGTAGTAGCCGAAGAGCAGCCCGCCGAGCATCGCCAGCAGCAGCGGGGCGACCATGAGGACACGCAGCCGTGGATGTCTTCGGGATTCGAACAGCAGGGCCGCGATGAGCAGGGCGGCGGCGGGCAGCGCGAACAGGTAGGCGCGGAAGATCATCTCGCCGCCGTAGGAGTTCGCGATCAGGACCGGCATGGGGGCCAGGACGAGCAGCGGCATGCCGGTACGGCGGGTCCAGCGGCGCCGGACGAACGCGAGGGCCGCCAGCAGGAACACGGCGGCGGACAGACCGCGGTCGACCCAGGAGACCACCACCTGCCCGGGCGCGGCGGTACCCAGGGTCGCCAGTCCGGAGACCACGTTGGAGTCGGGTTCCAGCAGCGCGCCGACGAACTCGCTCAGATTGGCCGAGACGAACGGCCGCGCGACGGTGGCGTCCCAGACCACGGTCAGCAGCACCCCGGCGCCCAGCACCGGCAGCAGGACCCGCCGGTTGCGGCGCGGGAGGGACAGGGCGACCAGGGCGCTGACCATCATCAGCGGGGTCAGCGGGTGAGAGCAGACGATCACGCCCATGATCAGCACGGCGAGCAGGAATCTGCCGACGGGCCATGCCCTGGCCCGGTCGCCCGGTGGCCGCTCGGCGAAGGCCCGCAGCTGTCCCATCACGAGGGCGATCAGTGCGACGAAGAGCAGGAACGCGAACGCCTGGGGCGCGAAGTAGTCCTGCCCGACCCACGAGCAGGAGTAGAAGATCCAGACCGCTCCCCAGATCAGCCTCCGGTTCGTGGTCACGGCCCGGTAGATCAGCAGCAGCGGGGCGAGGAGCAGGACGTTGTTGACGGGTGGGGCCCACACCGCGTAGCCGAGCGCCGACTCCAGGCCGGTGGCCTGCACCACCAGTGCGTTGAGGTGGAAGAAGCCCGGCCACTGGTCGTAGACGTCGAGTTTCTCCGCGCCGGGCACGCTGCCGCCGTTGCGGATCATGGCGTCCACGACGGCGACGTGCTTCCACGCCCAGCCGTAGCGCAGGGTGGGGTACAGCAGCGCCGGCGTGGCGTGCAGGACCGCGATCAGCCCGAGGACGTAGGCGGCGAACCAGCCGCCCCGGGTCCGCCGGTCGGACAGCGCCACGCAGAAGCCGACGGCGAGCAGCCCGAGAGCGGCCCAGAAGAGCACCGGAAGCACCTGGAGCAGGCCCAGGTCGGTCATGGCGTTCAGGTTCACGTGGCGCAGGGAGAGCAGCCACAGGACGAGCGCGAGGGGCAAGGCGGCCCGGGCCGCCCACTGCAGTGCCGTCGTCCGCCGCCCACCCGACGGCCCGACCGGCGTCCCGTCGGGTCGCCGCATCTCCAGGGGAGCACGCGGTGACCACTGACCGGTCGTCAGCGGCGAACGCTTGCCCATGGATATGCCTCCCGCACAGCGGGTGCGACGACCGGGCCGAGGGCGCCATCCGTGGCGCTTCCTCCATCGGCACACACCAGAGATCCAGCCGACCAAGATGCGGCATAAGTGCTAAAAATTACGTTACTGCCGTTTGCTGTGACCGGCAGCGCGGATGGACCGACGGTCAGGGGAGAGCAGTGACACCACGGGTGATGACACCGTTCCGGCCGGTGCACCGCATGCGGACGTCGCTCGTCGCCGCCTGTGCCGCCCTCGCGATGCTCCTCCCGGTCGCGGGCTGCGGCTCCTCGGACCAGGGCAGCGGCGTCCCCCGACCGGACCACATCGTGGTGGTCGTCGAGGAGAACCGGGGCTACGAGGACATCATCGGCTCGCCCGAGGCCCCGTTCCTCAACGAACTGGCCCGCAAGGGCGCCAATCTGACCCAGTTCTTCGCCATCACCTATCCGAGCCAGCCGAACTACCTGGCCCTGTTCTCCGGTTCCACGCAGGGCGTCGACAACGACTGCCCGAACGATTTCTCCTCCCGCAACCTCGCCTCCCAGCTGCTGCAGGCCGACCTGACGTTCACCGGCTACGCCGAGAGCCTGCCGAGCGTCGGTTTCAAGGGCTGCACCAGCGGCCCCTACGTGCGCCGGCACACACCGTGGGTGAACTTCACCAACCTGCCCGACTCGGTCAACCGCCCGTGGACGGACTTCCCGGAGGACTTCTCGGACCTGCCGGAGGTCTCCTTCGTCATCCCGAACCTCGACAACGACATGCACGACGGCGGCATCGAACGGGGCGACGCCTGGCTGCGGAAGAACCTCGGGGACTACGCCGACTGGGCGATGACCAACAACAGCCTGCTGGTGGTCACCTGGGACGAGGACGAGGGCGGCGAGGACGAGGACAACCACATCCCGACCGTCGTCGTCGGCGAGCAGGTGAAGCCGGGCGACAACGACCAGCCCAACAACCTGTACGGGCTGTTGCGCACCATCCTGGACGCCTACGACCTCGACCCGCTCGGCCACAGCGCCGAGGCCGAGCCCCTGGACATCTTCAAGGGCGACGGCTGACCGGCGCGGTCAGGCGTCCTGGAACCGGATCACGCGTTTGACCGCCGTGCGCAGTCCGCGCTCGGCCCTGGAGACGGGCAGCCGCTCCCGCCAGTAGCGGGGGGACGGGCGGCCGACCGCTCCGAAGCCGGCCTTGAAGTGCTCCAGCGAGGATCCCGGGGCCGACTCCCCCAGGTCGAAGATCCGGCAGCCCTGCTCGCAGGCCTCCTCGATGGCCAGCCGGTACAGCAGCGGTGTCGCCCGGACCGGGTGGGCGACCTCGCGGTTCATGGCGGCCCGCCAGAACTTGGCGTGCGGGCCGTGCCGCAGGACGACGATGGACGCGGCGGGCTCCCCGGCACTCCAGGCCACCCAGAGCGCGCAGGACGCGCCGAACCGGTCGGCCACCGCGTCCAGCCGCTCGGTGGGGAACTCCCGCCTCCTGCGCCACCGGGCCAGCACCGGCGGCTCGTGCTGCTGGGCGGCCCAGCGCTCGATGGACCGGTCGTACAGCTCCTGGAAGACGGGAACGAGCCGGCCGGTGCGGTCCACCTCCACGTCGAGGTGTGCCTTCTCGGCGCGTTTGACGTCCCGCCTGACCCGGGTGTGGAAGCGGTCCCGCCACACGGCGCCGAAGCCGCCCTCGAGGTCCACCGCCTGCGTCATGTGGGGTTCCAGCCGGAAGGCTCCCGGGGCGGCCCGCTGCCACAGCTCCGCGCCCTGCGGCCGCAAGCGCACCCCGACGCGCAGGGCGGGCAGGCGCGCCAGGTCGTCGAAGACCGCCCGCGCCTGTTCGTACCCCGCCCCCTCGGGCGTCACCGGCCCGCCGATCCCCCACCCGGCCGGCCAGGACTCCCGCACATCCAGCCGGCGGGGGCGCCGCACCCTGCCGACGAGCGGCAGCACGATCCGGCTGCCGTCGGGGAACGCGTAGAGCCGGCTGGCGTCCCGGTACGGCCCGGTCGCACACAGGCAGTCGAGCCAGGTGGGCGTCTGGGTGACACAGATGTCCTGGTCCCGCGCGGCCAGTTCCCACCATGTCGCCCGCGGGGCCGGGGTGGTGACATGCGCGGGACCGGACGCGGTGTCGATCAGGAGTTCGGCTGATGTGTTCACGGCGTTCTCCTGCGGTGCAGGGGGCTCTGCGCCGCTTCCCGGGCGGGCGCCTCGCCCTCGTGCGCCAGTACCTCCCCGAGCACGGACACGACGTTGTCGGCGACCCACCGGTGGCTGCGCGCGTACCGGGCGGACTTCTCCAGGTTCCCCGCGACGTGCCAGAGCCAGGTCAGCAGCGTCACGGCCGTCTCCGCCCGCGGGCCGGAGGGCAGGGCCCGCACACCGGCGAGCAGCCGCCGGTCCTCGGGCAGCAGAGAGGCCCGCCGCAGCACATCGGCCACGACCCCGCCGAACTCCCGCCCCGAGAGCTGGTGCCGCATGGTCAGCACGAAGGTGTGGCAGTCGAGCAGGGTGGGGCCGTCCGGGACCGCGCCCGCCCAGTCGATCACCCCGGTCAGGGTCCCCCGCCGCTCCGACAGCAGCACGTTGCCGGGATGGAAGTCGCCGTGCGTCCACCCCACCAGCAGATGACGTCCGGCCAGATCGCGCTCCATCCGTTCGCGCACGGCCGCCAGGGCCTGTGCGCCCTCCCCGTGGCGGCACCAGCGGACCTCCTCGGCGAGGACGGCCAGCCGGGGCTTCACCCAGTCGGCCAACCGGTCCGTCACCTCCTGCGTCCGCCCGGTGGCGCGATGCAGTTCGCGGATCGCCGTGAGGGCGGACACCGTGATGCGGCGGGCCGGCTCCGGCGAGCGCCGCAGCAGTACGTCGGCCTCCACACCGGGCAGGCAGGTCTCCACCAGCAGCGGCAGCGGCCCGTCCAGGCGCCGTTCCTCCACCACGGGGAGCAGCCGCCGCCACGCGCCGAGCCGCTCGTCCCGGGTCAGCTGCCGCACGGCCTCGCACTCGTGCGCCAGCGAGGCGGTGGCGCGGGCGCTGCGGGGATGCTTGACGACGGCTGACTGCGAGTCACCGTCGTCGAGCCGGAAGACGAGGAGATCGGAGAAGGTGCGCCGGGGCCGGTGCGGCTCGCCTTCCGAGCCGAGCGAGGCCGTGAGCCTGCGGGCCGCCAGCGCGTCGACGGGACGGGTCACGAGAGGGACGGGACGCAAGGGGAGGAGGCCCCTCAGCTCCTCGGTGAACGTCACCCGGCACTCCCTTCAGCCAGATGCGCACGAATAGCCCTATATCACCTTCTTTCATCTTCAGTGCAGCTCGGCTGAGGTGCGACTCGGCCCGCATCGTGTATGTGTACGTCGTAGAGGGGCCGGCCCCGCCGGCCCCGTCCTTCGGTACACGAGGAGGCAGCATGGCGAACGGCCGTGGTCCACGCGAGGCCCGCCGCGCCAGCGACCGCGGCCGCTACGGCCGGCTGAACCGGGAGCGGGTGCTGGCCAGCGCCCTGGCGCTGGTGGACCGTGAAGGGCTCTCGGCGCTCAGCATGCGCCGCCTCGGCACCGAGCTCGGCGTGGAGGCCATGGCGCTCTACCGGTACGCGTCGAGCAAGGACTCCCTGCTCGACGGCCTGGTCGAGGCGCTGTACCTGGAACTGGAGGAGCGGCTGGCCGCCGACCCCGGCCAGGACCCCGACTGGCGGGCCGGGCTGCACCGGAACGCCCGGGCCACCTACGAGGTGTGCCTCACGCACCCCCAGGCCGTGCCGCTGCTCGCCACCCGTCTGCTGGCGGTGCCACTGGCCCGGAGGCCCGCCGCGGTCCTGCGCGATCACGAGAGGGTGCTGACCCTGCTGCGGGGCGCCGGTTTCGACGAGGCGGCCGCGGCAGAGGTGTTCCGCGCCTTCACGGCCTGGCTGCTGGGCTACGTGTTCGTGGAACTGCGCCCCACGGTGGACAACCCGGACGAGACCGACCCGGCCTTCCGTCTCGGACTGCACCGGCTGTCCGCGAAGGAGCTGCCGATGCTGCGGGAGACGGCGGCGGCGCTCGCCGAGCGGGGCGGCCCGGAGGGTCTCGCGGCCGGGCTGGACGCCCTGCTCGACAGCTTCACGAGCGGCTCCTCTTCCGCAGCATCCCGCTGAACGGCGTGTCCGGCCGTTCCAGGCGCTCCCCGTCGAGCGTGATGTCGACGACCTCGTTGAAGAAGGCCACCCGCCCCTGGATGGCCGCCACCGCGGGCAGCGGCTCCGGGTAGGTCCACACGAGGTTGGGCGGCACATCGGCGTCGCCGCGCCAGGACCAGTAGGAGGCGGTGCCCTTGTAGGGGCATCCGGTGTGGTGGCCGGTGGCGTCGAGCAGGTCGAGGCGGACGTCCTCGCGGGGGAGGTAGTAGCGGGTGGGCAGGGAGGTCTCGAAGAGCAGGACGGGGTCGTGGCTGTCCGCTACGACCTGCCCGTCGATCTCGACCCGCACGTGTCGGCTGCTGGGCAGCGCGTCGACGCGTTTGTGCGGGTCACGCGGGTGGATGAAGATCTCCTCGTCCTCCTCGTACCAGTGGTCGAGGCCCGTGTCGGTGCGCAGGAACCACTCGAAGGCGATGTGACCGGCCAGGTCGTCGGCGGGGAACGTCCAGGCCGCGTTCTTCCGTACCTCGCCGTCCGCGTCGAGGTCGTAGAAGATCCGGGAGCCGGTGTGGGCGCCCGTGGGCGGGCTCGCGGCCGGGCGGAGGAGGCCGGTGCGGACGTCCTCGCGGGGGAAGACGTACTGCGGCACGGGCAGGTGGGGTTCCCAGACGAGCACGGGGTGCCGGCTGTCGACGACGATGACGTCGCCCTTGCGGCCGCGCACCCAGCGCTCGCTGGGCTCCCACATCAGGCCTTCCGGGGTGGTCCTGATCGAGCGTGCGCCGGGGTGGGCCGGATGGGTGGTCATGGCCGGTGCTCCTTCCGGAGGTCCGTTGCCGTTCCCCTCCACGGTCCCACGGTGTCAGTGCGCCGCGTCCAGCCGGGCGCGCTGCTCCGGGGTCAGTTCCAGGTCCACGGCCGCCAGGTTCTCCTCCAACTGGGCCACCGAGGAGACCCCGGCCAGGGGCAGGACAGGCAGTTCGCCGCCGATCTGCCAGGCCAGCACCACCTGGTTGACGCTCGCGCCCGTCTCCCGGGCCACCTCCCGCAGTGCCTCCAGCCGGGCCGGGGTGCCGGGGTGGTCGAAGTCGGCGGGCAGCCGCTCCGGGCGGGCGTAGGCGCCCTTGAGCAGCGGCGAGTACGCGACCAGGGTCAGACCGGGCTCGGCCCTGAGGTAGCCGAGCAGGTCGGGGCCCGCGTGGCCGAGGCTGCCGTCCGGGAACAGGGCGTCGGGGACGTCGGCTCGGGGGCGCAGGTGGGTGTGCGCGTACTGGAGGACCTCGTAGCCGGGCAGTCCGGCCGCGGCGGCGAGGGCCCGGGCCCGCTCCACGCGCCAGACGGCGTGGTTGCTCACGCCGAGCAGTCCGGCGGTGCCCTCGGCGACCAGGGCGGCGAAGGCCTCGACGGTCTCCTGGAGCGGGACGGTGTGGTCCTCGATGTGCGCGTACAGCAGGTCCAGCTTCTCCAGGCCGAGCCGTTCCCGGCTGCGCTCGGCGGATTCGCGCACGACCTTGGCGGACAGGCCCTCGGGGTTGTCGATGTAACTGGCGCCGGGGACCAGGGGGCGGGCGCCGAGCTTGGTCGCGATGACGATCTCGTCGCCGATGCCGCGGCTGCGCCGCCAGCGGCCGAGCAGCTCCTCGCTCTGGCCGCCCTGGCCGCCGTCGGTCCAGAACGCGTAGTTGTCGGACGTGTCGATGAAGTTCCCGCCGGCTTCGACGTAGCGGTCGAGCACCGCGAAGGACGTCGCCTCGTCCGTCACCGAGCCGAACAGCATCGCGCCGAGCGCGAGGACACTCACCTCGCGGCGGGTCGTGGGGTCCGTGCCGATCGTGCGGTACTTCATGGGCGTCTCCCTCGGACCGGCCCCGGGGTTCGGGGCACGCCGGGGAGTCTTCAGCTTGGAGTGCTCTTGAAGTCAAGGGCGTACGCACAACGAAAAGGGCCCCGCAGGCATCGGCCTGCGGGACCCTTCGCACCGTCGGGACGACAGGATTTGAACCTGCGACCCCTTGACCCCCAGTCAAGTGCGCTACCAAGCTGCGCCACGTCCCGGTGCGCGCCACCCGCGGTGAACCGCGTGATCGCGCGAACAGCACTTTACCCCAGACCCCTGGCCGCGCCGAAAGCGGGCCGGGCGGGACAATCGGCCTTATGGGCAGCACAGGAGAGACCGACCCGGACCGGCCGGGCGACGCACGGGACCGCGACGATGAGGGGCGGGCGCGCAACGCCCGGCCCCGGGACGGACTCGGGCGGCCCCTGCCGTACGGCGCGGAGGGCGTGCCCCGGCAGCCCGAGGGCGTCGTCCGCACCCCGGAGGCAACCGTCGCGGAAGCGCAACGGCTGCTGGACGAGGGCAAGCCCTTCCACGCGCACGAGGTGTTCGAGGACGCCTGGAAGTCGGGGCCCGACCAGGAGCGCGAGCTGTGGCGCGGACTCGCCCAGCTCGCCGTGGGGCTCACGCACGCCGCCCGGGGGAACCTGACCGGCGGGGCCCGGCTCCTGCGGCGCGGGGCGGGAGCTGCCGAGGCCTGGGTGTCGGGGGCCGGGCAGGCCCTGCCGCACGGGATCGACGTCGTGAGCGTGGCGGCGTGGGCGCGGGAGCTGGCCGGGGACGTGGAGCGAACCGGCCGGCCGGTGGACGCGGGAGCGCGGGCGCCTCGGCTGCGGGGCCCGGCAACCGGGCGTTGAGCTGCGGCGACGGGGGAACCGGCTCCCCGAGGTGATCGGCGAACCCCAGGAGGACGCGGACGGCGTGCCTCTGTTCGCCTCGCCCAAGCCAGGGGGCCACGGGCCGACCTCGGTGTACCCGGCCCGGTCCCGGTGCGGCAGACTCGGGCCGTGCGAAAGATTCATGTCATCGGTATCGGCGCGGGCGACCCCGACCAGCTCACCCTCCAGGCGGTCAGGGCGCTGCGGAGCACGGACGTGTTCTTCATCCTGGAGAAGGGCGAGGTGAAGGCGGATCTCACCGGGCTGCGCCGGGACATGCTCGACGCGCACGTACCCGGGGGGACGTACCGCGTCGTGGAGGCGCGTGACCCGGAGCGGGACCGGAGGGCCGGCGGCGCGGCCTACTCCCCCGCCGTCGGGGACTGGCGCAGCGCCCGGGCCGACATCTACGAGCGGCTGATCACCGAGGAGCTCGGCGAGGAGCAGACCGGCGCGTTCCTGGTGTGGGGCGACCCGTCGCTGTACGACAGCACGCTGGGGATCCTGGAGGAGGTGCTGGAGCGGGGCTCCGTGGCGTTCGACTACGACGTCGTGCCCGGCATCAGCAGCGTCTCGGCGCTCGTCGCCCGGCACCGCACAGGACTCAACCGGGTGGCCCGGCCGGTACAGATCACCACGGGCCGACGGCTGGCGGAGGGCTTCCCCGAGGGCGTGGACGACGTGGTGGTGATGCTCGACGCCCACCAGACCTTCCGGCAGTACGCGCACGAGGACGTCGACATCTACTGGGGCGCCTACATCGGCACTCCGGACGAGATCCTCGCCTCCGGCCCGATCGCCGAGGCGGCACCCCGCATCGAGCGGTTGCGGGCCGAGGCCCGTGAGCGCAAGGGCTGGATCATGGACACGTATCTGCTGCGCCGGCACCCCCGCGACTGAGGGGGACCGGCGGGCACATCCTGGGCGAAGTCCCTCGCGACCGGCTGGGTGTGAGCGTCCTACCCCGGTCCCAGCCGGTCCAGCACGCCCTCCACATCGGGTACGGCCGTCACACCGTCCGGCAGCGGCGGCCGCCGTACGACCACGACCGGCAGTCCGAGGTCCCGGGCCGCGGTCAGCTTGGCCGCCGTCGCCGCTCCCCCGCTGTCCTTGGTCACCAGGACGTCGACGCGGTGCTCGCGCAGCAGGGCCGTCTCGCCGGGGACGGTGAACGGGCCCCGGGCGAGCAGCACATGGGTGTCGGGCGGCATCGGCGGCTCGGGGGGATCCACCGATCGGACGACGAAGTGGAGTCGTGTCAGGTGGGCGAAGGAGGCCAGGCCGAGACGCCCGGTGGTGAGGAACGCCCGGCGGCCGAGACGCGGAAGCAGGTCGGCTGCCGCCTCCAGCGAGGGGACCGGGTGCCAGTGGTCTCCGGGGCCGGGCCGCCATCCCGGCCGGCGGAGCACCACCGCGGGTACGCCGGTCTCGGTCGCGGCGCGGGCGGCGTTGGCCGTGATCGACTCGGCGAAGGGGTGCGTGGCGTCGACGAGCGCGTCCACGCCCTGCTCCCGCAGCCATTCGGCCAGCCCTCCGGCCCCGCCGAAGCCCCCGACGCGTACGTCCCCGTCGAGCGCCCCGGGCGTCGCGGTACGCCCCGCCAGGGACGTCGTGACGCGGACACCGGGGCGCGCGGCCAGCGCGGCGGCCAGGGCACGGGCCTCGGCCGTGCCGCCGAGGATCAGGACATGAGAGGACACGGCGTCGAGCGTACGAGGTCCGGCAAGAGGACCGGCGCTGTCGCGGGACTCAGCGCAGCAGTAGTTGCAGACCGCCCACGACGGTCGCCGCGATGACGAGCTGCTCGAACAGCCGCTGGTTGATCCTGTGCACGGCCCACTTGCCGAGCAGCGCGCCGGGCACGACGAACGCCACGAGCGCCAGGTCCAGGAGCAGCGACGGACCGTCGATCAGGCCGAGGCCCGCGCTGAAGGGCAGCTTGGAGACGTTCACGATCAGGAAGAAGAAGGCCGAGGTACCGAGGAAGCCGAGCTTGCGGAAGCCCGCGGAGAGCAGGTACATCGACATCACGGGGCCGCCCGCGTTGGCGACCATGGTGGTGAAGCCGCCGAGGACACCGTAGGAGCGGGCCTTGAGACGGCCTGGGCGCGTGGTGACCGACTCCGGCCCCTCCTCCGCGTCGGCCGCGCGCCGGCGCCACACCGTCACGGCCGCCATCAGCAGCAGGATCGCGCCGATCGAGGTCCGTACGACCGCGTCGTTTGCCCAGACCAGGAACACCGTGCCGACGACTACACCGGCGGCGACCGCCGGGAACAGCCGCCACAGGGTGGGCCAGTGGGCGTGCCGCCGATAGGTGGCGACGGCCAGGAGGTCTCCGGCGATCAGGATGGGAAGCAGCACGCCGGTGGAGGCGCGGGCGGGCAGCACCGCCGCGAAGATGGCGAGACTGACCGTGTTGGCCCCGCTCACGGCGGTCTTCGAGAAGCCGACGAGCAGGGCCGCGAAGGCGAGGGCGGCGAACTCCCAGCCGGTGATGTGCCAGAGCGTCATGGTGTTCATGCGAACACTGATGCTATGTGCAACGAACGGGCGGCCGTAAGCGCCGTCTCGCCTGCTGGGCCCACCGAAGCCCGCGGAGCCGGCGCCCGACGGCCGCTGCGTCCTGCCGCTACGTCCTCTCGACGAGGACCGCGCTCCCCTGCCCCACGCCCACGCACATCGTGGCGAGCCCGCGTCCCGCCCCCGTACGCCGCATCCGGTGGAGCAGCGTCGTCAGGATGCGGGCACCGGAGCAGCCCAGGGGGTGGCCCAGCGCGATGGCGCCGCCGCTGGGGTTGACCAGGCCGGGGTCGATGCCGAGCTGGTCCACGCAGGCCAGGGCCTGGGCGGCGAAGGCCTCGTTGAACTCGGCCTCCTCCACGTCGCCGACGCTCCACCCGGCGCGGGAGAGCACCTTGCGGGTGGCAGGGACCGGGCCGATGCCCATGACGTCGGGGTGGACTCCGGCGGAGGCGCCCGCGACATAGCGGCCCAGGGACTCCAGGCCCAGGTCGTTCAGGGCCTCCTCGCTGACGAGGAGGAGGCCGGCGGCGCCGTCGTTCATCGGTGATGCGTTGCCCGCGGTGACCGTGCCGCCGTTCCGGAAGACCGGCTTCAGCCGGGCCAGCTTCTCGGGCGAGGTGTCCTCGCGGACGCACTCGTCGGTGTCGACGACCACCCCGTCGGGGCGCTCCACGGGGAGGAGCTCGTCGTCGAAGTGGCCGTTCTTGCGGGCCAGGGCGGCGCGCTGGTGGCTGCGCAGGGCGAAGTCGTCCTGGCGTTCGCGCGGGATGCCGTACCGTGCGGCGACCTCCTCGGCGGTCTCGCCCATGGCCAGCAGGCCGTGCAGGTCGCGCATCGCCGGGTTGACCAGGCGCCAGCCGAGGCGGGTGTCGGCGGTCTCCATGCGGTGCGGCAGGGCGTCGTCGGGGCGGGGCAGGACGAAGGGGGCCCGGCTCATCGACTCGGAGCCGCCCGCAATCACGACGTCCGCCTCGCCCGCGGCGATGGTGCGGGCGGCCGTGGTCACGGCTTCCAGGCCCGATGCGCAGAGGCGGTTGACGGTGGCGCCGGGCACGGAGTCGGGGACGCCGGCGAGCAGCGCGGCCATGCGGGCGACGTTGCGGTTGTCCTCGCCGGCCTGGTTGGCGGCGCCCCAGTAGACGTCGTCGATCCGCGCGGGGTCCAGCGCGGGCACGCCGGTGACCAGGGCCCGCACGACGGCGGCGGCGAGATCGTCGGGCCGGATCGTCGAGAGGGATCCCCGGAGCTTGCCGATGGGGGTGCGGCGGGCGGCCGCGAAGTGGACGGGACGCACGAGAGGCTCCTCACGCCGCGCATCAACGCGCATTAATTAGCACTGCTAGTTTCGGACTATAGCCCCTTGGTCCACCCTCTGTGAAGATTCTGCGCCTCCCGGGGTCCCCGGGAGGTCATATCGCAGGCCGGACGACCCTCACCCGACGCGTTTGCACCAGTGCGCCCAGGGCACCCGCGCGTTCATGGAGTGGTTGCGGAGCGCCGCCTGCGTGGACGAGGACCCAGAGCTGTTCTTTCCCGTCGGCACCGCCGGCCCCGCCCTGCGTGACGTGAGCGCCGCGAAGCGGGTCTGTGCGCGCTGCCCGGTTGCCGACCCGTGTCTGAGTTTCGCGCTGAGCAGTGGTCAGGCCTCGGGCGTGTGGGGCGGCACCGGCGAGGAGGAGCGCGACGCACTGCTCCGGACGACCAGGAACGACGCGAGAAGGAGAAGTGCCCAATGACGGCTGTGAGGAGCACACTGCCCGACGACGCCCGCAAGGTCTCCTGCGAGGCACTCCAGGACACCCTGGTGGATCTGCTGGGGCTCTCGCTGGTCGGTAAGCAGGCGCACTGGAACGTCGTCGGGCCCCGTTTCCGGTCCATCCACCTCCAGCTCGACGAGGTGGTCACCGCGGCCCGGGACTTCGCCGACACCGTCGCGGAGCGGTCCGCGGCGCTGGGCGTCCCGCCGGACGGCCGGCCGGAGACCATCGCCAAGGCCTTCACGCTGCCCGCCCCGAAGGAGGGCTGGGTGCGCGACTCGGACGCCGTGCAGGTGATGGTGGAGGCGCTGCAGGACGCGGTCGGCCGGCTGCGTGAGCGCGTCGACGCGACCGAGAAGGCTGACCCGGTCACCCAGGACCTGCTGATCAGCGTCACCGCGGAGCTGGAGAAGCAGCGCTGGATGTTCGACGCCGAGAACTTCCCCCGCTGACCCGCGGGGGAAGGGCACAGGGCAACCGACGCACGTACGGAAGGGGCAGGCGATGACCGACGCCCTCGAACTCGACGCGCTGTGGGAGGACTTCCACCGCGTGGTGAACATGACCTCGCAGGAGCTCGCGGCCTGGCTGCGGGTCCGCGACGCCGACGAGGCCACCGAGCCGCTGCCGGACCAGGCCGGCTCGGCCACCGGGCAGCACGTCCTGGCGATCCTCCAGAAACGGCGCACCGACCTGACCGAGGACGACCTGCGCGTGATGCGGAAGGTCGTGGACACGGTCACCGGCCAGGTGGACCTGGAGAACGAACCCGAGCCCGAGGTGACGGCCGAGGACACCCGGCGCCGGCACCGGCTGATGACGGTCGGGCACGACCCGCTGAAGGGATAGGCCCTGAGCCGCCCGGAGCGCGTCGTACGGGAACTCCTCGGCGCGCACGGCCGGACGTACGCCGACGAGGCGGGCGTCGGGCTGAAGGACACACCGCAGCCGCTGTACCGGCTGCTGGTGCTGTCCCACCTGCTCAGTGCCCGTATCCGCGGCTCGGTCGCGCTGGCCACCGCCCGTGCCCTGCACGAGGCGGGGCTGCGCGACCCGCGCCGCATGGCGCAGGCCGGCCGGCAGCAGCGGGTCGACGCCCTGGGCCGGGGCGGCTACCGGCGCTACGACGAGCGCACGGCCACCCAGCTCGGTGACGCCGCCGAGCTGTTGAGCGAGCGGTGGGGCGGTGATCTGCGGCGGCTTCGCCGGGAGGCGGACGGCAAGGTCTCCGAACTGCGCCGCCTTCTCCGGGAGTTCCCCGGAATCGGGCCGGCTGGTGCCGACATCTTCCTGCGTGAGGCGCAGGGCGTCTGGTGGGAGGCGGCCCCCTACCTCGACGCCAAGGCCCTCCAGGGCGCCGAGCGGCTGGACCTGCCGAAGGACCCGGAGCGCCTGACCGAACTGGCCGGCGACACCGACCCGGCCGTCTTCGCCGCGGCGTTGATGCGGGCGGCGGTGGACAAGGAGGTCGCGCGGGACACACTGCGGCGTGCCGGGTGACCGGCACCTCAGCCGGCACGTCCCGCCGGTACCTCCCCTCGGCACCTCGCGCCGACCCCCCGGTCGGCACCTCGCGCCGGCCCCCCGCCGGTACCTCGCGCCGACCCCCGTCGGCACCTCGCGCCGGACCCGCCGCCGGCACCTCCCTCCGACACCTCCGCCACAAGGCCGCTCACCCGAGCAGCCACCCCCCGTCCACCGTCAGTTCGACGGCGTTGACCGACCGGTTGCGCAGCAGGAAGTCCACCGCGTCCACCACGTCCGCCATGGCGGCGAGCCGTCCCGTGGGTGTCTCAATGCGCAGCGCGGCGAGCACCTTCTCCGGCTTGGCCTGCCAGTACGGGCTGTCACCCACGACGCCGGGGTGCACGGCGTTGACCCGGATCGGAGCGAGTTCGACGGCCAGGGAGTTCATCATGCCCCGCACCCCCGCGTTGACCGTCGCCACCGTCGTCGCGCCCGGATAGGGGCGTTCCTTGGCCTGGCCGCCGAACAGCACGATGGAGCTGTCGTCGTGCAGCCGGCTGCGCAGCGTGTGCACGACCTCCGTGTAGCCGACCAGCTTCAGGGTGACCAGCCGCAGGGCGGCGTCGATGTCGTAGTCGCTCACCTTGTTGTCGTCCCGGGAGACGCCCGCGATCACGAGATGGTCGACGCGCCCCATGCCGGCCAGGGCCGCCGCGATCTCCAGCGGCCGGGCCAGGTCGAGGGCGAGTCCGCGGGCGCCGCATTCCTTCGCGACCGCTTCGGCCCGCTGGGCGTCGCGGCCGGTGAGGACGACGTCGTCACCTTGCCCGGCCCGCGCCCGGGCGAACTCCAGCCCGATCCCGGACGTACCGCCGACGACGAGCACACTGCTCATGACTTCTCCTCCAGTGCCGCACGCAGATAGTCCCAGTCCCGCGTGAACCGGTACGAGTGCCGTGACGGCGGTTGCGGCGCCTGTGTCTCCAGCCAGCGCAGCGTCCCCTGCCCCGCGTTGACGAAACCGTGCACACATCCGGCGCCCGCCCAGGCCAGATCGCCGGGCTCCAGCCGGTACCGCTCGCCGTCCAGGGTGGCCTCGGCCACGCCCTCCAGGATCAGATAGGTCTCCTCGAAGGGATGGTCGTGGGTTCCGATGACCCCGTCGGACGCGTACTGCACCATGAACATCGTCGACGCGACCGCGCCCAGATCGCCGTCGATCATCATCTTCACCGTGATCCCGCTGTAGACCAGCAGCGCGGTCCGCATGCTCGCCGTGACGGCCAGCAGATCCTGGGACTGCTGGTTGGGATCCATCTGGCCGGGCTCGAAGTGGCCGAAGCGGCGGGTGCGCGGGTCGCGGACGTCGACCCGGGACGGCTCGCGCGCGGGCAGGTCCGGGACGGCCTGGGTGTCGTGTCCGTAGCGGGCGCGCGGCACCGGGGCCAGCATGTCGGCCCAGCGGCCGCCGGTGCCCCCGGCACCGCGCCAGGCGTGCGGGACGCCGGTCGGCAGCAGGCCGTAGTCGCCCGCCTCCAGCAGGTACGAGCCGTCGGGCAGGTCGAGGATCACGCTCCCGTCGAGGAGGTGGAAGGTCTCCTCGTACGAGTGCACATGAGCGGGCACCCGGCCGTCCGGGAGCAGTTCGCACAGGCCGAAGCCGGTGTGGACGCTGCCGTCCTGCTCGCCGACCAGCGCCCGGCGCCGGTGCCCCCGGCCGTCGTGGGGCGGCTCGGGCAGGTCGGCGGCGTGGCGCACCAGGTGATTGGTCATGCCGGTGCCTTCGCCCCCTTGGCCTCCTTCGCGGCAAGGAGCCGGTCGCGGGACTCGCCGACGAGCCGCAGGGCGCGTGCCGTGTCGCCGAGGAGCCTGCCGTCGCGCTTGTGGATCACACCGTCGACGAGGACGGTGGCCACGTTGGACACGTCGGCGCACAGCGTCACCGCGGCCACCGCGTCGTGCACGGGGGCGACGTTCGGGGCGGTGGCGTCGATCGTGACGATGTCGGCGCGCTTGCCGGGGGTCAGGGAGCCGGTGCGGTCCTCAAGACCGGCGACGTGGGCGCCGTTCACGGTGGCGATCTCCAGCATCCGACGTGCGGTCAGCATGGTGTCGGGGACCGGCATGTTGGCCTGCCAGCAGTCGGCGTTGACGCGTGCGCGTTCGGCGCCGAAAGCAGCGCGGATCTGGGTGAACATGTCGCCGGGGACGGTGGTGACGACGTCGATGCTCAGCGACGGCCGCAGACCGTGCTCGATGGCCTGCATCACGGGCGGCCAGCCGTGCCCCATCTGGAGCTCCACCTGCGGCGCGACCGACACCGTGCCGCCGCTGTCGGCGACCATCCGCCACTCCTCCTCGCTGAGGTAGCAGCTGTGGACGTAGGTGGTGTCCGGGCCGAGCAGCCCCATGCCGTGGAGCTGCCTGACCATGCCGAAACGGCCGGCGAGGCGACCCATGGCCACGTGCACGGTGATCGGGAGACCGAGCTCGCGCGCCAGGGCCCACTCGGCGGTGACGACCTCGTCGACGCAGAAGCCGGGTCCGCGGGTGGCGAGACCCATGGTGAGCAGGCCGTCGTCGGACGCGAAGTGCGTCGACCGGATCCGCCGTACGTCGTCCGCCGGGATCACGATCCTGCTCTCGAACCAGTACTCCGCGAGGGAGGTGTTGGCGCTGCCGTACGCGTACCGCGCCCGGATGCCGGATTCCTTCAGGCCCTGGACCGCCGCGTCCGGGTGCTCGGGGGTGTTGTTGATGTGCGACCAGTCGACGAGCGTGGTGATGCCGGCGTTGAGGCACTCCAACGCGCCCGCGAGGTTGCCGGCGTACACGTCCTCGGGGGTGTACAGCGGTGCGAAGGTGTCGAGGATGTCGACGAAGTAGTCGTCGAGGGTGGCGTCGGGGGCGACGCCCCGGATGGGGGCCTCCCAGGTGTGGCGGTGGGTGTCGACGAAGCCCGGGATCACGATGTGGCCGGTCACGTCGAGGACCTCGGCGTCGGCGCTGATCTCGGGTTCGACGGCCGCGATCCTGCCGTCCTCGACGAGGACGTCCCCCTGGGGCAGGTCCCCGATGTCCGGGTCCATCGAGATCACGTGACCGGAGCGCAGCAGTGTCCTGGTGGTCATCGCGCTTCCTCCCATGGGGTGTTCCGTGGCGGGTGTGCGGCTCAGTAGGCGGCGAGCCTGCGGACCTCCGTGACGACCTTGTCGACGGTGGGGACGACCTGCTCCTCCAGCGCATCGGCGAACGGCAACGGGACACACTCCCCCGCCACCCGCCGCACGGGCGCGTCCAGCAGGGCGAATCCCTCGTCGGCGACGACCGACACGACGGTGGCGCCCCAGCCGCCCTGGTACGGGTTCTCCTCGACGGTGAGGAGCCGGGAGGTCTTCTCCAGCGAGGCGAGGACGGTCGCTGCGTCCAGCGGGACCAGGCAGCGCAGGTCGATCACTTCGGCCTCGATGCCCTCCCCGGCCAGGACGTCGGCGGCCTTCAGCGCCAGGGGAACCATCGAGGCGAGCGCGACGAGCGTGATGTCGCCGCCCTCCCGGACGACCGCGGCCCGGCCCAGCTCGACGACGTGACCGGTCGGGGGCGGCGGACCCTTGGTCGCGAACAGCCCCTTGTGCTCGAAGAAGACCACCGGGTCCTCGCTGCGGATCGCCGCCGCCAGCATGCCGATGACGTCGGCCGGTGTCGCCGGTGCCGCGACCTTCAGCCCGGGGACGGTCAGCGCCCAGTTCTCGGTGGCTTGGGAGTGCTGGGCGCCGAAGCCGAGCCCGCCGCCGTTGGCGGTGCGCACGACGAGGGGGACGGTCACCTGGCCGCCGGTCATGTAGCGGACCTTGGGGATCTCGTTGGCGAGGTAGTCCCAGCAGCAGGCCAGGAAGTCGGAGAACATGATCTCCGCCACGGGCCGCATCCCGGTCATGGCGGCGCCCATCGCCGCGCCCACGATGGCCTGTTCGGAGATGGGCGTGTCCCACACCCGCCCGGGTCCGAACTCCTCCAGCAGCCCCGTGGTCGTCTTGAACACCCCGCCGGCCGCGGCGATGTCCTCCCCGAGGCACACCACCGACGCGTCCCGGCGCATCTCACGCGCGAGGCCCTCGGCGACGGCCTCGCGGTAGGTGATCACGTCCGCCATGCGACACCTCCGTCCGCCCACACGTCGGTCAGTGCCTCCCGCGGATCGGGCGGCGGCGCGGCCTTCGCCGCCTCCACGGCCCGCTCCACGACGGCCCTGGCCCGCTCGTCGGCCCCGGCCAGCGTCTCCTCGCCCACGCCCAGCTCGGCCAGGCGCCCCCGCGCCAGGTCCAGCGGGTCGTGCTTCAGCCACCGTTCGACCTCCTCGGCCGGGCGGTAGGCCGCCGGGTCGGCGCGGCTGTGCCCGAAGTGCCGGTAGGTCTCGGCCTCCAGCACGGCGGGCCCGTCTCCGGCCCGGGCCCGCCGCGCGAGCCGTCCCACCGCCTCCTCGACCGCCACGACGTCGTTGCCGTCGACGACCTCGCCCGGGATGCCGTGGGCGGGGGCCCGGTCGGCGGCGGGGCGGGGCACGGCCGTGACGTCGGCGATGGGGGTGTACTCCATGTACAGGTTGTTCTCGCACACGAACAGCACCGGCAGTTTCCACACGGCGGCCAGGTTGAGCGACTCGTGGAAGGCGCCGATGTTGGTCGCGCCGTCGCCGAAGAAGGCGACCGCGAGCTGCTCGGTGCCGCGCAGCCGGGCCGACCAGGCGGCGCCCACCGCCATCGGGAGATGGGAGCCGACGATGGCGTACGAGCCGAGCATGCCGGTGGCCGCCTTGGTCAGGTGCATGGAGCCGCCCTTGGCCTTGCACAGCCCCGTCGCCCGGCTCATCAGCTCGGCGAGGCACTCCTCGGGGGTGGCGCCGCGGGCGAGGGCATGGTGGTGGCCCCGGTAGGTGGCGAACACGTAGTCGTCCGGGCGCAGGGCGGCGCTCGCCCCGACGGCGATGGCCTCCTGCCCGGCGGCCAGGTGTGTGGTGCCCTTCACCAGGCCCCGCAGGAACAGGTCGTGGGCGGCCTTCTCCGTCCGGCGGATGACGTTCATCCGCTCGTACCGGTCGAGGAGCGCGGTGGCGTCCATCAGTGCTCCTGCCGGGCCGTCCGCCGGTCCGTGGTGTGCGCGGGTGAGCGCTCCCCCGTGTCCGCCCGCGCGCGGTCCCCGGTGTTGAGGTGGGACTGCGCCTCGCGCCGGGTGTTCAGCTCGCCGCCCACCGTCCAGTACTTGCGCCCGGCCACCAGCAGTTCCTCGGCGGGGAACTTGGTGATGACCTCGCAGCCGTCGGCTGTGACGACCAGTTCCTCCTCGATCCGGGCGGCGGACCAGCCGTCGGCGGCCGGCCAGTACGTCTCCAGGGCGAACACCATGCCCTCTTCCAGGACTTCGGGGTGGTCGAGGGAGACCAGACGGCTGAAGATCGGCTTCTCCCAGATCGACAGGCCGACGCCGTGGCCGTACTGGAGGGCGAACGCCGCGGTCTCGTCGGCGAAGCCGAACTCCTCGGCGCGCGGCCACACCCGGACGACGTCGGCGGTGGTCGCACCGGGCCGGACGAGCGCGATCGCCTCGTCCATGTACTCCCGGCAGCGCACGTACGCGTCCCGCTGCGCCCGCGAGGCGCTGCCCACGGCGAACGTGCGGTAGTAGCAGGTGCGGTAGCCGAGGTGGCTGTGCAGGATGTCGAAGAAGGCCGGATCGCCGGGGCGGATCAGCCGGTCGCTGTAGACGTGCGGATGCGGTGAACAGCGCTCGCCCGAGATGGCGTTCACGCCCTCGACGTACTCGCTGCCCAGGTCGTAGAGCACCTTGCTGACCAGGCCGACGCACTCGTTCTCCCGCACGCCCGGACGCAGGTACCCGTAGAGCTCCTCGTACGCCGCGTCGACCATGGCGCAGGCCTGGGTGAGCAGGGCGATCTCGTCGCCGGTCTTGATGCGGCGGGCCTCCAGGAAGACCTGCTGCCCGTCGACGACGTCGATGCCCTCGGCGCGCAGCGCGGCGAGGACCGGCATCTCGGCGACGTCGACGCCGAGGGGTTCGCCGGCGAGCCCGTGGTCGCGCAGCTCGGCGGCGATCTTGGCTGCCACGTCCTCGGCGATCCCGGCGTCCGGGTGGAAGGCGCCGCGCAGGGTGGAGATGCCGGCCCGGGCACCGGTGGGCGGGCCGCCCTTGCCGTCGCTGTGATCGAGCCACGGGTTGTACAGCTGGTGGTGGCGGGCGGCGGAGCCGAAGTCCCAGACGACCGGTTCGCCGTCGCGTACCAGCAGGGCGAAGCGGATCAGCTTGTCCATCGCCCACGTGCCGATGTGGGTGGCCGTCATGTAGCGGATGTTGGCGAAGTCGAAGCTGAGGACCGCGCCCAGGGGGGAGCGGTTCAGGGACTCGCGCAGCCGGGCCAGCCGCTGCCCGCGCAGCCGGTCCAGGTCGATGCGCTCTTCCCAGTCGACGGCGTTGGGGCCGTATGTGCGGATCGCCATGGCGACCACCCCCACTTCGGAGTGAACGCCCGTGCGCGATGGGTGTCAAGTGTCACTGAACATCGCCGGACACGAACCAGACGCCCACGGCCGGTACCCCTCCATCGTTGCGGTAGCGGTGGGGTGTCGTCGACTCGAAGCAGACGGAGTCGCCCGGCCGCAGCGTGTACTCCTCGAATCCGAGGGTGAGGACCAGCTCGCCGGAGGTGAGATAGCCGTACTCGGTGCCGGGGTGCCGCATCAGCGCGCCGGAGCCCGAGGAGGAGCCGCCGGGCCGGTACGTCACCAGCAGGAAGTCGGCCTCCGCGCCCGGCACCCGCCCCAGACGCTCCCACACGACCCCCGAGTCCAGCTCCAGCGTCTCACGCCCGCCCACGCCGACCAGCGGCCCGATCCGCCGCCCCGGCTCGGCGGCGAGGGCGGCGAGGGCGTGCGGCACGGTGCCGGGTGAAGCCCCGGGCGAGGACGCGACGGCGTTCTCCCGTACGTCGAAGAGGGACTCGACGGAGATGCCGAGGGCCGTCGTGATCGCGTACAGGGTGCTGACCGACGGCTGGCTCTTGCCGGTCTCGATCTGCGACACGAGGCTCGGCGACACCCCGACCTCCCGGGCCAGCGCGCGCAGGCTCGTACCGCGCTCCAGACGCGCCTGCCGGATGCGCGCGCCGACGGGCGGCACGACGGCGGGTGACACGGGCGGCTCCTCTGCTCGGGCGGCTGGTGGGTCTTGCGCGGTGTCTTGTGCAGTCTCATTGAACATCGCGCGGGAGCCCTGACGCCAGAAGTCGGACGGTCCCCGCGCCCGGCGGCGCTCACCCGATCGGTCCCGCGCCGGTGGTGGGCGCTAGGCGCCGGTGGTGCGCTGAAGGGCACGCGTCACGTTCTCAGGAGGCACTCCCGATGACCCGTCGTCCGTCCCGGCTCGTCCGCGTTCTCTCCCCCGCCCTGGCGGCAGGCACGCTGCTCTGCACCGCCTCCTGCTCGGACGACGGCGGCACGGACGGTTCGCGCGTCCGGGGCGTCACCGCGTCACAGGTCGCCGGAGAGCGGCAGACCCCCTCTCCCACCGCCACCCTGTCCACGGACGGCGCCCGGACCGCGCTGATCACCGAGGCGGACATCGAGGACGACTGGACGCAGGTGAAGGACACCGAGGCCGAGAACTGGCACGACAGCCTGCTCATCGGCACCGTCGACGTCTCCGACTTCCTCACCGCCAAGACCCAGGCGTCCGACTGCCGGCGGCTGCTCGGCTCGCTGTTCGACGACGATCTGCTGGGCAGGCCCTCGGGCGCGTCCGAGCTGCGCGGCTTCCAGCAGGGCGACTCCCGCCTGCTGTACCAGGTCGCCTCCTACGACCGGACCGACCCGCAGGACTCGCTGAACTGGATGGGCACCCTGCCGGAGAACTGCGACCAGTTCACCGTGACCGACGGCGGGGAGAAGCGCACCGTCCAGGTCATCGAGATCCCGCTGCCCAAGGCGGGCGACGCCCGTCAGGGGCTGCGCGTGACGGTGCAGGGCTCGGCCGGCGGCGACGACGCGACGCTGACCCTGGACGTCGCCGCTGTGCGGGTCGGGGACGACGCGATCACCGTCACGGCCGGCGGGCTCGACGGGGACGAGAACGACTCCGCGCAGCAGGCCGTGCGGCAGGGCACCCAGCGGCTCAAGGACGTCCTGGCCGGGAAGTCACCCGCCCCGAGCCCCAACTGAGCCGTTCGGCACGGCGATCGCCTCCTGCGAGCCACCCGGCGCCGACCCCCCGCGCCCGCTCCGCCGATTCCCGGGACAGCGTGATCATCGGAGCGGCACAATGGCGGCGATGACCGGTTCCGGTCGGGCGTGCGAGGAGAGGACGAGTCGTGAGTGATGTCCACACCCCTTCGGGAGGGTCGGCGAGGCTGAACACCGGTGTGGCGCACAACGCGCGCGTGTGGAACTACTGGATCGGCGGCAAGGACAACTACGAGGTCGACCAGCAGGTCGGCGAGCAGGTCGCCGGCATGTTCCCGATCATCCGGGACATCGCCCGGGCGGACCGGGACTTCCTCGGCCGGGCCGTGTCGTTCCTCGCCGGCGAGCGCGGAGTGCGGCAGTTCCTCGACATCGGCACGGGACTGCCCACGGCGGACAACACCCACGAGATCGCCCAGCGGCTCGCGCCCGACTCCCGCATCGTCTACGTCGACAACGACCCCATCGTGCTGGTGCACGCCCGCACCCTGCTCACCGGCACCCACGACGGCGTCACCGCCTACGTCGACGCCGATGTGCACGACCCGGACGCCATCCTCGAACGGGCGGGGCAGAATCTCGACTTCACGCAGCCGGTCGCCGTGATGATGCTGGGCATCCTCAACTTCGTGCTCGACGTCGAGAAGGCCCGGGACATCGTGCGCCGGGTGATGGCCGCGGTGCCGTCCGGCAGCTTCCTGGTCCTCACCCATCCCACCTTCGACGACGAGCTCGGCGGCGCGGGCCAGATCCCGGCCATGAAGTTCTGGAACGAGAACGCGACTCCCCCGATCACCGCCCGCAGCGGCGCGGACATCGCCGCGTTCTTCGAGGGGCTGGAGGTACTGGAACCGGGCATGGTGTCGTGCGGGCAGTGGCGTGCCCGGCCCGGATCGGCCGTGCTGGTGCCGCAGTACGGCGCGGTGGCCGTGAAGCCCTGACGGCGCCGCCTTCGCCGGAGGAGACCCAGGAGAACGCGGAGGACGTATGACCCCTGGCCTATCCCGTGCCGGGCGGTCCGTCCCGGGCCGGTGCGGTCCTCGCGGAGGCTCTGGAGATCACACCGTTCCGCAGGCTCCTGTACAGCTCCGACGCCTACGGTGTGCCCGAGTTCCACCACCTCGGCGCGCTCGCTTTCCGGCAGGGCCTGGCGGGGCTGCTCCAGGAGCGGGTGGACGCCGACGAACCGGCCCTGCCGGAGGCGCTGCGGATCGCGCGGTGGGCCGGGTGGGACAACGCCCTGCGGGTCTACCGGCTGCCAACCGAAGGGCCGGAGGACGATTGAACCGGCGTGTGGCCGGTCACAGTTCTCCAGGAGCGGCTACCCAGGAAGTCCGAACGGCTGAAAGTATGATCAAGCGATGTCTGACATGACCGAAACCACGCCCGGCTGGCTGTCCTCCGACGACCTGGAGATGACGCGCGCCCGCATGCCGATCCTGTACGTCGACGCCGTCCCGGTCCGGGTCGACGACAGCGGCGAAGTCACGAGTGTCGGTGTGCTGCTGCGCATGGGGCCCGACGGAACGGTCAGCCGGACGCTGGTCTCCGGCCGTGTGCTGCACCACGAGCGCGTCCGCGACGCCCTCCTGCGCCATCTGGAGAAGGACCTCGGCCCGGTCGCGCTGCCCCGGGTCCCGGCGTCGCTCCAGCCGTTCACCGTCGCGGAGTACTTCCCGACGCAGGGCATCACGCCGTACCACGACCCGCGCCAGCACGCGGTGTCCCTCGCCTACATCGTGCCGGTGACGGGTGACTGCCGACCCCGGCAGGACGCGCTGGACCTGGTGTGGTTCAGCCCGCAGGAGGCCGTCTCGGAGGCGGTGCAGAGCGAGATGCCGGGCGGGCACGGGGTGCTGCTCAAGCAGGCGCTGGCCCACGCGGGTTGCGCGATCTGACCGTCGGGAGCACTGAGGAAAGGACCTCGCCGATGCGGCTGCCGGACATGCCGCTGCACGACCCGTTCGTCGTCGCCGACGACGCCACCCGCACCTACCACCTGTACACGTCCAACGTCCCCTCCGTGTCAGGCGTGGACGGCACCGGCACGATGGTCTACCGCAGCCGTGACCTGCGCGACTGGACGCCGCCGGTGGTGGTCTTCCTGACGGCCGGGCAGGAGGGCATCTGGGCCACGGACGGCGCGTGGGCGCCGGAGGTGCACGCGTGGGACGGCGGGTACTACCTGTTCACGACGCTCCACAACACGGACCGGCCGCTTCCGGTTCCGCCGCCGAACCAGTGGGGTGTGCCCTTCCGGACCCCGACCCACATGCGCGGCACGATCACGGCGGTCTCCGACTCCCTGCTCGGCCCCTTCACGGTGCTCGACCCGTCGCGCCCGGTCCCGCCCGAGCACCTCATGACCCTGGACGGCACGCTGTACGTCGACCCGTCCGGGCAGCCCTGGATGGTGTACGCGCACGAGTGGCTCCAGACGATCGACGGAACGATGGAGGCGATCCGGCTGACCCCCGACCTCTCCCGGACGGTCGGCGACCCGGTGTACCTCTTCAAGGCCTCGGACACGCCCTGGACCTCAGAGCAGATCCCCGCCGGCGTTCCGCACCAACTCCCGCCCTACATCACCGACGGCCCCCAGCTGTACCGCTCCCCCGACGGCTCCCTGCTCATGCTGTGGTCGACCTACGAGAAGAACGTGGCCGGCCAGGACGGCACGGTCAGCGGCGGCTACGTGCAGACCTACGCCGTGTCCGCATCAGGGGACCTCGCGGGACCGTGGGAGCAGCGCCGTCCGCTGGTACGCGACGACAGCGGCCACGGCATGCTCTTCCACACCTTCGACGGCCGCCTGATGATGATCCTCCACCGGCCCTTCGAGAACGCCCGCGGCAAGCTGTACGAGATGCGGCTCGACGGCGACGAGCTGCAGATCGTGCGCCGGCGCGACGACCTGGACGGCGGCGGCTGACCCGACCCGGTGACACCCGGAAAGCAAGCAGAGGGTCCACCGATATCGGCGGACCCTCTGGTCGATTCTGTCGGGACGACAGGATTTGAACCTGCGACCCCTTGACCCCCAGTCAAGTGCGCTACCAAGCTGCGCCACGTCCCGTTGCCCGTCTGACCTGGGGATTCCCCTGGCCGAACGTGCAGGGAAACAATACCGCACTCGCGCCGGTGATCGCGCATCCGTTTGCGGGCCTCCGCCGGGCTGGGCGTGGCCGTCGCGAACTACGGCGGTACGGGCGGGGGGAGGAGCATGCCGCCGCCCACGTCTCGACGCCCGGTCGCTGCGGGAGCGCATCGGGGGCTTCGTCGGGGCGGCGGTTCCCGCGTGAGACCCCGATGAGGTCACTCCCCCGCCACGACGCCCAGCCGGGGGTGTGCCTCCAGGAGCCTGGTCGGGGCGGCCTGACGCCAGGAGTCGGCCAGGATGTCCCGCAGCTCGGCTTCGTCCTCGATGGCGCGGAGCCGGGCCCGCACCCAGGCGAACTGGGACTCGTGGTCGGCGATCCAGAACTTCCCCGGCTCGGCGAGCACCAGTTCGTCACGCTCTTCCTTGGGGCAGCGCACGGCGATGGAGGTCTCGTCCTCCGGCAGCGTGGCGAACATCTTCCCCGCGACCCGGAACGTGGGCATGCTCCAGGCGATCTTCTCCGTCGTGTCCGGCAGGGACAGAGCGATACGTCTTACGTCTTCGGCATCCGGCATGGCAGGACCGTATCGGCTCCCACTGACAATCACCTGGTGAGAGCGGTTGCCGGTACGCGCTTGTAGTAGATCGTGGTCGGTCGCAGCACTCCGCCGGGGTCGGCCGCGTAGTCGGGGATCGCGCCGATCGCGGTCCAGCCGGCGGACCGGTACAGATGCTCGGCGGGGCTGCCGGTCTCGGTGTCCAGGTGCAGGAGGGTGACGCCGGCCGCCACGGCCTCGTCCTGCGCGGTGGCCAGGAGCCCGCGCCCGAGGCCGCGCCCGCGGGCGTCCGGGTGCACCATCAGTTTCACGAGCTCGGCGCGGTGACGGCTGTTGGCCTTGTCGGGGAAGGCCAGGCTCACGGTGCCGAGCACCCGGTCCCCGTCGTGCGCCGCCCATACGACGACCCGGCCCGCGGCCACGTCGGCGGCCCGCCCCTCCCACCAGGCCAGGGCCTGCGCATGAGAGAGCGGGGCGAGGAAGCCGACGGAGGCGCCACCGTTCACGGTGTCGACCAGCAGGTCCGCCAGCTTCCCCGCATGTCGCAGCAGTCGGGCTTCGTCCAGTCGGTTCACGGCCGCACCACCGCCAGCAGGTAGCGGACGCCCTCGCGGGCGGCGCACCGGAACCGGGTCGGGCCCCACACCCGCATCCGCAGACAGTCGCCGGCGCCGAGGTGGTGTTCGGTGTCCTGCGCGGTCACGTCGAGGGCCCCTTCCAGGATCCAGATGTGCTGCTCCAGTCCGGCGACGGGCGGGCGGTCGTAGGCGATGTCGGCGCCGGGCGAGAGGCGCGCTTCGACGAGTTCGCCGCGCAGGGCGGAATGCGGGGGTGACACGGACCGCCGTACGAAGCCGGAGGCCCGGTCCTGCCACACGGGCTGCGCGGTGGAGCGGACGACGGCCTCCGGTTCGGCCTCGACCTCGCTGAGCAGCTGGGACATCGTGCGCCCGTACACCGCGCACAGGCGGTTCAGCAGTGCGGTCGTGGGGCTGGTCTCCGCCCGTTCGGCCCGGGACAGGGTCGACCGGCTCACCCCGCTTCGGTCCGCCAACTCGCCGAGGGACCAGCCGTGTTCGGCTCGCAGCTCGGCGAGGCGTGCGCCCAGCCGGGCGTCGACGGGGTCCACCTCGTCGCTTCTCATATCCGGGACGCTATCCCGCAAATGAGACAGCCGGGTTACGGACCGCTCACACCTGGGCAGCCGCCCCGAGTGCGTCCAGCACCGGGCGGATCAGGGGGTGCTCCTCGGCTCCCCGGCGTACGGCGGCGAAGACCCGCCGGGTGGGGGCCGTGCCGTCGACGGGGCGGACGACCACTCCGGCGAGGTCCATGCCGCGCAGCGCCGAGCGCGGCACCAGGGCGACGCCCGCGTCGGCCGAGGCGAGGGAGACGACCGCGCGGAAGTCGTCCGAGGAATGCTCCATACGGGGCTGGAATCCGGCGTTCTCGCAGGCCAGGATCACCACGTCGTGACAGGGGTTGCCGGGGTAGGGGCCGATCCAGGCGTCCTTGGCCAGTTCGGCGAGCGGCACCTCGGCGGTGTCGGCCAGGCGGTGCGTGACCGGGACGACCGCGTCGAAGGGCTCGGCGTACAGCGGGACGTGGGCCAGTCGCGGGTCGTCCGCCGGCGGTGCCCCGCGGTACTCGACGGCGACGGCGACATCGACCTGCCGGTCCAGCACCATCGGCAGGCTGGCGTCGCCCTCGGCGTCCTGGACGCGGATGCGGATCCCGGGTGCCGACCGGGCGAGAGCGGCCACCGCGGGCGCGACGACCAGGGCGATGCCGGTGGCGAAGGAGGCGACCGTGACGGTGCCGGCGGCTCCCGAGCTGTACGCGGCGAGTTCGGCCTCGGCCCGCTCCAGCTGGGCGAGGACGGCGTTGGTGTGGTTGAGCAGGATCTCACCGGCGGGGGTGAGCCGTACGCCCTTGGCGCCGCGCTCGACGAGCCGGTGGCCGGTCTCCTGCTCCAGGGCGGCGAGCTGCTGGGAGACGGCGGACGGGGTGAGGTACAGCGCGGCGGCAGCCGCCGTCACCGTGCGGTGGTCGGCCACCGCACGGAGGATGTGGAGCCGCCGCGCTTCGATCATGCGATCGATTGTCTCAAATGCACCGGGTGCTGCCGGTCAGCCCTCCAGCTGCGCCCGTGCCGCCACGAAGGCGTCGACCGCGCGGTCGACGTCGTCCGTGGAGTGTGCGGCCGACAGCTGGACGCGGATCCGGGCCTGCCCCTGCGGCACCACGGGGTAGGAGAAGCCGATGACGTAGACGCCGCGCTCCAGCAGCAGCTCGGCCATGCGCCCGGCGACCGCCGCGTCGCCGATCATCACCGGGGCGATGGCGTGGTCGCCGGGGAGGACGTCGAAGCCCTCCTCGGTCATGCGGCGACGGAACAGGGCCGTGTTCTCGGCGAGCCGGACGCGCAGGTCGTCCGCCGCCTCCAGCAGGTCGAGGACCTTCAGGGAGGCCGCGGCGATCACGGGAGCGAGGGTGTTGGAGAAGAGGTACGGCCGGGAGCGCTGGCGCAGCAGGGCCACGATCTCGGCGCGGGCGGCGACATAGCCGCCGGAGGCGCCGCCGAGCGCCTTGCCGAGGGTGCCGGTGATGATGTCGACGCGGTCCATGACGCCGTGCAGCTCCGGCGTCCCGCGGCCGCCGGGGCCGACGAAGCCGACCGCGTGCGAGTCGTCGACCATGACCATCGCGTCGTAGCGGTCGGCGAGGTCGCAGATCTCGCGCAACGGGGCGACGTAGCCGTCCATGGAGAAGACGCCGTCCGTGACGATCAGCCTCCGGCGCGCGTCGGAGGCCTCCTTCAGGCGGGCCTCCAGCTCGGCCAGATCACGGTTGGCGTAGCGCAGGCGGCGGGCCTTGGACAGGCGGATGCCGTCGATGATCGACGCGTGGTTGAGCGCGTCGGAGATGACCGCGTCCTCGGGGCCGAGCAGCGTCTCGAACACGCCGCCGTTGGCGTCGAAGCAGGAGGAGTACAGGATCGTGTCCTCCTGGCCGAGGAACGCCGACAGCCGCGCCTCCAGTTCCTTGTGCACCTCCTGGGTGCCGCAGATGAAGCGGACGGACGCCATGCCGTAGCCCCAGCGGTCCAGGGCCTCGTGGGCGGCGGCGACGACCTCGGGGTGGTCGGCGAGGCCGAGGTAGTTGTTGGCGCAGAAGTTGAGGACCTCGCCGGGGCGGCCGCCCGCGGTGACGTTGACGGTCGCGGACTGCGGGCTGCCGATCACGCGCTCGGGCTTGTGCAGTCCGGCGGCGCGGATCTCGTCGAGGGTGGCGCGCAGGTCGTCGCGCACGGAGTCGAACATGAGGGCTCCTGAAGGGCTTGCGGTGAGGGGGAGTTACGCGGTCCAGTCGAGGATGACCTTGCCGCCGCGGCCGCTCGCCGCGTCGGCGAACGCCGCCTCGAAGTCGCGGAAGCCGTACCGGCCGGTGATCACGGGCGCGAGGTCGAGGCCGCCTTCCAGCAGCACGGACATCGCGTACCAGGTCTCGAACATCTCGCGGCCGTAGATGCCCTTGATGGTGATCATCGAGGTGACGACGCGGGCCCAGTCGACGGGGAACTCCTGCGCGGGCAGACCGAGCATCGCGATCCGGCCACCGTGCGTCATGTTGGCGATCATGTCGCGCAGAGCCTCGGGGCGGCCGGACATCTCCAGGCCGATGTCGAAGCCCTCGCGGAGGCCGAGGGTGCGCTGCCCGTCGGCGATGGCGGCGCCGGAGACGTCGAGCGCGAGGCTGACGCCGATCTTGCGGGCCAGTTCCAGCCGCTCCTCGCTCACGTCGGTGATCATGACGTTGCGGGCTCCGGCGTGCCGGGCCACGGCGGCGGCCATCAGGCCGATGGGACCCGCGCCGGTGATGAGGACGTCCTCGCCGACGAGCGGGAAGGACAGCGCGGTGTGCACGGCGTTGCCGAACGGGTCGAAGATCGCGGCCACGTCGAGGTCCACGGCCACCCGGTGCACCCAGACGTTGGCGGCGGGCAGGGCGACGTACTCGGCGAACGCCCCGTCCCGGCCCACGCCCAGACCGACGGTGGCCCGGCACAGGTGCCGCCGCCCGGCCAGGCAGTTGCGGCACTTGCCGCACACCAGGTGGCCCTCGCCGCTGACCCGGTCACCGATGCCGATGTCGGTGACGTCGCGCCCGGTCTCGACGACCTCCCCGACGAACTCGTGCCCGAGCACGAGCGGGGTGCTGATGGCCTGTCGGGCCCAGCCGTCCCAGGCGCGGATGTGCAGGTCGGTACCGCAGATTCCGGTGCGCAGCACCTTGATGAGGACGTCGCCGGGCCCGACGGCCGGCTCGGGGACGTCCGCGAGCCACAGCCCGGGTTCCGCTTTCTGCTTGACCAGCGCCTTCACCGCTACGGCTCCTGAGGGTGGGTCCCGGCTCCGGGCATGCCGAAGGAACCCCTGGGCCGGGAGAGGAGTGGGATCGCACAGCAATCTGCCGTACGGCGGCCGACCGGTCCATCGAGGATTTCTTAAGCGCCGCCTCAGCTTTCCTTCACGCCCTCGGGGCCCCGCGGGAATCGGGGTTTCAATAGGGCGGCAGGCCGTCCCGGCTCTCCAGTTCCACGACGAGCAGCGCGGCGTGCTCCTTGATCGCCGTCAGGCCGGGCTTCCCCCACGGGCGCGGCTCGACGTCCGCGACGCTGACCGTGCCCAGCACCAGGCCCGTGGCCTCGATGAGCGGCGCCCCGAGATAGGAGCGGATGCCGAACTCGTCGACCACCGGGTTGCCGGCGAACCGCGGATAGTCACCCACGTCCTCCAGGGCAAGGGCCTTACGGCGTGCCACCACATGGGGGCAGAAGCCGTGGTCGCGGGGCAGGGAACGACTGAGGCGCGGGCTGGTGCCGTCGCTGCGCACCACGGGAGCGACAGGCGGCACAAAGAGGCCCGCGTAGAACTGCCCGTGCTCGTCGGGGAGGTTGACCATGGCGTACGGCGCCCCGGTGAGCTCGGCGAGGCGGTGCGCGAAGGCGTCGAGTGCGGGTTCGGGGCGCTCCCCCAGGCCCAGTCGGCGCAGACGGCGGGTGCGGGCGGGAGCCTCCTTGTCCTCGGGTGTGAGCAGCAGACGACCGGCCGGGCGCGGCGGGTCGTAGGTCATGGGCGAGCTCCTGGGCTGTGGGCTTGCGGCATATATGAACTCCGTGGCGGGTGGGAGGGGTCACATGTGGGCGCCATACTCCGTGGCGGGGGCAGGGGTATGGGCGATGAGGTGGCGTACCAGGGTCAGCAGGGTCTGGACGCCGGAGCTGGAGATCCGCGCGTCGCAGCACACCACGGGGACGTCCGGCGACAGATCCAGGGCACCGCGCACCTCCTCGGGGTCGTAGCGGTAGGCACCGTCGAACTCGTTGACGGCGATGATGAAGCCGAGGCCTCGTTGTTCGAAGAAGTCGACGGCGGCGAAACACTCCTGCAGCCGGCGGGTGTCGGCGAGGATGACCGCGCCGAGCGCGCCCTCGCACAACTCGTCCCACATGAACCAGAAGCGCTCCTGTCCGGGTGTGCCGAACAGGTACAGCACATGTTCCGGGTCGAGGGTGATGCGGCCGAAGTCCATGGCCACGGTCGTCTCGACCTTGTTCTCGATGCCGTCGAGGTTGTCGGTCGCGGCACTGACGGTGGTGAGCAGCTCCTCCGTACTGAGCGGCGCGATCTCACTGACCGCGCCGACGAAGGTCGTCTTGCCCACGCCGAACCCGCCCGCCACCAGGATCTTCAGCGCGGTGGGGAACGGGTCGGCGCCGTGGCCCGGTCCGTCGGTGTAGTCAGAGCTGTCGTCGTAGTCCATCGAGCACTGCCTCCAGAAGGGCCCGGTCCGTCGGGTTGTGGTGGAACGCGGGGGGCTTGGTGGTCAGCGCCCCGCAGTCGACGAGGTCCGCCAGCAGCACTTTGGTGACGGCCACCGGCAGTTTGAGGTGGGCGGCGACCTCGGCGACGGCGACGGGCACCCGGCACCGTTCGAGCGCCTGCGCGTGTTCGGGACCGAGATAGCCGAGGGGGGTCGCCCCGGTGGCCATCACCTGCGACACGAGGTCGAGCGCGACGGTCGGACGGGTGCGGCCGTTGCTGACCGTGAACGGCCGCACCAGCCGCCCGGCCGCGTCGTCGAGCCAGGGCCCGTCACCGGCCGCCGTCACGCTCAAGGCCTCATCGCCGGGGATTCGACGGACTGCCGGGGAGCGGTCACCAGGTAGGGGCGGACGCTCTTGACCAGCATGGCCATCTCGTAGCCCAGCACGGCCGCGTCGGCCTCGCGGCCTGCGAGCACGGCCAGGCAGGTGCCGGAGCCGGCGGTGGTGACGAACAGCAGGGTCGAGGCGAGCTCGACGACGACCTGCCGGACGTCGCCGCCGTCGCCGAAGCGGACACCGGCGCTGCGGCCGAGGGAGTACAGACCGGAGGCCAGTGCGGCCATGTGGTCGGCGCTGTCCGGGTCGAGGCCGTGCACGGACTTCACGAGCCCGTCGCAGGAGAGCAGCACCGCGGCACTCGTGTGCGGGACGCGCTGCACGAGGCCGCTCATCAGCCAGTCGAGATCGGAAACATGGGCGGTCGGCGCATCGCTCGCCATGGTGGATCGACTCCTTGGGGTACGAAGGTCTGCGGGAGCGCTGGGGGTGGGGGTGGAAAGGGGGGTGGTCATCCGGCGGGTGCGCTCCCGTCCTGCCGGGTGGTGGTCGTGCGGTGGTCGGAACGGGGCCCGGACGCCGGCCTGGTCGAGGGGGACAGCTCCGAGGGGAGCGCCTCTAGGTGAACCGGCCGGACGGGCATCGGGTCCCGGTGTGCGGGCCCGGTGGGTGCCGGGCCCTCGGAGCCGGAGTCCATGGGGGCGGAGTCCATGGGGGCGGCGCCCATGTGGGTGGGGTCCCTGTGGGCGGAATCCCTGTGGGCGAGGTCCATGTGGGTGGGGCCCCTGTGGGCGGAATCCCTGTGGGCGAGGTCCATATGTGCGGAGTCCCTGGAGGCCGCCTCCGTGTCGCCCCACTCCGTGTTCCCGGCCTCCATGTTCTGCTGTGCCTCCGCGAGGCTGATGCCGCGCTGGAAGGCGGCCATCAGTCCGGGATCGTGGCCCACGAGGTGCTCGGGGTCCTGGCGTGGCGTCGGGCCGTCACGCAGCTGGGGTGCGATGTGCTCCTGGGCGCGGCGGCGGGGCAGTTGGGGCTTGCCCATGGTGCCGCGCACGGTGCCGTTGCGTGGAGTGGGAGGCGTGGTGACGTTCTCGGCGAGGACGCGCCGGTCGTCGGGACTGATGCCGGGCCGTGCCTCGGCCGGGGTCGGACGCTCCCGACGGGCCCCGCGCATGGGCAGGGGCGCGGGCCGGCCGTCCTCCTCGCGTCCGCCCGGGTCGAGTTCGGCTTCCTGTTCGTGTCCTTGGGCAGGAGCGGGGAGCGGGGCCGACGGCCCTGCTCCGGACGCGGGCAGCGGCACGGACGAGACCCCGAAGTCAGCGTCCCCGACCCGGGATTGCCCTCGGGACGCGCCCTGGCCGACGCTGGTACGGACGCCGCTCCCGGCCCCGTCCAGCCCATACGGCCCGGTCTGCGAGCCGAACCCGGCCTGCCCGTCCGGCCGCCGCGGCGTGGCCGGACGGTCCGTACCGCCCGCTCCGGCGGCCGGTTGCCCCGCTGCTCCGGGCGTCCCCGCTCTCGCCTCCGCTCCCGCCTCCGCTCCCAGCAGCGCCTGCGGCACGACGAGCACCGCTTGCACTCCGCCGTAGATGTTGGTCTGGAGGCGGACGGTGATGCCGTGCCGCCGGGCGAGCTGGGAGACGACGAACAACCCGATGCGGCCGTCCGCGAGGAGCCGGGCGACGTTCACCTGATCGGGGTCGGCGAGCAGCGCGTTCATCCGCGTCTGCTCCTCCAGCGGCATGCCGAGTCCGCGGTCCTCGACCTCGACGGCGAGCCCGGAGGTGACGAGGTTGGCGCGCAGCAGGACCTGGGTGTGCGGGGCGGAGAACACCGTGGCGTTCTCGACGAGTTCGGCCAGCAGATGGATGACGTCGGCGACGGCGTGGCCGCGCAGCTGGCCGTCGATCGGCGGGACCAGTTTGACCCGGGAGTACTGCTCTACCTCGGCGATGGCCGAGCGCAGTACCTCGGTCATGGAGACCGGGTTGCTCCACTGACGGCGGGAGACGGCCCCGCCGAGCACGGCGAGGTTCTCGGCGTGGCGGCGGATGCGGGTGGCGAGGTGGTCGACGTGGAAGAGCCCCTTGAGCAGGTCGGGGTCCTCCATCTCGTTCTCCAGCTCGTCGAGGATGGAGATCTCGCGGTGCACCAGCGACTGCAGGCGCCGGGCGAGGTTGACGAAGACCTCCAGCTTCTGTTCGCTGCCGGTCTGGCTGGAGAGCTGGGAGGCCTGCACCACGGCGGTGACGGCGCCGTCGTGCGCGCGGGACAGGTCGGCGGTGAGGAGGTCGAAGTCGTCGGCGTCCTCGGCGGGAGGGCCGGTCCGGTTCTGCGGTGCGAGTGGGGGCGGGCCGTCGCCGCGGCGCAGCGTCTCGACGAGGGTGCGCAGGTCGGCCTCGCGCCGGGCGGTGCTGCGGCGCAGACCACCGATGCGGTCGTGCACGGACCGGGCGGCCCGGTTGGCGGCGACCGCGGCGACGGCGATGCCGACGAGGGCCACGAAGACGGCGCCGCCGAGCACGGCCCACAGAGTGAGGCCCGGCCGCGCTCCGGTGGACCGGACGGTGAAGAGGACGGCGGCGCAGCCGCTGAGGGCGACGGCGACCGGGGGCAGCACCGCGAGACGCAGCAGCTGGGGCCGTATGTGGGTCTCGGGCAGCCCGGGTGCGGTGCGGACGGCGGGCCGCCCGTGCCGCCCGCCCTCACGGCGGTCTGCGCGTGCGGCCGGGGCGCGGAGGTGAGACATCGGTGTCCTCGTACTGGTCCGTCGGGCTTGGGTGCCAGGGGGGCTCGCAGGGGTGCGTCCGGGTTCACGTGCCCGCTTGCGCGCTCCCCGGGTCGTGCGCCCGGACTCCCCTCGCGTCCGCCCGGCGCCGGCGCCACCGGGGCCCGCATGCCGGCCCGGGCCGAAGGACCCGGCACCAGAAGTGCCGCCCCCGGCAACGCCCGTGCCGCCACCGGCGGCAGCGGTGTCACCGGTCCTGGCGCCCGGGTCCGTGGCCTTGGCACCGGCGTCGCCGACCGCGGCCGGGCCGGCGTCGGTGGCGCGCGGGCAGCGGGGATCCCCGTCGCGTCGACTCCCTCGTCCGCCCTGCGCCTGCACGTGCCGGCCCCCGCTCCCTTGGTCCGCCCTGTTTCCCGACGGCCACTGACAGTAGTCACCACCGCATCATGTGCGGTGGGCAGTTGACAAACTCATACGGTGAGCGTCCCGCTCTGGTATGAGGTCTCGTACGACAGACCGATAACACCTCTGTACATCCGGCCATGAATACAACGAGTTCGATCCGACCTGGTCAGAAGCTGTCACACAGAAACGGCGAGGGCCGGGGAGCCTCTCGCTCCCCGGCCCTCGCCGTCGGTCTGACGTACGCCCCGGATCAGCCCGCCGGGAGCGCCTCGGGGTCCTCGCTACCCCGGCCGGCCCGACCGGAATCGTCACTCACCGTGTTGGCCTGGGCCACGGCTGCAGCGTCCGACGCGGTCTTGATCCCGGCTCCAGTGAGGGCCTGCTCGACCGCGCGGCCACCCGCCGGGGCAAGCGCCACCCCACGCCACCACGGCTCGGACGGGACGTTCTCCGCAGCGGGCTCGAAGGGCTCGCCGGGCCGGGGCAGGGCCACGCCCGCGCCCACCGCGCGGGCGGCCGCGAGCGTCCCCTCGCCGGGGTCCGCCCACGGGTGCGTCGCCAGATTGAAGGTGGCCCAGTGGATCGGCAGCATCGGACCGCTCTCCGGCCCGCCCTGGAGGCCGAGGTGGGCGCGCATGCCCTCCTCGGGGGTCATGTGGATGTCGGGCCAGAAATCTGAGTACGCGCCGATCTGGATCATCGTGGTGTCGAACGGCCCGTGCTCGGCGCCGATCTCCTTGAATCCGTCGAAGTAGCCGGTGTCCCCGCTGTGGTAGATCCGGTGTTCCTCACCGGCGACGACCCAGGAGGCCCACAGGGTGTGCTGGGTGTTGCGCAGTCCGCGGCCGCAGAAGTGCCGGGCCGGGGTGGCCGTGAGGCGCAGTCCGCCCGTCTCGGTGGTCTCGTGCCAGTCCAGCTCGCGCAGCCGGCCGGCGGACACACCCCAGTGCTCCAGGTGCGCGCCGACGCCGAGCGGCACGGCGAACAGCGTGTCGGTGCCCGCGAGCGCCTTGATGGTGGGCATGTCCAGATGGTCGTAGTGGTCGTGCGAGATGACCACGACGTCGACCGGGCCGAGCGCGGCCAGCGGCAGGGGCACGGGGTGCAGCCGCTTGGGCCCGACGAAGGGGAAGGGGGAGCAGCGCTCCCCCCACACCGGGTCGAACAGGACGCGTCGGCCGTCGATCTCCGCGAGGACGCTGGAATGCCCCATCCAGGTCAGCCGCAGGCCGGTGGCCGGGGGCCCGGCGATGTCGGCGAGGGTGGTGGAGTACACCGGAACAGTGCCCTTGGGGGTGCGGCGGGGCCGGGTGTCCTTGTCGAAGAAGACCTTCGCGAAGTCCAGGGCCGAGCCCGAGGGGCGGGTCCGCGCGGGCCCGCCGGGGTTCTGGAAGACCCCGTCCTTGAAATGAGGCGATCTGCGGATGCGCGCCATGCGCTCACCGCTCGGGTCCGCGCCGAACGCCCCGGGCTGCAGCGCGCGGGGCCCGGAGCTCAGGGTACGGAAACCGGCCACGGTACCTCCAGGTGGAGTCGGTCAGGCTTTCCATTATGGTCGGCCCCTCCGGCACCACCGGATCGCAGGGGCCCCACGGGAGTGGATACTGACCGGTGATTCAGTATCCCGGCGGCGAAGGATCCCGTATGGCCACCCCCCTGCTGTCCCTGACCTGGACCGATCACCTCACGGGACGGCAGGGCTTCCTGGTCGTCGACCGGCTGGTGCGCGGGGTCGCCAGCGGCGGTCTGCGGATGCGCGCGGGCTGCACCCTGGAGGAGGTCACCGGCCTGGCCCGCGGCATGACCGTGAAGGAGGCCCTGCACTACGACCCCGCGAGCCGCTACGTCCCGCTCGGCGGCGCCAAGGGCGGCATCGACTGCGACCCCCGGGACCCGGAGGCGTACCCGCTGCTGGTGCGCTACCTGCGCGCGATGCGGCCGTACATGGAGAGCTGCTGGACGACGGGCGAGGACCTGGGGCTCACCCAGGACCTGGTGGACCGGGCGGCCACCGAGGCGGGGCTGGTCTCCTCGATACAGGCCGTGTATCCGCTGCTGGACGACGAGGCCGAGGCCCGGCGGCGACTCCGGGACGCGTTCGCGGTCGAGGTCGACGGGCTCGGCCTGGACGAGCTGGTCGGCGGCTGCGGTGTGGCAGAGGCGGCCCTGGCCGCCCTGGACCGGGCCGGTGTGCCGTACGCGGGGACGCGGGTCGCGCTCCAGGGGCTGGGCACCATGGGCGGAGCCACCGCTCGCTTCCTCACCCGCGCGGGGCTCACGGTCGTGGCCGTCGCCGATCTCAAGGGCACGATCGCCAACCCGGCGGGCCTCGACGTCGAGTCGCTGCTCGCCGCCCGGGACGTCCACGGCACGGTGCACCGCTCCGCGTTGCGCCCCGGCGACCGCGAACTGCCCGGCGGCGCCTGGCTGTCGGCCGACGCGGAGGTGCTGGTGCCGGCGGCCGTGTCGTACGCGATCGACGCCGGGAACCAGGAGCGGATCACCGCCCGCTGGGTGGTGGAGGCGGCCAACATGCCCGTACGGCCGGAGGCGGAGCCGCTGCTGGCCGCGCGCGGGGTGACCGTGCTGCCGGACGTCGTGGTCAACTCGGGGACGAACGCCTGGTGGTGGTGGACGCTGTTCGGGGACATCGGCGCCGACGCCGAGGAGGCGTTCGCCCGCACCCGTCGCTCGGTGCGGGACCTGGTCGAGCGGATGCTGGGCCGCGCGGAGGCCGACGGGACGACCCCGCGAGCCGCCGCCCACGCGATCGCGGCGGACCGGCTGCCGCTGATCGCGGAGCGGTTCGGCTGGTTCCGCTGAGGTGCCCGCCGCCTCCCGAGGCTGCTGTCGCGGGCCGGCCGGACAGGCCGGAACGCCCCGTCGAGGGGCCGTACGCGCGTGGGTAGGGTGACGGAGTGACGAGAGTCCGGTTGAGCGTGGCCCAGCGGCGCGGGGATCTGCTGCGGGCCGCCATCGAGCAGATCGAGGCGAGGGGTGTGGCGGCGGTCAGGATCGCCGACGTGGCCTCGGCGCTGGGCGTGAGCAACGCACTGGTCCTCTATCACTTCTCCACGAAGGAGCAGCTGGTCGCCGCCGCGTTCCGGCACGCGGCGGAGGGCGACCTGGCACATCTGCGCAAGCTGCTCGGCCGCCGCTCACCCGCGCTGCGCCGGCTGCGGTCGGCCGTACGGTGGTACGCCCCGACCGGGCAGGCCAAGGGCTGGCGGCTGTGGATCGAGGGCTGGGCGGCGGCGCTGCGCGATCCGACGCTGCGGGAGGTCGCCCAGGACCTCGACCGGCAGTGGAAGGCGGCCCTCGGCGAGGTCATCGCGGAGGGCGTGGCCGCCGGCGAGTTCCGCTGCCCGGACCCGGCCGGTACGGCCCTGCGTCTCACCGCCCTCCTCGACGGCCTCGCCGTCCAGCTGACGTCCTACGGCGCGGTGCCGCGATCGCGGGCCCAGGAATGGGTGGAGGAGGCGCTGATCCGTGAGCTGGGCCTGGCCCGTGAAGAGCGGCTGACCCCTTAGGGCCTGTCGTTCGCATCACGCCGCAGACGCGGCTGCGACGCCTGCGGGCGGCGCCGGTTCCGACCGGCGCCGCCCGCACGCGCAGGAGCCGCTCTCACGCCACCGATGCGATCCGCATCCTGATGTCGTCCGGCGACAGCGCCCCCTTGGCCGTCACATGGTCGCCCGACGACTCCCCGCGCAGCCGGCGCCCGATCCACGGCACCAGGAACTCGCGCGCCCACGCGACGTTGTCCCGCCGCGCGTCGAGTACGCCGCGCGGGGGCAGCGGAGGCCACTCCTGCTCGGGGTCGGCCGGCACCTCGAGGCCGAGCACCTGGCCCGCGCGGAGCGCCACGCGCGTGTGCCCCTCGGGCGACAGGTGCAGCCGGTCCGCGTCCCAGGCCCTGCGGTCTCGCACGCTGCGCAGGGACCACAGGTCGAGCACGGGGCAGCCGTACCGGTCGGCGATGGCCCGGACGTGTCCGTTGTACGTGGCGATCTTGCCGCGCAGGTGCTTGAGCACGGGCACGCCACGGGTGTCGAAGCCGGTCGTCACCATGACCGTGCCGGACACGGCGGTGAGCTGGGCCAGAGCACGCTCGAAGCGCTCGGCCACCTCGTCCGGGTCGGTGCCCGGCCGGATGATGTCGTTGCCCCCGGCGCAGAACGAGACGAGGTCCGGGGCCATGTCGACGGCCCGCGGAACCTGGTCCGCCACGATCTGGTCGAGGAGTTTTCCGCGTACGGCGAGATTGGTGTATCGGAAGTCGCCCTCGGGCCTGCGGTCGGCGAGCAGGACGGCGAACCGGTCGGCCCAGCCGACGAACGCCCCGTCGGGGCCGGGATCACCGACGCCCTCGGTGAAGCTGTCCCCCACCGCCACGTACGACCCGATCACTGCTCTGCTGTCATTCTTCGAATCGTCTGCCACAGCAGCTCATGATTCACCTTCGAATGTGACCTACGCGACCGTAGGAAGGGATTGACGGGCGGTGAGATAAGCCACTCCCAAAGCGTTCGCAAACTCCGGAATACACCGCTTGTCAGGGATGTTTCGGGGTGAGCCGCCAGACCCGGAATCCACTGATCCGGAAATGGCTCCAGACGGTCCGGAAGGCGAAGTGGCCGCTCGTGTAGGGCTGTGGGTCGGTGTGGTCGAAGACGAGCCGCCCGTTGTTCCACCACCGGACCGTCGAGCCGTCGGAGACGATCCGGACCCGGTTGGGCTCGTTCGGGACCAGCAGCGGTTCGGTGTAGTCGAACACCAGGGGGCGGACGCCGGGTTCGCCGACGTAGCGGCGCAGCCGGGTCGTGGTGTTGTAGTTGGCCCCGTACCCCGCGTAGTACGTCGTGAGGTGGTCGTACTCGTCGAGGGCGCCGCCGCGCGCAGTCGCGAAGAGGTCGCCCGGGGAGCGTACGTCGGTCGCGTTCCAGAAGTTGTTGAGGTCCGAGACCCGGTCGTTGACCCCGCCGTCGGAGACGGGGGTCGCGGTGTACTCGAGGACGTACGGCCCTTCGAGCCGCTGCCTGAACCACACGGTCGCGCCGCTCGGCACGTCGATCTCCAGGATGCCGCGGGAGGCGGTGACGGCGCCGCCGTCCTGGAGTTCGGTGACCCACTGGCCGAGGCCGTGGCAGAAGTCGTCGCGGGCGAGGAGGCGACGGTGACGGGGTGCGGCGTGCGCGGCGGCCGTGGGGGCGAGGGCCGCCAGGGCGGCTCCGGCGGCCAGGGCTCCGAACGCTCTGCGGGTGGTCGGCACGGGACACAGCTCCTCGGGAAGACTCTGGAAAGCGCTTGCACTCCGGGCGGGATCACTCTGTCCCAACTGCCGCCGCATGTCGATCCCTTGACACGGCCGACCGTGCGCACACGTCGAAGGCCGGACCCGGGGATCGGGGTCCGGCCTTCGGCCGCGTGTCAGGCAGGTGGTCGTGCGGCCGGTCAGCCGACGGAGACGCCGTGCGAGCGCAGGAAGGCGACCGGGTCCATGTCCGAGCCGTAGTCCGGCGTGGTGCGGATCTCGAAGTGCAGGTGCGGTCCGGTCACGTTGCCCGTCGCGCCCGACAGGCCGACCTGCTGCCCGGCGGTCACGGTCTGGCCGGCCGAGACGGAGAGCTGGGACAGGTGGGCGTACTGGGCGTAGTGGCCGTCGGCGAGCTTGATGACGACCTGGTTGCCGTAGGCGCCGCCCCAGCCGGCGGAGACGACCGTGCCGGCGCCGACGGCCTTGAGGGAGGTGCCGGTCGGGACGACGAAGTCGACACCGGTGTGGTAGCCGCTGGACCACATGCTGCCGGACATGCGGTACGGGGTGCTGACGGTGGCACCGGCGACCGGGAGGCTGTAGCCGCCGGCGTTGCTCTCGGCGGCGGGCTTGGCGGCGGCCGGCTTCGCGGCGGTCTCCGCCTGCGCGGAGGACTCGCCGGCGGACGGCTGGGAGGCCGGGGGCTTCGGGGCGGAGGCCTTCGGCGCGGACGGGGCCGAGGACTGCGGCGCGCTCGCCGCCTGCTTGCCGATCGACAGCTTCAGACCCGGGTGGATCAGCGACGGGTCGGAGCCGACGGCGTCACGGTTGTCGGCGTAGAGCTTCTTCCAGCCGCCGCTGACGTTCTGATCGTCGGCGATCTTCGCGAGATAGTCGCCGGCCTGCACGGTGTACGTGCGGGCGCCGGTCGCCTTTTCGGCGGCCTTCTTCTCGGCCGCCGGGGCCGACTGGACGGCCTTTTCGGGAGCCGACTGCGGGGTGGCGGCATGGGCGCCGGCGGCCCCCATGAGCGGCAGCGCGAGAGCGGCTCCGCCGGTTCCGGCGACGGCGATGGAGCGGGTGAAACGCTGGGCTTTGGGACGGCGGTGCTTACCCTTCGCGGGCATGGCGAATTCCTCTCCGTCGCCTGCGAGGTGAGCTGTCGGGTGCGGGCTGGAGATGCCCGGCCGCGCCTGGGCGCGGCTTAACCCCAAGCCGTTCCGGGAACCGGAACAGGCGTCTTACCTGTGGGTCCCCCGCTCCTGCCGTACGTCGGGTCAGTGTGTGCGGGCTCCGGTCGGCGGCAGGATTAGGCGTCCGTCCGGATTGGTGTGGAACGTAAGCGACCAGGACGCAAACGGACAAGCTTGCGGTTGCCCGTGACGGTGTTTCTCTTGACGCGTCGACACATCCGCGGTCACCGAGCGTGGATTACCGATCTCCCGCTTTTCCCAACCGCCCTGAACAATGCGTGAATTACGTGAACATGGCGACAACAGATCGTCACGAATATGACGATGGTCACGCACCCCGACCTCATCTCCTTTACGATCGGGGCACGTTATCCCTAAGCGGCTCAATCGCCCTATTCGGACAGAACGCCTACTTCCGCTTAAGACGGACGACCACGGCGTTCAGATCCCCTCGCAGGCCGACCCGCAGTCCGTGATGAAGCAGCACGGCCCCGCGGTGGACTTCACCCGTTTCGAGGCATTCGTACGACGCGGTCGGGTCGAGGGCACGCATCCGGAGCGCAGGTACGGGCTCGCCGTAGCGCTGCGCCTGGAGCCAGGCGAGGACGACCGTCTCGTCGCCGAGGACGTACTGCACCGCGCTCAGCCCGCCCCGCGGGGGACGCAGCCGGTACTGGTCGCCGCGCTGCACCACGGGCCGGATCCCCTTGTAGAGCCCCACCCACTCCCGCGCCTCGGCGAGCTCCTCCCGCGTCCACCGCGTGAGATCGCCGCCGACCCCCAGCACCCCGGCCATGGCGCTGACGAACCGGAACCGCAGGGAGCTGGCCCGCCGATTGAGCATGGCGTTCGGACTGTCGGTGACCCAGGCGGCCATGACCCGGGCCGGATGGATCTGGCTGAAGCCGTGCTGGATGGCGAGCCGGTCGAGCGGGTCGGTGTTGTCGGAGGTCCACACCTGGTCCGTGCGGCTCAGCACACCGAGGTCGATCCGCCCGCCGCCGCCCGAGCAGGACTCGAAGGCCACGCCGGGGTGGGCGGCCCGCAACCGGTCCAGCAGGGCGTACAGGCCGTGCACGTGGTCGACCCACAGCCGCTGCGGGTAGGGGTCGTCCGGCCAGCCGGCGTCGGTGAAGCAGCGATTGAAGTCCCACTTGACGTAGTCGACCGGCGCTCGGGAGAGGAGCCCGTCGAGCTGCTCCCACAGGTACTCCCGGACGTCCTCGCGGGCGAGGTTGAGTACGAGCTGATTGCGGAACTCCGTCCGCTTTCGTCCCGGTTGGTACTGCACCCAGTCGGGGTGCGCGCGGTACAGGTCGCTGTCCGGGTTGACCATCTCGGGCTCGACCCAGATCCCGAACTGCATGCCGAGGCCGTGCACGTGGTCGGCGAGGGGCTTCAGCCCGCCTGGGAAGCGGTCGGGGTTGGGGCTCCAGTCGCCGAGCCCGGCCCGGTCGCTGGTGCGCGCCCCGAACCAGCCGTCGTCGACCACGAAGAGCTCGACACCCATGGCGGCCGCCCGCTCGGCGAGCGCCCGCTGCTGCTCCTCGGAGATGTCGAACTCGGTGGCCTCCCAGGAGTTGAACAGCACCGGCCGGTCCCGGCCCGCGTCCGGGATCACATGCGCCCGCTGGTAGGCGTGCCAGGCGCGGCTCGCCCCGCCGAAACCGCCGTCGCTCCAGAGCCCGGCGAAGACCGGGGTCGTGTACGACTCCCCCGCGCCCAGCGTCAGCAGGCCCGAGTCGTCCCAGCCCGCCCCGCCGGTGATCTGCACGCGCGCGTCAGGGAGCTGGGCCACGGTGATGCGCCAGGACCCGGACCAGCCCAGGGCGCAGCCGTAGACCTCGCCGCGTTCCTCGGTGGCGTCGGTGTCCAGCGCGACCCACGGCAGGTGCTGGTGGGAGGTGTGGCCGCGGCGGCTGCCGATGACCTTCTCGCCGTGGGTGAGGCCGGAGCGCGTCAGCCGGGACTCGGCCCCCCAGCGGCCGTGCAGCTGGGACAGCCGCCAGGCCTCGCGGTCGGGCAGGGTCCAGGTCGCGGAGTCGGCGCGCAGCAGCTCGACGGCCGGCCCCCGGTTGTCCAGGGTCACCCAGCGCTCGACGACGTCCGTCGCGGAGGGCGTCCGGTAGTGCAGCGTGACGGCCAGGTCGCCGTCGCGGAACCGGAGCCGCAGCTCGCCGTCCTCGGCGTCGTGCCCCTCGAAGAGCCATTCGGTGCCGCGCCTCTCGGCCGTGCGCACGGACAGGGCGGGGCGGACGAACCGGGGGCCGCCCTCGACCGGGTACTCCTCGCGTCCGTCGAGCGGGGACTCGAAGGGCCAGTACTCCGGCAGCGGCCGGACGGCGAGGGCCTCGGCGTCGGCGAGCCCGATCCGGGGTCCCCAGTGCAGGTGCAGCAGCTCGTCCCGGTCGGTGACATGGACGGCGTAGCTGCTGGCCGGCCCGGAGAGCACCCACGTACGACCGTCTTCGGAGATCTCCAGCATCATGCCCTCACAGATTCGAACAAGCCCGACCAGGTGCGACCAGGCGGCAACATCATCAAGGGCCGCGGGGGCTGCGGGCAACGCCTGTGGACAACTCATTGCCCCAGGCAGGCATGTCGTATCGTCGAGTGACGCCCGTCGACGAGCCGCGCCGGCGGCGCCGAAGGGGAGGAGCCCTCGTGACACAGCAGGTGCCGTCGACCGAGCCGGAGCTGGCCGGAGTGCGCAACTTCCGTGACGTGGGCGGACTTCCGACCGTGGACGGGCGACGGGTGCGCCAGGGCGTGCTGTTCCGCAGCGGCCACCTCGCCCACGCGACCGGGGAGGACGCCGCCTTCCTGACCACGCTGGGCCTGCACACGATCTTCGACTTCCGCAACGCCGCCGACCAGAGGCTCGAAGGGCCGGACGTCGCGCTGCCGGGCGTGCGCAATGTGAACCTGCCGCTGAGCGATCCCGCCGACGGCGCCGAGTTCTGGAGGATGGTCCGCGACGGCGACCTGGACCAGCTGCGCGCGATCCTCTCGGACGGCAAGGGCGCGGACCGGATGATCGCCTCGTACCGCATGATCATCAAGGACCGCACCGGTGAGCACTCCCGGGTGCTGCACGCGCTCGCACAGGACAGCGTCCCCGCACTGATGCACTGCGCCGCCGGCAAGGACCGCGCGGGTCTGTCCGTCGCGGTGACGCTGCTCGCGGTGGGTGTCGAGCGCGAGGCGATCGTCGACGACTACCTGAAGTCGAACGCGAAGCACCGCCGTTACAAGGTGCACCGCAGCAGCTCCGCCGCCTCGGCCTACTCCCCCGAGGTCATGGACCTGCTCAGCCCGCTCTTCGACGCGCGCGCCGAGTACCTGACGGCGGCCTTCGACACCATCGAGCAGACCTGGGGCGGCGTCGACACCTACCTGGAGAAGGGGCTGAAGCTCACCCCGGAGACCCGGGAGCGGCTGCGCGAGCGGCTCCTCGACTGAGACACCCGGGCGGGCGCTACTTCGCCCCGACCTCGAACAGCAGATAGACGAACGCGGCGAAGATGTGGCCTGCGATGAGGTAGACGAACAGCCTCACCCACAGGGCGCGGGGGAACTTCTCCTCCATGTCCCTCATGACACGTCTCCAGGGGTGGGGCCCAGGCACAGGCCGGCCGTGGGGCTCTGCAGCAGGGTGTGTACGAAGAGCAGCTCGACGCCGTCGTGGTCCTCGGCGGCGATCCGGTGCGGGGTGAGCGAGTCGAAGTGGGCGCTGTCGCCGGCCGCCAGCCGGTGCGTGGTGTCTCCGAGCCGCAGCCGCAGCCGGCCGCGCAGCACGTGGAGCCACTCCTCGCCGGGGTGCACGCGCACGATGTCGCCCTGGGATCCGTGGGGGACGTGGACGCGCAGGGCCTGCATCCCACGGCCGGGGGCGCCGGCCTGCCAGTAGGTCCAGCCGCCCGCCGCGGTGGGTTCCATGTCCGCCGCGCGGATGACGGAGTCCCGTTCGGCGACCGTCTCGCCGAGCAGTTCGGAGACCGTCGTACCGTAGATGCGGGCGAGTGCCAGCAGCATCGGCAGCGAGGGCTGGCGCTGCCCGGTCTCCAGTCGGGAGAGGTGGGCGGGCGACAGCCCGGCGGCGCGGGCCGCGGCCTCCAGCGTCAGGGAGGCCTGGCGCCTCAGTGCGCGCAGCTGGGGCGCGACGGCCGGCAGCGCGCCGGCCGGCGGTTCGCCCGGCGAGCCGGCCCCGGAGGGCCGCTCGGTCTCGGAGGAGCTCATGCCTCCATTCAGCCGGAGCGTTGCCTCAGCGGCAAATTTCTTGCCTCTCAGGCAACCCCCCAGGCAACCCCGGCTCCTGGTCTCAGCGGTTGGCCACCGCCTGCCTGACGAGCGTCTTGCCGAAGTCCCACACCAGTCCGCCGTTGTGCGCGTCGTCCATCACGGCCGTGAAGGCGTCGACGAACCGGTCCACCTCCCGCTCGCCGATGATCAGCGGCGGGATCAGCTTGATCACCTCCATGTGGTCGCCGGAGACCTGGGTGAGGATCCGGTGCCGCTGGAGCAGCGGCACGACGACCATCTGCGCGAAGAGTCCCTTGCGGGCGGCCTGGAGCATGGCCCAGCGGCTGCGCAGCTTCAGCGACCTGGGCCGGCCGAACTCGATGCCGATCATCAATCCCCGGCCGCGGACCTCGGCGAGCATCTCGTACCGGTCCGTGAGCGCGGCCAGCCGGGATCTGAGCTGCTCCCCGGTGGCCCGGACGTTCGCGACGATCTGCTCGTTCTCCATCACGGACAGCACCGCAAGGCCCGCCGCCATGGCCTGCGCGTTGGACCCGAAGCTCGCCGAGTGGACCAGCACCCGGTCCATGGACGAGTAGACCTTCTTGAAGATCCAGTCCTTGCCGATCGTGGCACCCACCGGCACGTAGCCGCCGGAGAGCGCCTTGGCCACGCACACCAGGTCCGGTTCCACGCCGTCCTCGTGCTGGTAGCCGTAGAAGTCGCCGGTCCGGCCGAGGCCCGTCTGCACCTCGTCGGCGATGAGCAGCGCCTTGTGCCGGTGCAGCAGCTCCTGGGCGGCCCGCAGATAGCCGGGCGGGGACTCCAGCACGCCCTTGCCCTGGATCGGCTCGACGATCAGGGCGGCGACGTCGCCCTTCTTCAGCTCCCTCTCCAGCGCGTCGAGGTCGCCCAGCGGTACGGCCGTGTCGGGCAGCAGCGGGGCGAAGCCGTCGCGGAAGCCGGATTCGCCGTTCACGGAGAGGGAGCCGGTGGTCAGGCCGTGGAAGGCGTGGGCGCAGTACAGGACCCTGGGCCTGCCGGTGACGAACCGGGCGAACTTCAGGGCGCCCTCGACGGCCTCGGTGCCGCTGTTGCCGAAGAACACCCGGTCCAGGTGGGGGCTGTGCGCGAGCAGCTTCTCGGCCAGCAGACCGGGCAGCGGCTGGCAGTCGAACCGGGTCAGGTCGGCCAGGCCGGCGTCCACCACGTCGTGCAGCGCCTTGCGCACCACGGGATGGTGGCGGCCCAGCCCCATCACCCCGAAACCGGCGAGCATGTCCAGGTAGTCGTTGCCGTCCGCGTCGTAGAAGCAGGCGCCCTCGGCGCGCTCGTAGACCTTGTCGAAGCCGATGGTGCGCAGCATGCGCGGGAGCTGGTGGTTGAGGTAGCGGGTGTGCAGCTCGTAGCGCTCGGCTCCGCGCTCGGCCAGCAGCTTGCCGAGGTCGAACTCCCCGGCCTGCGACGACTCCGACGCGGACTCGGCGGTTGTCATTCCTGTGGCTCCTTGGACAGCTCTTCCCTGACGGTCAGGCTCGCGCTGATGCGTCCGGCGACCTCGACGGGTGTCAGGCCGATGTCGGCGAGCACCTCACCGCGCTTGGCGTGCGCGAGGAACTGGTCGGGGATGCCGAACCGCCGCACCGGCACGTCGACGTCGGCGTCGCCCAGGGCCAGCGCCACGGCCGAACCGACCCCGCCCGCCCGGCTGTTGTCCTCGACGACGGCGACCAGGCGGTGTTCGGCGGCGAGGCCCGGGAGCGCCGGGTCGACGGGCTTGACCCAGCGCGGGTCGACGACGGTGCAGCCGATGCCGCGTGCTTCAAGCAGCTCGGCGGCCTGGAGGCACACCGGCGCCATAACGCCTACGGCCACCAGGAGAGCCTGCGGTTCGGAGGACCGGTGCAGCACGTCCAGTCCGCCCACCCGGTCGAGCGCCGGGACCGACGGGCCGACGGACTCCTTCGGGAACCGCAGCAGCGTCGGCGCGTCGTCGACGGCGACGGCCTCCCGCAACTGGGCGCGCAGCTGGTCGGCGTCCCGTGGCGCGGCGATCCTGAGGCCGGGCACGACCTGGAGGACGGACAGGTCCCACATGCCGTTGTGGGAGGCCCCGTCGACGCCGGTGACCCCGGCCCGGTCCAGCACGAGGGTGACTCCGCAGCGGTGCAGGGCCACGTCCATGAGCAGCTGGTCGAAGGCGCGGTTGAGGAAGGTGGCGTAGACGGCGACGACCGGGTGCAGGCCGCCCGTCGCGAGGCCCGCCGCGGACACGGCCGCGTGCTGCTCGGCGATCCCGACGTCCCACACGCGGTCCGGGAACCGCTCGGCGAACCCGCCCAGACCCACCGGGTGCAGCATGGCGGCGGTTATCGCCACGACGTCCTGGCGCTCCTCACCGATTCTGACGATCTCCTCGCCGAACACCGAGGTCCAGGAGGGGCCGCCCGACGGGGAGAGCGGCGCGCAGGTCAGCGGGTCCATGACGCCCACGGTGTGGAAGTGGTCCTGCTCGTGGGCGAGGGCGGGTTCGTAGCCACGGCCCTTCTCCGTGAGGCAGTGGACCAGCACCGGCCCGTGGAAGCGCTTCGCGCGCCGCAGCGCTGACTCCACGGCTCCGGTGTCGTGCCCGTCGATCGGCCCCAGGTACTTCAGCCCCAGGTCCTCGAAGAGGCCCTGCGGTGCGAACGCGTCCTTGAAGCCCTTCTTCGCGCCGTGCAGGGCCTCGTAGAGGGTGTTTCCGACCAGGGGCGTGCCCTGGAGCACGTCCTTGCCCCAGGCGAGGACCCGTTCGTAGCCGTCCGTCGTGCGCAGCGTGGCGAGGTGGTTGGCGAGGCCGCCGATGGTGGGGGCGTAGGAGCGTTCGTTGTCGTTGACGACGATGATCAGTGGCCGGTCCTTGGCGGCGGCGATGTTGTTCAGTGCCTCCCATGCCATGCCGCCGGTGAGCGCCCCGTCGCCGATGACCGCGACGACGTGGCCCCTGCCGCCCTGCACCTGGCGGGCCTTGGCGAGCCCGTCGGCCCAGCCGAGGGCCGTGGAGGCGTGGCTGTTCTCGATGACGTCGTGCTCGGACTCCTCGCGCGAGGGGTAGCCGGACAGGCCGCCCTTGCCGCGCAGCTTGGAGAAGTCCTGGCGTCCGGTCAGCAGCTTGTGGACGTAGCTCTGGTGGCCGGTGTCCCACAGGATGCGGTCGACCGGCGACTCGAAGACCCGGTGCAGGGCGATGGTCAGCTCAACCACGCCCAGGTTGGGTCCCAGGTGGCCGCCGGTCCTGGCGACCGCGTGCACCAGGAACTCCCGGATCTCTTCGGACAGTTCCCCCAGTTCCGCCTCGGACAGCGCCTTCAGGTCACGCGGTCCCCGGATGCTCTCCAGAATCGTCACGCTCGGGCCCCCTTCGCATTCCGTGCTGCTCAGCTCACGGTGACGGCCGGCTCCCCCGACCCCACGCCGTCCTGCTCCATCTGCTCGGCGATCTTCATCGCCTCTTCGATCAGCGTCTCGACGATCTTGGACTCGGGGACGGTCTTGATGACCTCGCCCTTCACGAAGATCTGCCCCTTGCCGTTGCCGGAGGCCACTCCGAGATCGGCCTCCCGCGCCTCGCCGGGCCCGTTGACCACACACCCCATGACGGCGACCCGCAGCGGCACTTCCATGCCGTCGAGCCCGGCCGTGACCTCCTCGGCCAGCTTGTAGACGTCGACCTGGGCGCGCCCGCAGGACGGGCACGACACGATCTCCAGCCGGCGCTCCTTGAGCCCCAGGGACTGGAGGATCTGGATGCCGACCTTGACCTCCTCGGCCGGCGGCGCGGACAGCGACACCCGGATCGTGTCGCCGATGCCCCGGGACAGCAGCGCCCCGAACGCCACCGCCGACTTGATCGTGCCCTGGAACGCCGGCCCCGCCTCCGTCACACCCAGGTGCAGCGGGTAGTCGCACTGCTCGGCCAGCCGGCTGTACGCCTCGATCATCACGACCGGGTCGTTGTGCTTGACGGAGATCTTGATGTCGCGGAAGTCGTGCTCCTCGAAGAGAGACGCCTCCCACAGGGCGCTCTCCACGAGCGCCTCCGGGGTCGCCCTGCCGTACTTCTGGAGCAGGCGACGGTCCAGCGACCCGGCGTTGACGCCGATCCGGATCGGGGTGCCGTGGTCCTTGGCCGCCTGGGCGATCTCCTTGACCCGGTCGTCGAACTGCTTGATGTTGCCCGGGTTGACGCGGACCGCCGCGCAGCCGGCCTCGATGGCCGCGAACACGTACTTCGGCTGGAAGTGGATGTCCGCGATCACCGGGATCTGCGACTTGCGGGCGATGGTCGCGAGCGCGTCCGCGTCGTCCTGGGTGGGGCAGGCGACCCGGACGATCTGGCAGCCGGACGCGGTGAGCTCCGCGATCTGCTGCAGGGTGGCGCCGACGTCCGACGTCCGGGTCGTCGTCATCGACTGCACCGACACCGGGGCTCCGCCCCCGACCGCCACCGGACCGACCTGGATCCGGCGCGACACGCGCCGCTCGGCGACCGGCCGGGCCGGCACCTCGGGGACACCCAGCGAGACAGCGGTCATGACGTCACTCCCGGTTCCCGGAGACCGTCTCGCGCAGGGCGCGCAGGGACTCCTTCAGCGATCCCATGGTGGCGAGGACGGCGGTGGGCTCGTACCCGCAGTGCGCCATGCAGTTGGCGCAGCGCGGGTCCTTGCCGCGGCCGTACTTGTCCCAGTCGGTGTCCTCGACCAGCTCCCGGTACGTCGGCACGTACCCGTCGCTCATCAGGTAGCAGGGGCGCTGCCAGCCGAAGAGCGAGTAGTTCGGGATCGCCCACGCGGTGCAGGGGAAGTCGACCTTGCCCTCCAGGAAGTCCAGGAAGAGCGGCGAGTGGTTGAGCCGCCAGCGCCGCCGGTTGCCGCCCGCGAAGGCCTTCTTGAACAGCTCGCGGGTCTGCTCCACACCGAGGAAGTGCTCCTGGTCGGGGGCCTTCTCGTAGGCGTAGGCGGGCGAGATCATCATCTCGTCGACCTGGAGGTCGTCGTTGAGGAAGTTCAGCACCTCGATGATGGTCTGCGGGGTGTCGGTGTTGAAGAAGGTCGAGTTGGTGGTGACCCGGAAGCCGCGCCGCTTGGCCTCCTTGATCGCCTCCACGGCCTCGTCGAACACGCCCTCCTTGGCGACCGACTCGTCGTGCCGCTCGCGCAGCCCGTCGATGTGCACGGCGAAGGCGAAGTAGGGCGACGGCGTGAAGTTGTCCATCTTCTTGCGCAGCAGCATGGCGTTGGTGCAGAGGAAGACGTACTTCCGCTTGGCCACCAGCTGGCGCACGATCTCGTCGATCTGCGGGTGCATCAGCGGCTCGCCGCCGGCGATGGACACCATCGGGGCGCCGGACTCCACGACAGCCCCCACGGCCTGGGCGACGGGCATCCGCTGTTTCAGCACCCCGGCCGGATGCTGGATCTTGCCGCACCCCTCGCATTTGAGGTTGCAGGCGAACAGCGGCTCCAGCTCCACGATCAGCGGGAACTTGTCCCGCCGACGCAGCTTCTGTTCAGCCAAGTATGTAGCGACCTTGATGGACTGTCGGAGCGGCATGGCCATCTGGCTCACCTCCTGGGGAGCAGCAAGGAACGGTGCCATTCGAAGAAAGCGGGAAGGACGGAACGAAGGACGCGGAAAGCTGATATTCCACCGCGCACCGTGCCGATCCGGACGAGTTCATGTTCAGGAGCGTCCACGACCACCCGGACGGCCGCAACCGGGCGCTCGCCTGCGCGCACGGCGCTCAGGAGCGTGACGGCGGACTCCATGTCGACCGCGATCGCGCCCGTCGCGCGCAGAGCGGACCGTTCGGGGCCGCGCACGACGTGGTCGGAGCCGGTGAGCGGCCCGGTGTGCACGGTCCTGCCTGGCAGCGTCCGGGCCAGCTCCTTGACCAACAGTTCGGTCCCCACGCAGGGCGTGGTGCCGCGCGGGTCGCGGGTCTCCTCGGCGACGACCAGATCGCCGGGGTGCATGCCCGGCGCGAGCCCCGCGCAGAAGCCGGTGGCCAGCACCGCGGCGTCACGCAGGGCCGGGTCGGCCAGCATGCGGGTGACGGCCTGCTCGGCGGCGGCCGGCCCCATGCCCGTCCGCACCACCGTGACCGGCCCGTCGGCCCCACCGCGGCCGCCCGCGCGCAGGGCGAACTGCTCGATGCCGAGGGCGCAGGCGATCAGCAGCGGGACCGGGGCGGGCTGCGCGCTCATCAGCTCCCCTCGTGCCGGTCGGCGAAGGGCTCCCCGTGGACGTACCGGCCGAGCGCCGTGAGCGGGAACACCTGCCGGTAGAGGTGGTAGTTGATCGAGAAGTCCCACGGGAAGCCCGTCCCCGTGAAGTGCGGCTCATCCCAGGAGCCGTCCTCCCGCTGGGTGGCGGCGAGCCACTCGACACCGCGTTCGACGGCCTTGGAGTCGCGCTCCCCCGCCGCGAGCAGGGCCATCAGCGCCCATGCCGTCTGCGAGGCGGTCGAGTCGCCCCGGCCGCTCCACTGCCCGGCGTCCTTGTAGGAGCGCAGGTCCTCGCCCCAGCCACCGTCGTCGTTCTGGACCGACTCGAGCCAGGCGACGGCCCGCCGGATCGCCGGGTGCGCGGCGGGAAGGCCGGCGGCGGTCAGAGCGGGGACGACGGAGCCGGTGCCGTAGACGTAGTTGACGCCCCAGCGCCCGAACCACGAGCCGTCCGGTTCCTGCTCTGCCAGCAGCCACTCGATGCCCCGCCGGGTGCGGGGGTCGTGCGCGAGGCCCTCGACGGCGAGCATCTCCACGACGTGCGCGGTGACGTCCGCGGAGGGCGGGTCGATGACCTCGCCGAAGTCGCAGAACGGCAGCCGGTTGGGGAAGGGGCTGGTGTTGTCGACGTCGAAGGCGGCCCACGCGCCGTTCTTTGACTGCATGCCGAGCGTCCAGCGCATGCCGCGGACGACGGCCCTGTCGAGGCGCTCCGGGTCGTGGTGGGCGATCCGGCGCAGCGCGAGGATCACCTCCGCGGTGTCGTCGATGTCGGGGTAGTTGTCGTTGTGGAACTCGAACGCCCAGCCCCCGGGCGGCAGTCCGGGCCGCTTCACGGACCAGTCACCGGGCCGGACGATCTCCTCGCCCAGCATCCAGTCGGCCGCCTTCACCAACTGCGGGTGATCGGCGGGCAGTCCGGCGTCGACGAGGGCGATGGCGGCCAGGCAGGTGTCCCACACGGGTGACTGGCAGGCCTCGATCATCCGGGCCCCGTCCTCGCGCCACACGGCGAAGCGGTCCAGGGACGCCAGCCCCTCGCGCATCACGGGGTGTTCGAGGTCGTAGCCGAGCAGATGCAGGGCGATGAGGGAGTAGACCGCCGGGGGCTGGATCCCGCCCCAGCAGCCGTCGTTCTCCTGCCGCTCGATGATCCAGCGGGCGGCGCTGTTCATGGCGGCTCTGCGCAGTCTGCGCGGGGCGACCTTCCGCAGGGCGTGCAGGCCCTTGTCCATCCGCTGGAATGCGCCGTCCCAACTGAACGGCGACGCAAGGGGCTGCGGCGGGTTGGGCCGGTCCGGGTCGGTGTGCAGCTCGTCGAGCGGGAAGGGCGCGGGGCGTACCGGCCGCTTCGCGGAGACGATCGTCAGCGGGACGATGGTCTGCCGGGCCCAGCAGCCGAAGTCGTAGATGTTGAGCGGCACCCACTTGGGGAAGAGGACGAGCTCCGGCGGGAGTTCGGGCAGGTCCTCCCACTTCCACCAGCCGAACAGGGCCAGCCAGATCCGGGTGAAGACCCGGGCGGCGGCGATGCCGCCCCGCGCGCGGATCCAGGCGGAGGCCTTCGCCATGTGCGGGGCGTCGGGCGCGTCACCGGCCATGCGGAGGGCGACGTACGCCTCGATGGTGGCGGACAGTTCGCCCGGTCCGCCGTAGAAGGTGGCCCAGGTGCCGTCCGCGCCCTGCTCGCCGCGGATGAAGAGGGCGGCGGCCCGCGTGGTCTTCTCGTCGCGGATGCCGAGGAACTGACGGAGCAGCAGGTCCTCGGCGTCCATCGTGACGTTGGTCTCGAGGTCGCCCTTCCACCAGCCCTGGGCGTCCTGGCGGGAGAGCAGGAAGTCGGTGGCGCGGCGGGCGGCGCGTGCGGCGGCTTCCGGTACCCCGGCCGCCCCGGGGGTGTGCGTGTCGGTGTCGCTGGCCGCGGCGGCGCGGGGTGGCAGGGCCCCGGTGCTTCCGTCGGTCGTCGCTGTCATGGCTTCCCCTTCGTGCAGTCCTGCATGGCGTGCATCTGCTGTGGGTCCGCCGTCGGCCGGTGCTCCGTGATGACTCACGGCACCGGCCGGCGACTACGCGAGGGCTATTCGGCCGATGATGATCATCTCTTTCGTACGACGACGAAGTCCGCGAGGGCCGTGAACTGTGCCCGCACCCGGTCGGGCATGTCCACGGCGTCGAGGGCCTCGATGGCGATGGTGTGCTGACGGCGTGCCTCGTCGGCGGTCCACTCGCGGCCGCCCGCCTCCTGGATGAGGGCGGCGCGGGCCGCGAACTCCTCCTCGGAGAAGTTCTCGAAGTCGCTGGCCTTGGCGTCGGCGGCGAGGATCTCGCCGAGCCGCTCGGAGGCCGGGCCGCCGGCTGCGAGCGCTGCCACGACCGGCAGGGACTTCTTGCGCTGGCGCAGATCGCTCCAGGTCTGCTTGCCGGTGGCGACCGGGTCGCCCCAGATGCCGAGGAGGTCGTCGACGGCCTGGAAGGCGAGGCCCAGGTGGTAGCCGTACTTCTCCAGCGTGTCGGCGGTGCGGTCGTCGGCGCCGCCGAGGACCGCGCCGATGGAGCTGGCGCAGGCGAGCAGGGCGCCGGTCTTGTTGCCCTCCATCTCCAGACACTCCTCGACGCTGACGCGGTCGCGGTGTTCGTAGGAGATGTCCTGGGCCTGGCCGTCGATCAGGGCGCGGGTGGCGGTGGTCAGACGGCGGGTGGCGCGGCCGGCCTCGGCGGTGCCGAGTTCGAGGAGCACCTCGTTGGCGAGGGCGAACAGGGCGTCGCCGACCAGGATGGCCTGGGCGGGGCCGTGCACCTTCCAGACCGTGTCGCGGTGACGGCGCTGCTCGTCGCCGTCCATGAGGTCGTCGTGGAGGAGGGAGAAGTTGTGGACCAGTTCCACGGCGACGGCGCCGGGGATGCCGGTCTCGGGGGCGGCGGACATGACCTCGGCGGACAGCACCGCGAGGGCGGGACGCACGGCCTTTCCGCCGTCGCCCTCGGCGGGATTGCCGTGGGCGTCGATCCAGCCGAAGTGGTAGGCGGCAACAGTGTCCATGGGAGGTGCCAGGCGGTCGACGGCCGCCCGCAGTACCGGAGTGGCCAGGGTCCGGCCGCGCTCCAGCAGCGCGGTCACGTCCACCGCCTCGGCAGTCTTCGAGGCCGGGGGCACAGTGGGCACAGTCTCTCCTCTTGTTGCGGTACCGGGGGTGCGGGGGCCGCCTGCCGCGCCGGCCTGAGCCGGCATCATGCCGCCTCCTCGAACTCGAAGAGGGCTTGCGGACGGGGCCGGCCCAGGGCGCCCAGCACGGCGTCAGCCGCGCTCACACCACTGCGGACCGCACTCTCCATGGTCGCGGGCCACCCGGTGGCGGTCCACGCTCCGGCCAGGTAGAGGCCGGATGCCTTGGTGCGGGCGCCGGGCCTGAGGCGCCCGACGCCGGGGGTGGGAGCGAACGTCGCGGTGCGCTCCCGGGTGACGAAGAAGTCCCTCACTTCGGCGCCGCGGGCCGGCGGCAGCAGCCGCTCCAGCTCGGGCACGTACCGCTCGCGCAGCACCGCGACGGGCGTGTCGATCTCGTCCTGCGCCGCCGACTGGGACACCGCGAGGTACTGCCCCTCGCGCAGCCCGGAGGCGTCGGTCCGGTCGAAGACCCACTGCACGGGGCTGCCGAGGGCGGTGAAGAACGTCCGGCCGAGGACCTTCCGGTCGTACACCACATGGACGTTGAGGATGGGCGCGGTGCCGATCTCCAGGAGCCGTTCGGGCGCGTCGAGGGCGCCCGCGGGCAGCAGACCGTGCGCCTCGCGCTGCGGTACGGCGAGGACCACGGCGTCGGCCCGGAGCCTCTCGCCGGGCACCTCGACGGTCCACTGCCCGTTCCCGTCGGGGGAGACGGAGGTGACGCGGGCGCGGAGCTCGGTGCGCACGCCCGCGGAGTCGAGCGCCTTGCGGGCCAGCCGGTCGTGCAGCTCGCCGAGCGGGACGCGCGCCCAGCCGATGTCGGCCGCGCCGGGGTCGGACAGCAGTCCCGTCTTGAACACCATCGCGGCGAGCGCCAGGGAGGCGTCGCCCGCGACGGCGTTGAGGGTGGCGACCCCGACCAGGTCCCACAGGGCCTCGACGGCGCGCTCCGACTGGCCGTGCGCGGCCAGCCAGCTGCCGAAGTCCTGTGTGTCCAGCGCCGGGTCGGTGAGGTCGAGTCCCTTGAGGGCGAGCGCGGCCCGGCCCACCCTGACCCGGTCGGCGAGCGACAGGTGCGGATAGGCGGCGAGGCTGCGCCCCAGGTGCAGCGGCACGGGCAGGGCGTCCCGCCGCAGCCTGCCCAGCCGGCGTCCCGCGGGCCGGGCGAGGTCGAGGACGGGTACGTCGAGCCGGTCCTGGAGCGGGGCGAGCGCCGTGCCGTCGATGCGGTCGAGGAACCAGCGGTAGGCGGTGCAGCAGCGCAGGTACACGTGCTGGCCGTTGTCGACGGTGAGATCGCCGCGCCGGAACGAGAAGGCCAGGCCGCCCAGTCTCGGCCTGCCCTCCAGCAGGGTGACGCGCACCCCGGCGTCGGCGAGCGCGAGCGCGGTGGTGACACCGGCGAGCCCGCCGCCCACCACGACGGTGTGCCGCCCGTCCGCGACCGGTCCGTGGGACCGCGTGCCGTCGGTCATCACGCCCCCTCCCCTGCGCGGCGGCCGTGCCGCTCGATGGGGGCACGACCGGCCGTCTGTGTCAGGGACGCGGCCCCGCACCGGAGGGTTGCCCGCCGGTTGTCTCCGACAGCTTGGCCGAGAGATGCGCCGCACCCGCGCTGCGCCACCCGGGCCACGCGCGCGAAAGCCCCCGGCCCGACGCCGGCGGCTGCGGCGCAACCCCGTTGCAGGACCGGGGAGAACACCCGCTCGACCGCGTCACGGGCCCGAAGGGCGTCGTCCCACCCACACGCGGCCACCCGGGCCACCTGGGCCGACTGGGCCGACTGGGCCGACTGGGCCGACTGGGCCGACTGGGCCGACTGGGCCGACTGGGCCGACTGGGCCACCCACACACAAGCACCCGGCCCGGCGCGCCTCAGCCGACGCACCGGGAAGACCACCGGCCCGGTCTCGTGGCGGGCCTGCGGGGCGGGCGGCAGCGTGCTCTCCGAGACTGCCCGGCGGCACAGGCCCGCACCCGCGTGACCGGGGCGAGCCCGGTCGTCGGTGGCGTCTTCCTGGACCGGTCCGTTCGTCACGCACGCCTCCTGACGGTCCGCCGGGTCACATTCCGGGCGTCGAGACCGGACAGGCCGCGCACGGCGACGTACGCCTTCTCCCGGCCGGGCAGGGAGACCCGGCCGCGCAGCACGGCCTCCGGGTCGCGCTCGATGCGGTCGAGGAGGCGGCGGTAGATGCCGGCCATGGCGGCGACACAGGCGCCGCTGCGCCGGTCGAGCATGGGGAGCAGCCGGTAGCCCTCGGCGAACAGAGCGCGGGCCCGTCGCACTTCGAAGTGCACGAGGCCCGCGAAGTCGGAGCCCTCCGGTGGCCGCGGCCCGCTGAAGCCGGCCGAGCAGCCGAACTTGGCGAGGTCGTCGGCGGGCAGATAGGTACGCCCGCCCGCGGCGTCCTCTCGGACGTCTCTGAGGATGTTGGTGAGCTGGAGCGCGAGCCCGAGCGTGTCGGCATACTCGGGCGCGCGGTCGACGCCACGCGCCCCCGGCTCCGTGCCGAAGACGCCGAGGGAGAGGCGCCCGATCGCGCCCGCCACGCAACGGCAGTAGACCTTCAGGTCGTCCCAGGTCTCGTAGGTCTCGCCGCGGACGTCCATCAGGACGCCGTCGATGAGCTCGTCCAGGCCACCGAGCGGGATCGGGAAGGCCCCGGCGGCATGCGAGAGGGCGACGGCCACCGGGTCGGTGTCGTCCTCGGCGACCTCGTCCTCGCGGATCCGGGTGAGCAGCACCCGTGTCTCCTCCAGCCTGGCCACCTTGACGTCGTCGGCGAGCGCGCCGTCACCGATGTCGTCGACCCGCCGCGAGAACGCGTACAGCGCCGACATCGCCCGGCGCTGGGGCGTCGGCAGCAGCCGGATCCCGTAGGCGAAGTTGCGGGCCTGGCGCCCGGTGACGGCCTCGCAGTAGCTGTAGGCGGCGAGTACCGGTGGGGACGCGTGTGGTTCCGGCTCCACGGTGCGGATCACCCCTCTCCTCGCAGAGTCACGCCCACCTCACGCAGCAACCGGACCTTGCCGGGCTTGGGCGGGCCGGGAAGTACGTCGTATTCGGCGGCGGCGATCGCGTGGAGGGCCGCCCTTCCTCCCGCCACGAACCCCGCGAGCAGCAGCTTCAGCCTGCCGTGGACGCTACCCACCAGGGGGGCGCCTTCATTCAGGAGATCCCCGGCCCTTTGCGCTTCGTACGCAATCAACGCACGGACCGACGCTCCGGCGGTTTTCGTGGCGAGATCCGCTTCCTGGACGTGGAAGCGCTTCATGTCGGCCGCGGGCAGGTAGACCCGGTCGCGGGCGAGGTCCTCGGCGACGTCCTGGAGGTGCTCGACGATCTGCAGGGCCGTGCAGATCATGTCGGAGCGGCGGATCCGCTCGGGTGTGGGGGTGCCGGTGACGGCGAGGACGAGACGGCCCACGGGGTTGGCGGACAGCGCGCAGTAGGCGAGCAGGTCGTCGTAGGTCTCGTAGCGGCCGACCAGCTGGTCCTGGCGGTTGGCGGCGATCAGGCCGAGGAACGGCTCGGGGGTCAGCGAGCGGCGGCGCACGGTCGGCTGGAGGCGGCGCAGCAGGGGGTGGCGCGGGGTCGCGTCGAAGACCCGGCGCAGGTCGGCCTCGAAAGCGTCCAGCAGGACCAGCCGGTCTTCGGCCTCCCGCGGGGACACACCGAGCAGGCGGGCGTCGGCGCCGCCGGGGGCCAGGTCGCCGTCGCCGATGTCGTCGACCAGGCGGGCGAAGCCGTAGACGGCCATGAGGTCCGTGCGCCAGGCCCGGGGCAGGAAGAAGGGGGCCACCGGGAAGTTCTCGCCGGCGGCCTTGTCGAGTGTGCCGCGCTCCGGATCGAGGGGGCGCGCCGTGCCGGTTCCCGTCACCGCCGGCTGCCCGGCGCGGGGACGGCACGTGCTGCGTGGAGCTGGGGAGTTTCCGAAGCCATCGCCGTCACATCTCCCGTTCTACACTGCCGACCCAATACGCACTATTTCGGACACGCCGCCCAGCCGTCCGCACGGTGGCCCGACGGGCGGTGTCGCGCATTATTGCCCTGATTGCCGTGTTTCGGGACCGGTACAGCTTACGTTGTACAACGCGACACGGTTCGTCAGGGTGCACCGCACATCACGAGAACACACCGATTGGCCCCCAAGATTCCCAAGATGGGCCGGAGTTGACGTTTCCTTTGCAGACGCGGGGCCCCGCCGGAGCAGTTCCGCCGGGACCCTGGCCGAATCGGGCTACTTGCCCGTGAACTTCTCGTACTCCTTGAGCACCTCGTCGGTGGGGCCGTCCATGCGCAGCTCGCCGCGCTCCAGCCACAGGACGCGGTTGCAGGTGTCGCGGATGGACTTGTTGTTGTGACTGACCAGGAACACCGTGCCGGCTTCCTTGCGCAGCTCGCGGATGCGGTCCTCGGAGCGCTTCTGGAACTTCCGGTCGCCGGTGGCCAGGGCCTCGTCGATCATCAGGACGTCGTGGTCCTTGGCCGCCGCGATGGAGAAGCGCAGCCGGGCCGCCATGCCCGATGAGTAGGTGCGCATGGGCAGGGTGATGAAGTCGCCCTTCTCGTTGATGCCGGAGAAGTCGACGATGTCCTGGTAGCGCTCCTTGATCTCCTCACGGGACATGCCCATGGCGAGGCCGCCCAGGATGACGTTCCGCTCGCCGGTGAGGTCGTTCATCAGGGCCGCGTTGACGCCGAGCAGCGAGGGCTGGCCGTCGGTGTAGACCTTGCCCTGCTCGGCGGGCAGCAGACCGGCGATGGCCCGCAGCAGGGTCGACTTGCCGGAGCCGTTGGAGCCGATCAGGCCGATGGCCTCGCCGCGGTACGCCACGAAGGAGACGCCGCGCACGGCGTGCACCTTGCGCACGCCCCGCTCCTCGCCCCGCTTGATGATGCGGCTGAGGGCGGCGGTGGCGCTGCCCTTGCCGGTCTTGGCGCCGTTGACGCGGTAGACGATGTGCAGATCGTCCGCGACGACGGTGGGGACGCGCGCGTCCTGCTTCTGCTCAGCCACGGCCGTACCTCTCCTCCGCCTTCCAGAAGTACACGAAGCCGCCCAGGGCGAAGAGCACGGCCCAGGCGCCCGCGGCCGCCCACACGTGGTCCGGGAGGAACTTCGAGCTGTAGTCGTCGATGAGGGCGAAGCGCATCAGGTCCATGTAGATGGCGGCCGGGTTCCACTGCAGGACGTTCGCGATCCAGGCCGGCTTGTCCGCCAGGAAGATCGGGATGGAGAACATCACGCCGGAGGCGTACATCCACGTCCGCATCACGAACGGCATCAGCTGCGCGAGGTCCGGGGTCTTGGCCCCCGCCCGGGCCATGATCAGCGCGAGGCCGGTGTTGAAGAAGAACTGCAGGACCAGCACCGGCACGATCAGCAGCCAGGACAGGTCCGGGTAGTGGCCGAAGCCGACCGTGATGGCGAACAGCACGATCATCGAGAACATCAGCTGCTGGAGCTGCTGCAGCGCGAAGGAGACCGGCAGCGATGCCCGCGGGAAGTGCAGGGCGCGGACCAGGCCGAGGTTGCCGGAGATCGCGCGCACGCCCGCCATCACCGAGCTCTGCGTGAAGGTGAACACGAACACGCCCGTCACCAGGAACGGGATGTACACCTCGCGCTCCATGCCCCGGTCGGCCTCGAGGAGCAGCCCGAAGATGAAGAAGTACACGGCGGCGTTCAGCAGCGGCGTGGCCACCTGCCACAGCTGGCCGAGCTTGGCCTGGCTGTACTGGGCGGTCAGCTTCGCGCGGGAGAAGGCGAGGATGAAGTGCCGCCGGTCCCACAGCTGACGGACGTACTCGATGAGGGACGGCCGGGCGCCGCTCACGGTCAGCCCGTGCTTGGCGGCGAGTTCCTTCGCCGTGAGGCCCTCGTCGGGCGCCGCGGGCGCGCTCACCGCGACCGTGGCGTCGTGCGTTGTCTCACTCACTAGTGGAAACTTTCGTCTTCGAGATGCTCGGCCTGTGCCGGGGTCTGGCATGAGCCGGGGGCCGGGGTAGGCCCGGAGGCTCCCGGGTATCGCCGGGTACGAGCTTGTCAGATGACGGGGGGCCGGCCCAGCCGGGTCAGCCGCCACACCGTACGCCACTTCATGGGCCGGCGGGGCCCGCACGAGGTGGTCCAGCCTTCGCGGAATCCGCCGAACCAGGCCCGCAGCGCGCTGCGGGAGGGACGGCGCAGCAGGGTGAGCAGCAGCCAGACACCGAGGTAGACCGGGACGAGCGGCGCGGGGAGGTTGCGGCGGGCCAGCCAGACGCGGTTGCGGGCGACCATGCGGTGGTAGACCGCGTGCCGCGAGGGAGCGGTCGTCGGGTGGTACAGCACCATGTCGGACCGATAGTCGATCATCCAGCCGGCGTCGAGGGCCCGCCAGGCCAGGTCGGTTTCCTCGTGGGCGTAGAAGAATTCGTCCGGGAGGCCGCCGACGTCGTCGAGGACCCGGGTGCGGACGGCGTTGGCGCCGCCGAGGAACGTGGTCACGCGCGAGGAGCGCATCGGGTCGGAGGCCCGCAGCCGGGGGACGTGGCGGCGTTGGGTGACGCCGGTCTCGGGGTCGGCTATGCGGAAACTCACGATGCCGAGCTTCGGGTCGGCCTCGAACGCCTCGCGGCACAGCTCGGCGGTGTCGTGGCTCGCGAGCAGTCCGTCGTCGTCCAGGAAGAGCAGGATGTCGACGTCCCGGCCGGCCGGGCCGAAGGCCTCGATGCCGACGTTGCGGCCGCCGGGGATGCCGAGGTTCTCGGGCAGCTCGATGGTGCGGACGCCCTCGGGGACGTCCGGCACGGGCGAACCGTTGCCGACCACGACCACCTCGACCCGGTCGCCGTCCTGTTTGGCGACGGAGTCGAGCAGGGCGCGCAGCTCCTCGGGCCGGTTGCCCATGGTGATGATGACGGCGCCGACCTTCATGCCGCTCACTTCAGCCTGCTGGAGGCGAGGATGGACACCAGGTGCAGCAGGGTCTGCAGCAGCGCGATGCCGGCCAGCAGCGCGACGCCGAGCCGCGAGAAGAACAGGTCACCGCGGGCCTGGTCGACGATCGCCAGCACGAGGATCAGCAGGGACGCCTCGATGCCGAGGATGAGGCGGTGGAACTTCAGGGCGCCGGCGGCCCTGCGGGCCAGCGCCATGCCGGACGAACGCATCTCGGCGGCGGCCTCCTGGACCGGCGGCTTGCCGGTCTGGTGGCGGGCGACGCCGACGAGGTCGGTCTCGGCCTTGATGAGGATGGCGCCGAGGGCGGCCAGGGTGCCGAGGAAGGCCCACAGCCAGTCGATACGGCCGGTGCCCCACAGGTCGGCGGCGCGCAGGCCGAAGCCGGTGAGCACGGCGGCGTCGGTGAGGTAGGCGCCGACGCGGTCCAGGTAGACGCCACTGAGGGAGTACTGCTTCCGCCAGCGCGCGATCTCGCCGTCGACGCAGTCCAGCAGCAGGTACATCTGGACGCACACCACGCCGAGGACGGCGCCCGCGATCCCCGGCACGAGCAGTGCCGGGGCCGCGAGCACACCGAAGACGGTCATCAGGTAGGTGAGCTGGTTGGGCGTGACCCTGGTGTTGACCAGGTAACGGTCGACCCGCAGGGACACCTCACGCATGTAGAGGCGTCCCATCCAGTGCTCACCGCTGCGCCGGTCCTTCACCCCCGCGGGGTGAACGACGGGGCGGAGTTCAGCTACCGATGGCCTTGACATAGTCGGCGTATGCGTCCTTGATCTGTTCGGTGTTCAGGTCGAGGTGTTCGAGGATGGTGTAGCGGCCGGGGCGGGTCTCCGGGGCGAACTCGACGGCCTTGACGAACTCGTCCGTCGTGAAGCCGATCTCGTCCGGCCGTACGGGCAGGCCGTGCCGGCGCAGCACCTCGGCCATGTACGCCGACTCGTCGTGCGCGCCGCGCAGCCACATCGCGAAGGCCGCGCCGAGACCGCACTGCTCGCCGTGGGAAGCGGCGCGTTTGGGGAACAGCAGGTCGAAGGCGTGGTTGATCTCGTGGCACGACCCCGAGGCCGGCCGCGAGTCGCCCGAGATCGACATCGCGACGCCGGTGAGGACGAGCGCCTCGGCGAGTACCTGGAGGAAGCCGTTGTCACCGACCCCGCCCGGGTGCCGGAGCACCGCCTCGCCCGCCTGGCGGGCCATGGCGGCGGCGAGTCCGTCGATCTTCTCGTCCTTGACGCGGTTGGCCAGTTCCCAGTCGGCGATCGCGTTGATGTTGGAGATCGCGTCACCGATGCCCGCGCGCACGAAACGCACCGGGGCCTCGCGGATGACGTCCAGGTCGATGACGACCGCGATGGGGTTCGGCACCCCGTAGGAGCCGCGGCCCGCGTCGTTGTCGAGGGTGGCGACCGGCGAGCACAGGCCGTCGTGCGCGAGGTTCGTGGGCACGGCGACCAGGGGCAGGCCGACGCGTGCCGCGGCGAACTTGGCGCAGTCGATGATCTTGCCGCCGCCGAGGCCGACGACCGCGTCGAAGTGGCCGGCCTTTATGTCGCTCGCCAGCCGGACCGCGTCGTCGAGGGTGCCGCCGCCGACCTCGTACCAGGTGGCGCCGGGCATGCTCGGCGAGATGCGCTCGCGCAGCCTGGCGCCGGAGCCGCCGCTGACGGCGACGGCGAGGCGGCCGGAGTGCGAGATGCGCTCGTCGGCGAGGACGCACGCCAGGTCGTCGAGGGCACCCGGGCGGATGTCGACGACGAGCGGGGAGGGGATGAGCCGGGTCAGTACTGGCATGCGATCTCCCGTCCGCGGGCGAGGTCGTCGTGATTGTCGATCTCCACCCACTTGACGTCGCCGATCGGCGCCACGTCGATACGGAAGCCGCGGTTCACGAGCTCCTGGTAGCCGTGCTCGTAGAACTGCTGCGGGTCGGTCTCCCAGACGGCCTTGAGCGCGTCGGCCAGCTCGGGGGCGGCGTCGCCCTCGATCAGCGTCACGCCGATGTACTCGCCGGTGGCCTCGGCGGGGTCCATCAACTTGGTGATCTTCGTCATGCCCTTCTCGGGGTCGACGACGACCTTCATCTCCTCGTCGGCCAGGTCCTTGACCGTGTCCAGGGCGAGGATGATCTTCTTGCCGTCGCCGCGGGCGGCGAGCAGCGTCTTCTCGACGGAGACCGGGTGGACGGTGTCGCCGTTGGCGAGGATCACCCCGTCCTTGAGGGCGTCACGCCCGCACCACAGGGAGTAGGCGTTGTTCCACTCCTCGGCCTTGTCGTTGTCGATGAGGGTGAGCTTGAGGCCGTACTTCTGCTCCAGGGCCTCCTTGCGCGCGTACACGGCCTCCTTGCGGTAGCCGACGATGATCGCGACCTCGGTGAGACCGATCTCGGCGAAGTTGCCGAGGGTCAGGTCGAGAACCGTGGGTTCGCCTTCTATGCCCGCGGGGCCCACCGGCACCAGCGCCTTGGGAAGGCTGTCGGTGTAGGGGCGCAGACGCCGTCCGGCGCCGGCCGCGAGCACGAGGCCGATCATGCGGTTTCTCCTTCATCGTGTACGGCGGGTGCGCCACCCTGGTGGGCGGCGACCCAGAAGCGGATGCTCTCGACGAGCACCAGCAGGGCCACGGCCACGGCCAGTGCCGTGAGCGCGACCGTGAACTGCGAGGCGGTGAGCAGCGCGGCGAGGACGGTGACGAGCAGCGTCCGTCCTTCGTGCCCCCCGATGGAGCGCACCAGCCAGGCGGGAGGCGCTCCGGCGTCGCCGCGGATGCGGTAGACCGTGTCGTAGTGATGGTAGGCGACCGCGGCGACCAGCCCGAAGGCCGCGGGAAGGGCTCCGTTCACGTCCGCCTTGGCCGCCAGGATCAGGACCGTGCCGTACTCGGCGGCGCGCAGGAACGGGGGCACCAGCCAGTCGAGGGCGCCCTTGAGGGGGCGGGCGACGGCGAGGCCGGAGGTGAGGGCGTAGGCGACCGCGGCGACGATCGGCCAGGGTCCGCCGAAGCCGGTCAGGGCCGCCGTGAGGACGGCGGCGAGGCCGCCCAGGAGGGCGACGGCGGGGGCGGTGAAGCCCGGCAGCCTGCGGGCGGGCTTCCTGAGCGCCTCGGCGAGGCCCTCGGCGAGCGGGCCGCTGTCCGCGAGGTCGGCCAGGGCGGCGGCGGCCCGGTCGGTGCGCCTGGCCTTGCGGGTCAGGGAGCGCAGCATCCGGCCGGCCGTGGTGTAGGTGGCCGCGAAGGCGCAGCCGATGAGGAGCGCGTAGAAGGTGATGCGGGGCGTGGTGACAGCGGTCAGGACGGCGATCATCGCCCAGCGCTCGCCGATGGGCAGGACGATCATCCGCCGGACCCAGACGGTCCAGCCGACGCTGTCGAGCTTGCCGGACAGGGCGGCGGTGGGGCTGGTGTTGGCGGTGGCGTCGTGGTTGGCCTCGTTGAAGGAGAAGTCCACGACGTGCCGACAGGTCTGCAGGACCATCGCGCCGAGGGCCAGCGCCCAGACGTCGTCGCCCCCGCGGGCGGCTCCCAGCGCGAGGCCCGCGTAGTAGGCGTACTCCTTGGCCCGGTCGAAGGTGGCGTCCAGCCAGGCGCCGAGCGTGGAGTACTGCAGGGAGTAGCGGGCGAGCTGGCCGTCGGTGCAGTCCAGCACGAAGGACGCGATCAGCAGGACGCCTGCCGCGACGAAGCCGCCGCGGGTGCCGGTGGCCGCGCAGGCCGCCGCTATGAGGGCGGTGAGCAGCGAGGCGGTGGTGACCTGGTTCGGGGTCAGGCCGCGGCGGGCGCACCAGCGGGCGATGTAGCGGGAGTAGGGGCTGATGCAGTGGGTGGTGAAGAAGCCGTCGCGGGACTTCACGGCCGACTTCAGGCGTACGGCCTCGTCGTCGACGTCCGCCACCGCCTGCCGGGCCTCGTTGCGGGCCTGCGGGTCGGCGGGGACGGCGGCGACGAGGCTGCCCAGCTCGGGGCGGTGCACGGCGGTGCCGTCGGCGTCGAGGGCGGAGAGGATGCGGTCGGCGAGGCTGCTGTCGACCAGCGTGGTGCCGCCGCCGGCGGAGTTCTCGCGGGCCATGGCACGGGTCAGGGCCTGGCGGCCCGAGGCCTGGGCCGTGACGGCTCCGGGGATCGCGGCGAGCGGGAAGCGGGGGTCGGTGAGGCCGAGGCGCAGGGCGTGCACGTGCCCCACGAAGCGGGCGTCGACCAGGGCGACCCGTTCGCCGCCCGGCACCTCGGCGAGGAGGGTCTCGGCCTCGGCGGCGTCGGTCGCGATCCGGAGGTCGAACCCGAGGGACCGCAGGTCGGCCTCGATCGACGATCCGGGGACCGGCTGGCCGGTGAGGATGGCGGTCGACAACCGAATTCACTCCCTGGGTACCGACGCGTCCGCGCCAGTGACGTACATGGTGGGGGCGCCCTCTCCGGTGGCTCCCGGGCGGCATGTCGGCAGAGGCTATCGGATGCCGGGACGGCCACGTTCACCACCCGTTCGGCGGATGGATCGACGTGGTTCGCACAAGCCTTTGCCGCGATCATCATCGTGGATCCGGGGCCCGCCCCACAAACCGCGCCCCCTATGGGGACATCGGGGACACTGCGGGGGCGCCGCCGTGGCCGCATAGGGTGGGCGACCATGACGTGGCTGATCACCGGCGGTGCCGGCTATATCGGAGCACATGTGGCCAGGGCCATGGCCGAGGCGGGGGAGCGCGTCCTCGCGCTGGACGACCTGTCGGCCGGGGTGCCCGCGCGGCTCCCCTCCGAGGTCCCGCTCGTGCGGGGCTCCTCGCTGGACGGGGAGCTGCTGAAGCGGGTCTTCGCCGAGCACCGTGTGACGGGTGTGGTGCATCTCGCGGCGCGCAAGCAGGTCGCCGAGTCCGTCGCGCAGCCGACGCGGTACTACCGGGAGAACGTCGGCGGCCTGGTGACCCTGCTGGACGCGGTGGCCGGGGCGGGGATCAGGCGGTTCGTGTTCTCGTCGTCGGCGGCGGTGTACGGCGACCCCGGTGTGGACCTCATCACGGAGGACACGCCCTGCGCGCCGGTGAACCCCTACGGCGAGACCAAGCTCGCCGGGGAGTGGCTGGTGCGGGCGGTGGGACGGGCGCACGGGATCTCCACGGTATGTCTGCGCTATTTCAACGTGGCGGGCGCCGCCGCGCCGGAGCTGGCGGACACCGGCGTCTTCAACATCGTCCCGATGGTCTTCGACCGGCTGACCCGCGACGAGGCGCCCAGGGTCTTCGGCGACGACTACCCGACCCCGGACGGCACCTGCGTCCGTGACTACATCCACGTCGCCGACCTGGCCGAGGCCCACCTGGCGGCGGCGCGGCGCCTGGCGGCCGGCGGCGGCACGGGTGACCTGACGGTCAACATCGGCCGCGGCGAGGGCGTCTCGGTCCGTGAACTCGTCACGGTCATCGGCGAGGTCACCGGCGACCGCCGGCCGCCGCTCGTCGAGGAGCGCCGCCCCGGGGACGCCCCCCGGGCGGTGGCCTCGGCCGCCCGGGCAGCCGCCGAGCTCGGCTGGACGGCGCGGCGCGGGGTGCGCGAGATGGTCGAGTCGGCCTGGCGGGGCTGGCTGCTGCACCGCGGCTCCTGACTGACCGGAGGCGCCCTGACCTGCACGTGGTTTCCGCAGGTCAGGGCACATGACAACGGTGTTCAGTGCCGCGTTGCACATACCCCCTCCCCGTAGTTCACTGGGGCCCCCGAGCACGATCAGGCGGACACAGGGAGGCTGACTTCTCATGGGGGCTGGGCACGATCACGGGCACGCGCACGGCGCGGCGGCCGGCGGTACGGCGACCTCGGCGTACCGCGGCAGGCTGCGAACCGCGCTGGCGATCACCCTCGGCATCGTGGTCGTGCAGATCGTCGGCGGCGCCCTCGCCGACTCGCTCGCGCTCGTCGCCGACTCCGCGCACATGGCGACGGACGCCCTGGGCCTCGGCATGGCACTGCTCGCGATCCACTTCGCGAACCGCCCGCCCAGCGAGCAGGCCACCTTCGGCTACGCCCGCGCGGAGATCCTCGCCGCCCTGGCCAACTGCCTGCTGCTGCTCGGGGCCGGCGGGTACGTGGTGTACGAGGCGGTCCAGCGCTTCATCACACCCGCCGAGACCGAGGGCCGGCTGGCCCTGCTGTTCGGTGCGATCGGCCTGGTCGCGAACCTGGTGTCGCTGTCACTGCTCATGCGCGGCCAGAAGGAGAGCCTGAACGTGCGGGGCGCGTTCCTGGAGGTCGCGGCCGACGCCCTCGGTTCGGTGACCGTGATCGTCTCGTCCGTGGTGATCATGCTCACAGGCTGGCAGCGCGCCGACCCGATCGCCTCGCTCGTCATCGCGCTGATGATCGCGCCCCGGACGTGGAAGCTGCTGCGCGAGACGCTCTCCGTGCTGCTGGAGGCCGCCCCCAAGGGGGTCGACATGGCGGAGGTGCGCTCGCACATACTCGCCACGGACGGCGTGGAGGACGTCCACGACCTGCACGCCTGGACGATCACCTCGGGCATGCCGGTGCTGTCGGCGCACGTGGTCGTCAGCCCGGAGGCGCTGAACGCGATAGGCCACGAGAAGATGCTCCACGAGCTCCAGGGGTGCCTCGGTGACCACTTCGACGTGGAGCACTGCACCTTCCAGCTGGAACCGAGCGGGCACGCCGAACACGAGGCGCGGCTCTGTCACTGACGCGGTTGTTCGTGGGGCTCTTGAGGCAGATGGGGCGCACTCCGCTGCGAGTGCGCCGGGGAACGCAACCCTCCGCCGTGCGCGCGCGTCCTGAGCCCCGCAGCTCCGCCATGGACGATTTTCCGCCTGCCCGGCCGGGCACGATCACCTACCGGGTCCCTTTCCCGGCGTCGGACCGGTGCCGACCGCGGTCCGCGCCGCCGCGCGGGACATGCGGGCGTGCCGCGAAGTGCCGGGAGTGCCGGATTCGTACGGCAGACTTGGGGCGCGAAGACCGATGTGAAGGATGGGTATGCCGATCACACCTGCCACCGCGACGCACAGCCCGTCGAACGGCACCGCGGACGCGATTTTGCTGGAACTGGTCGACGAGGACGGCGTGACGATCGGCACCGCGGAGAAGCTCGCCGCCCACCAGCCGCCCGGACAGCTGCACCGCGCGTTCTCGGTGTTCCTCTTCGACGAGTACGGCCGGCTGCTGCTCCAGCAGCGCGCACTGGGCAAGTACCACTCCCCCGGTGTGTGGTCCAACACCTGCTGCGGCCACCCCTACCCCGGCGAGGCCCCCTTCGCGGCGGCTGCGCGGCGCACGTTCGAGGAGCTCGGTGCCTCCCCGTCCCTGCTGGCCGAGGCGGGCACGGTCCGCTACAACCACCCGGACCCGGAGTCCGGTCTGGTGGAGCAGGAGTACAACCACCTCTTCGTCGGCATGGTGCAGGCCGTGGTGCGGCCGGACGCGGAGGAGGTGGCGTCGACGGTGTTCGTGACCCCGCCGGAGCTGGCGGAGCGGCACGCCAAGGACACCTTCTCGTCCTGGTTCATGACCGTCCTGGACGCGGCCCGGCCGGCGATCAGGGAGCTGACGGGCCCGTCGGCCGGCTGGTGACCCGGGCCCTGCCGGAGCGGGGCCTCAGGCGAAGCGCGCGGGTTTGAGCGGCAGGGCGGCCCAGATCACCTTGCCGCCGCTCGCGGTGTACTCGACCTCGCACACGCCGCCCGCCTCCCGGGTGACCTCGCGCACGAGGAGCAGGCCGCGCCCCCCGGTCCGGCCGTGGTCGGTCTCCAGGGCGGTGGGCCGGTACGGGTGGTTGTCCTCCACGGACACCCGGAGCCACTCGGCGCCGACGGCCAGCTCGACGGCGATGGTCGGCGACAGCACCGCCGCGTGCTTCACGGCGTTCGTCACCAGCTCCGAGACGATCAGCAGCAGTCCCTGGGCCAGGTCGTCCGAGACCGGTACGCCCTGACGAAGCAGCAGGTCCCGTACGGCGTGCCGTGCCTGGGGGACCGAGGCCTCGACCGCCGGTGCGGTGAACCTCCAGACCCCCTCGTACGGCAACGGATCCGCGGGCGCGGGGCCGAGGGGCGCCGCGCCACCCTCTGGGCGCGGGCCGAACCCACGCCCGTCGTCGTCCATCGTCCGGTCGCCACCCTCGCGCTCGATTGTCGCCACACCCCGAAGTGTTGGTAACGATGCGCCTCGCACCCCGACACTGAACACAAGTCAGCAGATATCGAGCGCTTCTGACCGTTGGCGTATGACACGGTCAGTTGTGGGACTGGTCCTGTCCCTGTTGTGCCGTCTCGGCGAACTATTCGGGTTGTACGGGTTTGGCATCCGGATAGCATCCGGCGCATGGAGCCGCAGCTGGAGCACCGCGTGACCGAGTCGGTCGCGACGGTCGTCATACGCCATCCCGAGAAGCGCAACGCCATGACGGCCTCGATGTGGCGCTCGCTTCCCGTCCTGCTGGAGGAGCTCGCCGCGGATCCGGCCGTACGGGCGCTGGTGCTGACCGGTGAGGGCGGCACGTTCTGCGCCGGGGCCGACATCTCGACGCTGCGTGGCTCGCCCGAGGAGGCGCAGGGGCTGGCCGTGCGGGCCGAGGAGGCGCTGGCCGCGTTCCCGAAGCCGACACTCGCCGCCATCCGGGGGCACTGCGTGGGCGGCGGGTCGCAGCTGGCGGCGGCCTGCGATCTGCGGTTCGCCGAGGAGGGGGCGCTGTTCGGGGTGACGCCCGCGAAGCTCGGCATCGTCTACCCGGCCTCCTCGACCCGGCGGCTGGTGTCCCTGGTGGGGCCGGCCACCGCCAAGTACCTGCTGTTCTCCGGCGAGCTGATCGAGGCGGAGCGGGCGTTGCGCACCGGGCTCGTCGACGAGGTGCTTCCCGAGGGTGAACTCGGCAAGCGGGTCGCCGAGTTCACCCGTGTCCTGGTTGCGCGTTCACAGCTGACCCAGGCGGCGGCCAAGGAGTTCGCGGACGGGCGTACGGACCGGGACGCGCACTGGGCCGGGCAGGCGCGCGCGAGCGGCGACACCGCCGAGGGGGTCGCCGCGTTCCTGGAGCGCCGGCAGCCGCGGTTCGGCTGGAGTGTGCCTACGTCAGGATGAGGCCGGCGTGCGACCGGAGCAGTTCGACGAGGTGCGCGGGGGCCTTCTCGGGCGATCCGGCGTCGTAGGGCGGCTGCGGGTCGTACTCGGTGGCGAGCTGGATGATCCGGGCGTGGTCGTCGCCGGCGATCCGGCCGAGGAGCGTCAGTCCCATGTCGATGCCGGCGGAGACGCCGGCCGCGGTGACGTACTTGCCGTCGGTGACGACCCGCTCCCCCGTCGGCTCGGCCCCGTGGCGCTTCAGCTCCTCCAGGGCCAGCCAGTGGGACGTCGCCCGGCGGCCCTCGAGCAGTCCGGCGGCGGCCAGCAGCAGGGAGCCGGTGCACACGGACGTCGTCCAGGTGCTGGTGGCGTCGGCCGTGCGCAGCCAGGTGAGCAGGGGCCCGTCCGCCGCCAGCGGGAGCGGGCCGGGGCCGCCGGGGACCACGATGACGTCGGGGCGCGGTACGTCGGCCAGGGCCCGGTCGGCGATGAGCGCGAGGTTCCCCGAGTCGTTGCGGACGGGGCCGGCCTGCTCGGCGACGAAGACGGTCTCCGCGCCCGGGACCTGGCCGAGGGTCTCGTAGGGTCCGACGGCGTCGAGGGCGGTGAAGCGGTCGTAGAGGGCGATGGCGATCTGCATGGGGTCCTTCCGGTCGGCTGATGTGGACGGGATTCAGTAAGTGGCGGCGGGGCGGAAGCGGCGGCGGTACTCGGCCGGGGGCGTCCCCAGTGCCCTGACGAAGGCCCGGCGCATGGCCTCGGGCGTGCCGTAGCCGCTGGCGCGGGCGATCTCCTCGACGCCGCCGGCGGTGTCCTCCAGCAGGCGCCTGGCGTGTTCGAGGCGGACACGGTCCACGTAGCGGCCCGGTGTCATGCCGGTCTCGGCGCGGAAGGCGCGGGCGAAGTGGCGGGGCGAGAGGCGTGCGCGGGCGGCGAGGGTGTCGACGCAGAGGTCCGCTTCCGGGTGGTCGGTGATCCACCGCTGGACGTCCCGGAGGGGCTCGCGCTGTGCGGTCTGGGCCGCGAGCTGGGCGCTGAACTGGGCCTGGTTGCCGGGCCTGCGCAGGAACACCACCAGGTGGCGGGCGATGGTGAGGGCGGCGTCCCGGCCCAGGTCCTCCTCGACCAGGGCGAGCGCGAGGTCGATGCCGGCGGTGACACCGGCCGAGGTGGCGATGTGCCCGTCGCGCACGAAGACGGGGTCGGGGTCGATCTCGACGGCCGGGTGCTCGCGGGCGAGCCGGTCGCAGTACGCCCAGTGGGTCGTGGCGCGGCGGCCGTCCAGGAGGCCCGCCGCGGCCAGCACGGCAGCACCGGTGCAGATGGAGACCAGGCGGCCGGCACGCGGGCCCCGCTCGCGCACCCAGGCCACCAGACGCGGGTCGGGCCGCAGGCTGCCCGACCCGCCGGGGACGAGGAGGATGTCCGGGTCCGGCGCGGTGGCCAGCGATCCGTCGGGCACGAGGGTCAGGCCGCTGGTGGTTCGCACGGGCGCGCCGTCCACGGACGCCGTGCGGATCCGGTACGCCCCCGGGGAGAGCAGGTCCGCGCCCGCGAAGACCTCCACGGGCCCGGTGACGTCGAGACTCTGCAGGCCGTCGAAGAGGACGGCGAGAACCGTGCGCTGGACCATGCCGTCGATTCTTCGCGGGAGCGGAGTATGGCGGCAAGGACGAGTACCCCACCTTTCCTGCCATCGGACGCCGGGCCGTAGAGTACATACCAAGCGGTTGGTAACCTGCCGGGCATGACGACTGCCGCCCTGGAGCCGCGCGCCGGCCGACGCTGCCACAACATGCTCAACTCCCTGCACGCGACCCACTACTTCTCACCCGACCTCGGGCGGGAGCTGGGCGCTGTCGGGATCACCGACCCGCGTGCCGTGAACTTCGCCGTGCGGGCCGCCGCCCTCGGACCGGTCGGGGCCGGGGCCGTCACGGCGGCCTTCTACAACTACAAATACGAGCTCGTCGCCCGGCATGTGCCGGCGGTGTGGGAGAACGCCGCACCCGGGCAGGTCCTGGCGGCACGGGTGCGTGCGGTCGACGCGACGCTGCGCCGCCTGCTCGGCGAGGAGGCCCTGGCATCGGCGGAGATGGCGGAGGCCGCGCGGCTCGCGCTGCGCGCCGCCGAGGCCTGCTCGCGCGAGGCGCGTCCGCTGTACGCCGCCCACGCCGATCTGCCCGTCCCCGAGGAGCCGCACCTCGCCTACTGGCACGCGGCGACCCTGCTGCGCGAGCACCGGGGCGACGGGCACCTGGCCGCCTTGATGTCCGCGGGTCTTGACGGTCTGGAGGCGCTGGTGACCCACACGGCGACGGGCAAGGGCATGACCCCGAAGTGGGTCTGCGCCACCCGTGGCTGGAGCCGGGAGGAGTGGGACGCGGCGACGGAACGGCTGCGCGGGCGGGGGCTGCTGGCGGCGTCCGGCGACCTCACCGACGAGGGCGTCGCGCTGCGGCGGGACATCGAGCACGAGACGGACCGCCTGGACCGCGCCCCGTACGAGCACCTGGGCCCGGACGGAGTGGCCCGGCTGACCGAGCTGGGCGGGGTGTTCGCGCACGCGGCGCTCGTGGCCGGGGCGTTCCCCGCGGACCTGGTCGGAAAGGGTGACGCATAGTGACGCGTCCGTGAGGTACCCGCTCTCCACCGGCCGGCGCGGCCGGGAGTGAGAAAGGGGAATTCCGTGTTCCGTGCTATCGCAGACGTGCTGCGCCAGATCGGCGGCGCGATCGCCACCGTCGTGACGCTGCCCTTCCGGGCGCTCGCCCGGCTCTTCGGCGGGGCCTCGTCCTCCACCCGCAGCCGCAGGGCCTGACCGGAACCCCGGCCCGCCGGGTGCCGCCCTGATCCCCGGGTGTCCGTGACACCTGCCACAATTGCCGCGCAACCTCAGCGGAGAAGGCGGTACGGGATCGTGACGACACCCGGGTCCATCGGGTCCATCAACGCAGTGTCCATCGAAGGCAGGATCGCCGAGGAACTCGGCGTACGGGAGCGGCAGGTCAGGGCCGCCGTGGAACTGCTCGACGGCGGTTCCACGGTGCCCTTCATCGCCCGCTACCGCAAGGAAGCGACCGAGATGCTCGACGACGCGCAGCTGCGCACCCTCGAGGAGCGGCTGCGCTACCTGCGGGAGCTGGAGGAGCGGCGGACGGCCGTCCTGGAGTCGGTGCGCGAGCAGGGCAAGCTCACCGAGGAGCTTCAGGCGAGCATCCGGAGCGCCGAGACGAAGGCGCGCCTGGAGGACATCTACCTGCCGTACAAGCCCAAGCGGCGCACCAAGGCGCAGATCGCCCGCGAGGCCGGTCTAGAACCGCTGGCGGAGGGCCTTCTCGCCGACCCGGGCGTCGAGCCCCTCGCCGCGGCCGCCGCGTTCGTCGACGCCGACAAGGGCGTAGCCGATCCGCAGGCCGCCCTCGACGGCGCCCGGGCGATCCTCACCGAGCGGTTCTCGGAGGACGCCGACCTGATCGGTGAGCTGCGCGAGCGCATGTGGGTCCGCGGGCGGCTGGCCGCCAAGGTGCGGGACGGCAAGGAGGAGGCGGGCGCGAAGTTCGCCGACTACTTCGACTTCGCCGAGCCCTTCACCGAGCTCCCCTCGCACCGCGTCCTCGCGATGCTGCGCGGGGAGAAGGAGGAGGTCCTCGACCTCGTCCTGGAGCCCGACGAGCAGACGGACGGGCCCTCCTCGTACGAGGGGATCGTCGCCCACAAGTTCGGGATCACCGACCGGGGGCGCCCCGGCGACAAGTGGCTGAAGGACACGGTCCGCTGGGCGTGGCGCACCCGCCTCCTCGTCCACCTCGGCATCGACCTGCGGCTGCGGCTGCGCACGGCCGCCGAGGACGAGGCGGTGCGGGTGTTCGCGGCCAACCTGCGCGATCTGCTGCTCGCCGCCCCGGCGGGCACGCGTGCGACGCTCGGCCTGGACCCCGGTTTCCGTACGGGTGTGAAGGTCGCCGTCGTCGACGCGACCGGCAAGGTCGTCGCCACGGACGTCATCCACCCGCATGTCCCGGCCAACCGCTGGGACGAGGCCATCGCCAAGCTGGCCCGGCTCGCGAAGGAGCACGCGGTCGAGCTGGTCGCCATCGGCAACGGCACGGCGTCGCGCGAAACCGACAAGCTCGCCGGGGAGCTGATCGTCAAGCACCCGGAGCTGAAGCTCACGAAGGTGATGGTGTCCGAGGCCGGCGCGTCCGTGTACTCGGCGTCCGCCTTCGCCTCGCAGGAGCTGCCCGACATGGACGTGTCGCTGCGCGGCGCCGTGTCGATCGCCCGCCGGCTCCAGGACCCGCTGGCCGAGCTGGTGAAGATCGACCCGAAGTCCATCGGCGTCGGCCAGTACCAGCACGACCTGTCCGAGATGAAGCTGTCGCGTTCGCTGGACGCCGTGGTGGAGGACTGTGTGAACGGTGTGGGCGTGGACGTCAACACGGCGTCGGCCCCGCTGCTCGCCCGGGTCTCCGGCATCACCTCCGGGCTCGCCGAGAACATCGTGGCGCACCGCGACCAGAACGGGCCGTTCAAGGCCCGCGGTGAGCTGAAGAAGGTGACGCGGCTCGGTCCGAAGGCGTACGAACAGTGCGCGGGCTTCCTGCGCATCCGGGGCGGTGACGACCCGCTGGACGCGTCGAGCGTGCACCCCGAGGCGTACCCGGTGGTCCGGCGCATGGTGAAGACCACCGGGCAGGAGGTCGCCTCGCTCGTGGGCAACACCGGGGTGCTGCGCTCGTTGAGGCCGCAGGACTTCGTGGACGAGACGTTCGGTCTGCCGACGGTCACGGACATCCTCAAGGAGCTGGAGAAGCCCGGCCGCGACCCGCGCCCGGCCTTCAAGACGGCCGCCTTCAAGGAGGGCGTGGAGAAGATCTCCGACCTGTCGTCCGGGATGATCCTGGAGGGCGTCGTGACGAACGTCGCCGCGTTCGGGGCGTTCGTCGACATCGGCGTCCACCAGGACGGCCTGGTGCACGTCTCCGCGATGTCGAAGACGTTCGTGAAGGACCCGCGGGACGTGGTGAAGCCCGGGGACATCGTCAAGGTGAAGGTGCTCGACGTCGACATCCCCCGCAAGCGGATCTCGCTGACGCTGCGCCTGGAGGACGAGGCGGCCCAGCAGGGGCAGCAGGGCGGCGGTCCCGGTGAACGCCGGCAGCGCGGCGGGCGTCCGCCGCAGCAGCGGCAGGGCGGTGGTGCCGGGCGCCGTGGGGGCGGTGGCGGTTCGCGTCAGGCACCGCCGCCTGCCAACAGCGCGATGGCCGACGCGCTGCGCCGCGCGGGGCTGACGGATCCCAAGGGCGGCAAGCGCTGACTGCCCCGCCGGGAAGGCCGTGGGGAGCTGCGGGCCCGTTGTGGCTGGTCGCGCAGTTCCCCGCGTCCCTGGGAAAGAGGCGCTTCGCGCCCTGTCCGTTCTAGGGTTGCCGCATGCGTGCCATCACCTGGGAAGTGTCCGGGAGCCAGGGGGTCGAGACCGCCTGGGTCCAGCTCGGAGAGGGCCGGCTGCGGGCGCGCGGGCGGGCCGTCGGTACCGTTCCGGAACCGTACTGGATCTCGTACGAGCTTCAGACCGCACAAGGGTTCGTGACCAGGCGGCTGACTGTCACGGCGGAGGCCGAGGCCGGGACCCGGGAGCTCGTTCTGCTCCACGACGGTCAGGGCCGATGGACCGCCAACGATGAGCCGCTGCCCGAGGTCGACGGCGCCCTCGACTGCGACCTGGGCCTGTGCCCGCTCACCAACACCATGCCGGTACTGCGGCACGGGCTCCATCAGGCGCCGGGCGAGCGGGAGTTCCTGATGGCCTGGGTGTCGGTGCCGGACCTGGCGGTGCGGGGGTCGCGGCAGACGTACACGCATCTCGGCCCCGGGCGGGTCCGGTTCGCCTCCGGCGACTTCCGCAGCGACCTGGAGTTCGACGAGGACGGATACGTCGTCGACTATCCGCGGCTGGCCACTCGTCTGACGTCCGGTTAGCGCTCGGTCACCTTGCCGTCCGCCACCTCCAGGCGGCGGGTGACGTGTACGGCGTCCAGCATGCGGCGGTCATGGGTGACCAGCAGGAGGGTGCCCTCGTAGGCGTCGAGGGCGGACTCCAGCTGCTCGATGGCGGGCAGGTCGAGGTGGTTGGTCGGCTCGTCGAGGACCAGGAGGTTGACGCCTCGGCCCTGGAGCAGCGCCAGGGCGGCCCGGGTGCGCTCGCCCGGGGAGAGGCTCGCGGTGGGGCGCAGGACGTGGTCCGACTTGAGACCGAACTTGGCCAGGAGGGTGCGGATCTCGACCGGTTCGGTGTCCGGGACGGCCGTACGGAAGGCGTCGAGCAGGGACTCCTCGCCGTGGAACAGCTTGCGGGCCTGGTCGACCTCGCCGAGCAGGACGCCCGAGCCGAGCGCGGCGTGCCCGGCGTCCAGCGGGACACGGCCGAGGAGGGCGCCGAGCAGTGTGGACTTGCCGGCGCCGTTCGCGCCCGTCACCGCCACCCGGTCCGCCCAGTCGATCTGCAGGGAGACGGGGCCGAGCACGAAGCCGCCGCGGCGCACCTCGGCGTCCCGCAGGGTCGCGACGACGGCGCCCGAGCGCGGGGCCGACGCGATCTCCATGCGCAGATCCCACTCCTTGCGGGGCTCCTCGACGACGTCCAGGCGCTCGATCATGCGCTGGGTCTGGCGGGCCTTCGCCGCCTGCTTCTCGCTGGCCTCGCTGCGGAACTTGCGGCCGATCTTGTCGTTGTCGTTGCCCGCCTTGCGGCGCGCGTTCTTCACGCCCTTGTCCATCCAGGAGCGCTGCGTCTGGGCGCGGTCCTGGAGGGCGGTCCTCTTGTCGGCGTACTCCTCGAACTCGTCGCGGGCGTGCCGACGGGCGACTTCCCGCTCCTCCAGGTAGGCCTCGTAGCCACCCCCGAACAGGTTGATCTGCCGCTGGGCGAGGTCGAGTTCGAGGACCTTGGTGACGGTGCGGGTGAGGAACTCGCGGTCGTGGCTGACGACCACCGTGCCGGCGCGCAGGCCGCTCACGAAGCGTTCGAGGCGCTCCAGGCCGTCCAGGTCGAGGTCGTTGGTCGGCTCGTCGAGGAGGAAGACGTCGTAGCGGGACAGCAGCAGGGAGGCGAGGCCGGCGCGGGCCGCCTGGCCGCCGGACAGGGACGTCATCGGCTGGTCCAGATCGACCGCGAGGCCGAGGGAGTCGGTGACCTCCTCGGCACGTTCGTCGAGGTCGGCGCCGCCGAGGCCGAGCCAGCGCTCCAGGCTGGTGGCGTAGGCGTCGTCGGCGCCGGGCGCCCCGTCGACCAGGGCCTGGGTCGCCTCGTCCATGGTGCGCTGCGCCTCGGCGACGCCGGTGCGGCGGGCCAGGAACGCCCGTACGGTCTCGCCGGGCCGGCGGTCCGGCTCCTGCGGGAGGTGGCCGACGGTGGCGGCCGGCGGGGACAGGCGCAGGTCGCCCTGCTCGGGCGCGATGAGTCCGGCGAGCATCCTGAGCAGGGTGGACTTGCCCGCGCCGTTGGCTCCGACCAGGCCGATCACGTCGCCGGGCGCAACGACGAGGTCGAGTCCGGCGAACAGGGAGCGGTCGCCGTGGCCGGCGGCGAGGTTCTTGGCGACGAGGGTGGCAGTCATCAGAGCGCCGATTTTAACGGCCGGGCCGCTCAGCGGTTCACGGCCGCCACCAGGACGCTTCCGGCGGTGCGGGCCACGACGAACGACCGCCCCCGGACCGTCTTCGCGTCGAGGGCGACGCGATGGCGGCCCGTTTCGAGGACGCCGTCGAAGATCTCGTGGGTGTGGGTGCGGGAGAGCCGGTCGAGGCGGTAGGCGGTGAGGGTGACACGGCAGGCGGAGGTGACCTCGACGTCCGCGCCGCCGTCGGTGGCGGTGAGGCCGGTGAGGCGGCGCCGGTCGGCCGGGCTGCGGTCCAGGGCGTGTTCGATCTGGGCGACGAGGAGGGGGACGATCGGGGCGAGGCCGTCGACGTGGGCGACCGGGACCCCGGCGCGCTCGAAGGCGCGGCGGACGGCGGCACGTTCCTGCTCGCCGGCGGCGTGGCCGAAGGCGACGGCGCCGTAGGCGCGGAGTTCGTCCGGGGGTACGCCGTCGGCGTCATGGGCGATGTCGGCGCCGACACCGATGGTGCGCAAGGCCGCGGCGAGCTTGGCGAGGACGGCGACGCGGGAGCCGATCAGCAGCACGCGGCGCCGGGGATCGGGCGCGGAGCCGTTCAGCAGGGCGCCCAGAGCCGTGCGGTACTCGGCGCCGCGGAACCGGAACGGGCCGATGCCGTGGTATCCGTTGAGCTCCAGATCCGCGTGTTCGTCGGTCTGCCAGGCGAAGTCCCGCCAGATGAAGTCCTCACCGTCGCACCGGATGACCGCGGTGACGGCTCCGCAGGCCAGGTCCTCGCACTCGGGACAGCCGTAGACGACGTAACGGCCGCCGGGCAGTGGGGCCTCGCTCTCCAGGAGCAGGCTGCGGACCTGCGCGGTGAAGATCGCGGGAGGGACGTCGGAGGCGAGCGGGGAGACCGCGTCGAGGTCGGAGAGCTGGAACAGCAGCGGGCGTCCGTCGACGATGAAGTCCACGAAGTCCCGGTGGACCTGGTAACCGCCGTCGTTGAGGACTCCCCCGGCCCGCATCGCGGGAGCCAGGCCGAAGGTCGCGTACTCGGCACACATGCTGTGAGTATTCCCACACTGCGCGTGATGTGAGCACGGCATGACACATTCCGCTACGGTCCGGGCATGGCGAGTGAGTCGAGTGGCGAGATCGTGGTGGTCGGTGGCGGCGTGGTCGGGCTGACGACGGCCCTGGCTCTCGCGGAGCGCGGGCGGCGGGTTCGGGTGTGGACGCGGGACGCCGTCGAGGCGACCACCTCAGCCGTTGCGGGTGCGCTGTGGTGGCCGTACCGGATCGAACCGGTCGCGACGGCGCGGACGTGGGCGCTGCGGTCGCTGGAGGTGTACGAGGAGCTGGCCGCACGGGACGAACCGGCCGGTGTACGCATGGTCGAAGGGGTACTGGGCGAGACCCGCCTCGACGAGGCCGACGCGTGGCTGGCGGGCCGGGTGCCGGGGCTGCGGGCGGCCACGGCCGGCGAACACGCGGGCACGGGTCTGTGGGCACGGCTGCCGCTCATCGACATGCCGGCCCATCTGCGGTGGCTTCGGGAGCGGTTCGTCGCGGCAGGCGGTGCGATCGAGACGCGTGCGGTGTCCGGGTTCGCGGAGGTGGACGCGCCGGTCGTGGTCAACTGCACGGGCCTCGCCGCGCGGGAGTTGGTGCCGGACCCGTCCGTGCGGCCCGTGCGGGGGCAACTGGTCGTCGTGGAGAATCCCGGGATCGACACCTGGCTGGTCACCACCGACGCCGCCGGGGAGCACACGTACCTGTTCCCGCAGCCGGGCGGGCTCGTCCTCGGCGGTACGTCCGAGGAGGACGCCTGGTCGCTGGAGCCCGACCCCGCGACGGCCGAGGCGATCGTCCGGCGCTGTGCGGCGCTGAGGCCGCAGGTCGCCGGGGCCCGCGTGCTGGAGCACCGGGTCGGTCTGCGGCCCACCCGGCCGGCGGTCCGGCTGGAGCGTGACGCCCTGCCGGACGGGCGGCTCCTGGTGCACAACTACGGCCACGGCGGCGCGGGCGTCACCGTGGCCTGGGGGTGTGCGGAGGAAGCGGCGCGGCTGGTCGCGGGCTGAGGACGCGCGGCGCCGTCCCGGGCGCAAGGGCGGCCCGGGTCCACCGGACCCGGGCCGCCCTTCGCCGTGCGGATCAGTGCTTGCCGATCGGGTCGCCCTCCACGTCCGGGCCACGGCCCGGGCCGACGCGGAACTCGAACTCGCCGTCGTACTTCTTGTGTCCGGCCATGACGGCCATTTCGACGGCTTCGGAGCCCATCTGCTCACGCACGATCACCGGGTCACGGCGAAGGTCGCGCATCAGGGCGATACACATGAAGATCATCACGACGACGAACGGTGCCGCCGCGAGGATCGTGAGGTTCTGCAGCCCGGTCAGCGCGTCACCCTGCCCGCTGCCGACCAGCAGCATGATCGCGGCCACCGCACCGGTGACCACGCCCCAGAAGACCACCACGAAGCGGCCGGGCTCGAGGGCGCCCTTCTGCGACAGGGTGCCCATGACGATCGAGGCCGCGTCGGCGCCCGAGACGAAGAAGATGCCGACGAGGACCATCACGAGCAGGCTCGTGGCGGTGGCGATGGGGAACTGCTGGAGCACGCCGAAGAGCTGGCCCTCCGGGGTCGCCTCCTTGCCGAGCTGCCCCTCCTCCTGCATCTTCATGGCCGAGCCGCCGAAGATCGCGAACCAGACCAGGCTGACCGTGCTGGGCACGAGGATGACACCGCCGACGAACTGGCGGATGGTGCGGCCGCGGCTGATGCGGGCGATGAACATGCCCACGAACGGCGTCCAGGAGATCCACCACGCCCAGTAGAAGACCGTCCAGCTGCTCAGCCAGTCGGGGACGCCCTCGCCGCCGCTCGCCTCGGTGCGACCGGCCAGCTGGGGCAGGTCGCCGAGGTAGGCGAAGACGGAGGTGGGCAGCAGGTCGAGGACGATGATGGTCGGACCCGCCACGAACACGAACAGGGCGAGCACCAGCGCCAGCACCATGTTCGTGTTGGACAGCCACTGGATGCCCTTCTCCACACCGGAGATCGCGGACGCCACGAAGGCCAGGGTCAGCACCGCGATGATCGTGACGAGCAGCCCGGTGCTCACCTCGTCCATCCACTTCAGCTCCTGCACACCGGAGCCGATCTGGAGCGCGCCGAGCCCCAGGGAGGCGGCGGAGCCGAAGACGGTCGCGATGATCGCGAGGATGTCGATGGCCCGGCCGACGCCGCCGTTGGCGTTCTTCTTGCCGATCAGCGGGGTGAAGACGGCGCTGATGGTCTGCCGGCGCCGCCTGCGGAAGGTGCTGTAGGCGATGGCGAGGCCGACCACCGCGTAGATCGCCCAGGGGTGGAGCGTCCAGTGGAACAGGGTGGTGGCCATGGCCGTCTCCATGCGGTCACCGGAGTCGGCCGGGTTCGTGCCCGGCGGGGGCGTGCCGTAGTGCGACAGCGGCTCGCTCACGCCGTAGAACATCAGGCCGATGCCCATGCCCGCGCTGAACATCATCGCGACCCAGGACACCGTGCGGAACTCGGGTTCCTCGCCCTCCGTACCGAGGTGGATACGGCCGTAGCGGCTGATCGCGAGCCAGAGGGCGAAGACGACGAAGCCGGAGGCGGCGAGCATGAACGCCCAGCCGCCGTTGTGCATCAGCCCGCCGAGCATGGTGGTGGAGACATCTGTGAGCGAGTCGGTCGCCGCCGCGCCCCAGACCACGAAGGCGAGGGTGAGCACCGCCGTGACGCCGAAGACGATGCGGTCGGTCTGCGGCCGGTCCTGACCGGGCAGGCCCGCTTCCGACCCCGGCAGCGCGGGTCCCTCGGGGGAGTCCTTGTCGCTTGGTCGTTCTTGCGTCACTGGCGGCACCTTTCATCTGGGAAAGCAGGGTAGAACGTAGGTCCTCCGTAACGCTGCTACCACGTGTGGCGTAATTTCACCCCTCTCAACATGCGGTTTCGGATGAACCTCCGGTCAGGTGGTACTCGGCCCGGTCGTCGAGCAGCAGCGGCACGAGCGCTCGCAGGGGCTGGCGCAGGGGGACGAGCACGCCAGCGCGGCCCTTGCGCACGCGCACGCCGTGCAGGGCGAGTTCGTCGCCGACCTCGGCGTACTGGGCGGCGGTGAGCCGGTAGCCGCAGGGTGGATTCTGGATGATTTCGGCCGGTTCGGGCGGGTCGTTGTCGGCGCCGCCGACGTAGACCGGGCCGGTGGTGGTGTAGCCGGCGAGCCGGGCCCCGGCCGTCGCCGTCTCGATCCTGCCGCGGCGCTGGTCGGTGTATTTGTACAGGCCCTTGAGAGCGTCGAGCTGGGAGGTGACCCTGCGGCGGTTGTTCAGGGCCTCGTCCGCCTTCTCCGCCTCGGTGAGCGGGTCGACACGGCTCTCGATGAGCAGCCCGACGGAGTGCTTCACACCGGACATGTTGCGCAGAATGCGCTCCTGGCCGTCGCCGGCGACCTGTCTGACCGGCTCACCGGTCCGCGGGTCGGTCCAGATGCCGTAGGTGCCGGTCGAGTGGCCGGCCCGCTGGGCGGCGGGCCGGACGTACGACTCGGACAGGGTCGTGGCCTCGTCGTGGACCGCCTCGTGGGTGTTGAGGTTGCGCGGCCACAGGTCGAAGAGGTCCTTGTCGTAGTACGGCGGGGTGGCGCCGTACTCGTGCAGGTCGTAGACGACGTCGGGGCGCTGGTCGCGGATGAGGGCGGCCAGGGCGCGGCCCTCGGCGGTCTTCAGGGCGAGATGGTCGCGGTTGATGTCGACGCCGTCGCCGTTGCCCCGGGTGTTCGCGGCCCGGCCGTCCGGGTTGGCGGTGGGCACGACCAGGACCGTGGTGCGGTCCAGGAAGCGCCGGGTACGGCTGTCCCGGGCGTACGCGAGGTCGCGGACGGTGGACAGGCAGGCCTCGCGGCCGGAGGGTTCGTCGCCGTGCTGGCTGCAGACGAGCAGCACCTTGCTGGGGCTCGGGCTGGTGCCGATGCGCACCAGCCGGAGCGGGCGGTCCTGCTTCGTCGTGCCGAAGCGGGTCATGGAGACGCGGCCACTGGAGCGGTCGACCGCCTTGAGGAAGTCCTGCTCCTCGGGCTGGGTGGTCCAGCGGGCGCCGTTCGACTGTTCGAAGCCGGTGCGCGGCGGGGAGCCGGTGGCCGCCTGGGCCGGTGCGGCGACCAGGGAGGCGGTGAGTGCCGTGATGGTCAGGACGAGGGCGCCGGCGCGGGTCACCGGTTTCCCTCCGGGACGCGGTGCGTGGTGCGCGGCTCCCGGACGCCGTCCAGGATCGTGGCGTCGCGGGTGGCGGGCGCGGCATCGGTGGTGGCGCGGGCGAAGGCGGTGGCTCCGCCGACGAAGGGGACGCGCGCAGAGGTGCGCGAGAGGTCCAGCGTGAGTGCCGGCTTGTCGGAGGGAGGGTCGATGAGGCCCTGGTCGGTGCCCGCGACGATCAGCGCCAGGCGGTGGCCCTTCGGCACGACGTGGTCGGTCGCCGCCAGGTCGAGGGTGATCGTGTACCGCTTGCCCGGGGTGAGCGGGGAGCCCTTGTGGTCGGAGGCGTGGTTGCCGAGGTCGGCCCAGCCCCGGCTGACGACCGTGTAGTCGACGTCTGCGGTCTTCGCCTTCGTCTCCTTGAAGCAGGAGCTGTCGCTGGTGGTGCTCGCGCCCCAGCAGGTGCGGTCGGTGAGGGTGGTGACGCCTTCACCGGCGTCCGCGTAGTCGCGGATGGTGGCGGGGCCGACGTCCACGAGGACGGCGGAGAGATGGGCCGTCGGGGTGGAGGGCGTCGCGGTGACGGTGACCTCGGAGGAGCCGGACAGGCGCAGGTCACGGGTGAGCGGCCCGGTCGCGAAACCGGCCTTCTCCGGTGTCGGCTTGTCGATGTGCGCGGCCCAGTCGGTCTCGCTCAGTTCCGGGTCGTCGGTGAAGCTCTCGGTGCCGTGACCGCGGTGCAGGCCGAGGGTGCCGACGCCGGCCTGGGGGCCCCGGTCGGGGCGCAGGGTGGCGGCCCGGGTGCCACTCGGCGGCCAGACCCGGGAGGTGTCCCACCGGTCGGGCGCGCGTTCGATGTCGGCCATGGGTTCGCGGTCGATGCCGTTGTCGACGCCCATGAGTTCGTGGTCGAACCAGCGGTGCAGCGTCTTGACCCAGGCGCCGCGCCGGAAGTCGAAGGGGTCGACGTGCCCGGTCCGGGACAGCCAGATCTTGCGCTCGACGCCGTTCTTCGCGAGGGCGTCCCACCACGGGCCGACGTGCTTCATGCGGACGTTGAGGTCCTGCATGCCGTGGACGAGGAAGACGCTGGCCCTGACCTTGCGCGTGGCCTTCACGTAGTCGCGCTCGGTCCACAGCGGGGTCCGGTCGCCGGTGCGCGGGGCGCCGTCGGTGAGTTTCTTCTGGACGGCTCCGCACTTGGCGCGCGCGTCGGGGCTGTTGACGTACTCCGACAGCCACTGGGGGCCGGAGTCGTAGAGGGGAGCGCCCTGCTGGAAGTAGTAGTCGTACCAGGAGGAGATGGCGCTGATGGGGACGATGGTCTTCAGGCCCTTGACGCCGGTGGCGGCCACGCCGTTGGCGATGGTGCCGTCCCAGCTCTTGCCGATCATGCCGGTGCGGCCGTTGGTCCAGCCGGCCTGGGCGCGGGTGGTGCCGGTGCGGCTCGTGTACGCCTTGGCCCGGCCGTTCAGCCAGTCGACGACGGCCTTGGCGGACTGGACGTCGGAGCGGCCACCGACGTCGACGCAGCCGTCGGAGCGATTGGTTCCGGCCAGGTCGACACCGACGAAGGCGTAGCCGCGCGGGACGAAGTAGTTGTCGTAGTAGAGCGGCATCTGCGCGACACGGCCCTGCGCGTCGTACGTCTTCTTCTGGCTCTCGTTGCCGCGCCCGCAGCAGGAGTAGTACGGGCTGGCGTCCATGATGACGGGGATCTTGCGGCCCTGCCGGGCGGTTTCGCGGGGGCGGACGATGTCGACGGCGACCCGGTCGGTCTTTCCGTCGCGGTCTGCGTCGAGCCCGGTGTCCACCCAGACGGCCTCGCGGATGGCGTTCCCGTAGGAGTAGACGGGTTCGCTCCCGCGCGGGGTGGCCGGGGCGGCCTGTACGGCCACCGGGGTGATCAGGGTGGCCAAGAGGGCGGCCGTGGCCGCCGTCGCGAGCGGTCTCCAGGTCGTGAAGCGCGTGCGTTTCGGCATGCGCCGGACGGTACATCGGTGAACTGCCGTGCAGAAGAGGGCAGCTGACGGACCGGCGTGTCCCGGACGGGCCCTCGGGGCGGGGTGTCCCATGTCGGCCGAATGGCGATCGTGTGACAGCAGGGACCATGGACATGATCAGGGACACAGGGAGTCAATAGGCTCCGGACAAGACCCACGACAAACCCGGACAGATTCCCGACAGACCCCTGACCGACCTCGGGGCCCTACGACTTGGAGCCTTGCGTGCACCGCAGAATCATCGCGCCGGGAGCCCTGGCCGCGTCCGTTCTCCTGCTGGCGATCCCGGCATCGGCCGCGCCCCACTCCCCCGGCGCACCGGGCATCGGCGACCCCTACTACCCGGACTACGGCAACGGCGGCTACGACGTCTCCCACTACGACCTCCGGCTGAAGTACCAGCCGGCCACGGACGAACTGGAGGGCACGGCGACCCTCGTGGCCCGCGCCACGCAGGATCTGTCGAGCTTCAACCTGGACTTCCTGCTGGACGTCGGCGAGGTGCGCGTCAACGGAGCGAAGGCCTCGTTCCGGACCTCGGGCGAGCAGGAGCTGGAGATCACCCCGAAGACCCCGCTGGACCGGGGCTCGCCCGTCACGGTCGTCGTGCGCTACCGCGGGGTGCCGTCGTCGAAGCAGGCCCACGGCTTCACCAGCTGGCACCGCACCCCTGACGGGGGTGTCGCGGCGAACGAGCCCGAGGCGGCGGCGTGGTGGTTCCCGAGCAACGACCATCCGCTCGACAAGGCGACGTACGACGTCTCCGTGCTGGTCCCGGACGGCACCCAGGCCATCTCCAACGGCACGCTGCAGTCGACGAGTTCGCGGCTCGGCTGGACCCGCTGGAACTGGCGGTCCGACAAGCCGCAGGCCACGTACCTCGCCACCCTCGCGGTCGGCGAGTTCGACATCACGACGGGCACGACCGAGGGCGGCATCCCGGTTCTCAACGCCTACAGCAAGGATCTCGGCGCCCATGCCGGGGCGGCGCGGGCGAGCATCGAACGGACCGGGGAGATCGCGGACTGGCTCGCGGGGTACTTCGGGCCGTACCCGTACAACGCGCTCGGCGGGTACGTGCCGAACACGGACACCGGATACGCCCTGGAGACCCAGACCCGGCCGTTCTACAGCCCGCGGCAGTTCGCGGGCGGGTCCAACGTGTCCGTCGTCGTCCATGAGCTGGCCCACCAGTGGTACGGCGACGAGGTGTCGCTCAAGCGCTGGAAGGACATCTGGATCAACGAGGGGTTCGCCCGGTACGCGCAGTGGCTGTGGTCCGAACACGAGGGCGAGGGCACGACGCAGGAACTCGCCGACCACGTGTACGCCTCCCATCCGGCCGACGACCCGTTCTGGACGGTGAAGCCCGGGGATCCCGGCCCTGAGAACCAGTTCGACATCGCGGTCTACGATCGCGGCGCGCTGGCCGTCCAGGCGCTGCGCAACAGCATCGGCGACGAGGCGTTCGTCACCATCCTCAAGGGCTGGCCGGCGAAGTACGCCCACGGCAACGCGTCCGTGGCGGACTTCCGGCGGTACGCGGAGGAGGTGTCGGGCAAGCCGCTGGCCGCGCTGTTCGACACATGGCTGTTCCAGCCGTCGAAGCCGGGGGCGCCGGCAGCCCGGGCCGCGGCGGTGGCGAAGGCAGGGAAGGGGGCTCCCCAGCCCCGGTCGTGGAAGCGGATCGCTGCGACGAACGGGGTGCACGAGCACTGACGCACGGGCTCGTGGGGGACGAGGGAGTCCGGGCGCCGCCCGGCGCGACCGGCCTCGGCTTTCGCTCTACGGTGGGCTCGTACGCGCCGGTCGTACGGGCCCGGCGGCCGGGCAGGGTTGCTGAACGAGGAGCAGGCGTGCGGAACACGGCGATCGTCGAGGCACCGTCCGTGCTCGGGCTGCGCCCCACCGGTGTCGAGGAGCTGGCGGCGGCACTCCAGGGGGCCGGGCTGGCCCAGGGGCTCGGGGCGGTGCGGGCGGGCCGGGTGGAGCCTCCGCCGTACGAGCCGGAGCGGGACCCGGCAACGGGGCTCCTCAACCCGGGCGGCATCGCCTCGTACTCCGGCGCGCTGGCCGACGCGGTGGGCGGCGTCCTCGACCGGGGCCGGTTCCCCGTCGTGCTCGGCGGTGACTGCAGCGTGCTGCTCGGCACCCTGCTCGCGCTGCGCCGCCGCGACCGGCACGGCCTGCTCTTCCTGGACGGACACAGTGACTTCTACCAGCCGTCCGCGGAGCCGGCCGGTGAGGTGGCCTCCATGGAACTCGCCCTGGCCACCGGGCGCGGCCCGCGCGTGCTGGCCGACCTGGAGAGCCGGGGCCCGCTCGTGCGGGACGAGGACGTCGTCGCCCTGGGTTTCCGGGACGCGGAGGAGTCCGCGTCGTACGGGATGCAGCCGCTGCCGCCGGCGCTGCACGCGATGGAACTGGACACCGTGCGCGCCCTGGGCGCGGCCGAGGCGGCCCGGCGCGCGGTCGGGCTGCTGACCGGCGGCGGCGCGGACGCCGGGTACTGGATCCATCTGGACGCCGATGTGCTGGACGACGCGGTCATGCCCGCCGTCGACTACCGGCAGCCCGACGGTCTGACCTGGCAGGAGCTGGAGACCGTCCTGCGCACGGCCCTGTCCGGCGGCGGGGCGGTGGGCCTCACCGTCGCGATCTTCAACCCCCGGCTGGACCCGGACGGCACCATCGCGCAGCGCCTCGCCGACTGCCTGGTGCGGGCCTTCGACAGCCAGGGCTGAGCCGGTCGGCCCTCGCCGGAATCTGAGGCGCCGTGCGAGGGCGGGGCCCTTGTCCCAGCTGAACAGGAGGGCCCCGGTCCGCTACTTCGTCAGCTGCGACAGTTCCTGGTCCGCCGTCCGGGACACCCGGCGGCGGACGGCGAACCAGCCCGTCACCAGCATGGCCGCGATCAGCGGGATGAGCAGGAGGGTCTTGCGGCCGACCTCGGGGTCGTTCCACATCATGCCGAGGCAGGCCAGCAGGAAGGCGATCGTGGTGATCTCCGTGACCGGGCTGAAGGGGAGGCGGAAGGACGGGCGGGTGACCTGGCCGGCCTTGGCGCGGCGGACGAAGACCAGGTGGCAGACCATGATGATCACCCAGGTGCTGATGATGCCGAGGGAGGCGACGTTCAGCACGATCTCGAAGGCCTGGGCCGGCACGAGGAAGTTCAGGCCGACGCCGAGCACGCACACCGCGCAGGTCAGCAGGATGCCGCCGTAGGGGACCTGGCTGCGGTTCATGCGCGCGGTGAACTTCGGGGCGGAGCCCGCCATCGCCATGGAGCGCAGGATGCGGCCCGTGGAGTACAGGCCGGAGTTGAGGGAGGACATGGCGGCCGTGAGGACGACCAGGTTCATCACGTCGCCCGCGGCCGGGACGCCGATCTTCGACAGCACCGTGACGAAGGGGCTCTGGTCGGCCGAGTAGACCGAGCCGGGCAGGAGCAGGGCCAGCAGGACGACCGAGCCGACGTAGAAGAGGCCGACGCGCCACATGATCGAGTTCACGGCGCGGGGGACGACCTTCTCCGGCTCGGCGGTCTCACCCGCGGCGACACCGACCAGCTCCAGCGCGGCGTACGCGAAGATCACGCCCTGCATGACCAGGACGACCGGCATCATGCCGTGCGGGAAGACGCCGCCGTTGTCGGTGATGACGCTCAGGCCGGGGGTCTGGCCACCCACCTCCTTCTGCGTGGCGAGCAGGAAGATGCCGATGAGCATGAAGCCGACCAGCGTCGCGACCTTGATGATCGAGAACCAGAACTCCATCTCGCCGAAGATCTTCACCGAGATCAGGTTCACCGCCAGCACCACGGCGAGGGCGACCAGTGCGAGCACCCACTGCGGGACGTCGGTGAACAGGCTCCAGTAGTGCGTGTAGAGCGCGATCGCGGTGATGTCGGCGATCCCGGTGGTCGACCAGTTGAGGAAGTACATCCAGCCGGCGACGTACGCGCCCTTCTCGCCGAGGAACTCGCGCGCGTACGACACGAAGGAGCCCGAGGACGGGCGGTAGAGCACGAGCTCGCCGAGGGCCCGGACCACGAAGAAGGCGAAGACGCCGCAGACCAGGTAGGCGATCGCCAGCGCCGGGCCGGCGCTCTGGAGGCGGCCGCCCGCGCCCAGGAAGAGCCCGGTGCCGATCGCGCCTCCGATGGCGATCATGTTGACGTGGCGGGCCTTGAGGTCCTTGCTGTAGCCGGCGTCACCCGCGTCCGCGGGCACCTGCGCCGCGTCACGGGGGGATGCGGCTGCTGCCGTGTTCACGGCGTCCTTGCTCACGGTGGATCCACTCTCTGGTGCGCCCGAGCGGGTCGCGCTCGGCTTCCGGACATACGTAGGGCCTGCGCCCTCGGTAAAGGCACAGACCGAGGGGCCGCCTTCCCCCACGCCGCGCGGCCCACGCGATGGCATACGTCACACGGCGCTGCTTCTCACACGGCCGTCACCCGGGTCGCCGGAGGTTTCACAGCACTGGTGGGACAGCGATACTGCTGCACATGACGACGACCGACACCGAGGAGCCGACCCTCACGATCGACGAGCTGGCCGCCCGGGCCGGCGTCACGGTGCGCACGGTCCGCTTCTACGGCACGAAGGGGCTGCTGCCGCCGCCGGTGCTCGGTCCGCGGCGCGTCGGGCACTACGGGCGCGATCATCTGGCCCGGCTGGCGCTGATCGAGGAGTTGCAGCAGCAGGGCATGACGCTGGCCGGCATCGAGCGCTACCTGCGGCAGCTGCCGCCGGACCTGAGCGCGCACGACCTCGCCATCCACCGGGCCGTGGTGGCCTCCTGGGCGCCGGAGAGCGTCGAGACGGTCACCCGGGCGGAGCTGGGGCGGCGGGCCGGACGGCCGCTGGGCGACGAGGACGTCGAGCGGCTCGTCGCCATGGGCGTGGTCCGGCCCGCGGACGGCGGGTACGAGGCCGACCTCGGGCTGCTGCGGCTGGGCGCCGGGCTGCTGGACGTGCCGCTCTCGCAGGAGGCGATCTTCGCGGCGCGCAAGGTGCTCGTCGAGCACGCGCGCGCCGCGGCCCGTGAGCTGTCCCAGCTCTTCCGCGGTGAGGTGGCGGAGCGTGATGCGCGGGACGTGCGGTCCCTGTCGGCGCACATGCATCCGCTGGTGGTGCAGGCGCTCCTCACCGCGTTTCAGCGGTCGCTGAAGGAAGAGCTGGGCGAGTGGCTCACCGGGCCGTCGGGCTCCGGCGGGTCAGACGCGCGCTGAGTCGCTGAACCGCTCCCCCTTCTCCGCCTTCTCCACCAGCAGCGCGGGCGGGGCGAAGCGCTCGCCGTACTGCTCGGCGAGTTCCCGCGCGCGTGCCACGAAGCCGGGCAGGCCACCCTCGTAGCCGTTGATGTACTGCAGCACGCCGCCGGTCCAGCCCGGGAAGCCGATACCGAAGATCGAGCCGATGTTGGCGTCGGCGACGGAGGTCAGCACGCCCTCCTCCAGCAGCCGGACGGTGTCCAGCGCCTCGGAGAACAGCATGCGCTCCTGCATGTCCCGGAACGGGATCCGGTGGCCGGGCCTGGTGTAGTGCTCGCGCAGTCCGGGCCACAGGCCGGTGCGCTTGCCGTCGTCGCCGTAGTCGTAGAAGCCGGCGCCGCCGCTGCGGCCGGTGCGGCCGAACTCGTCGACCATGCGGTCGATGACGGCTTCGGCGGGGTGGGCCGCCCAGGTGCCGCCCGCCTCCTCGACCGCCCGCTTCGACTCGGCCCGGATCTTGCGGGGCAGGGTCAGGGTCAGCTCGTCCATCAGGGACAGCACCTTGGCCGGGTAGCCGGCCTGGGCGGCGGCCTGCTCGACCGAGGCGGGCTCGATGCCCTCGCCGACCATGGCGACGCCTTCGTTGATGAAGTGGCCGATGACACGGGAGGTGAAGAATCCGCGCGAGTCGTTGACGACGATCGGCGTCTTGTTGATCTGCCGCACCAGGTCGAAGGCGCGGGCCAGGGCCTCCTCGCCGGTGCGCTCGCCCTTGATGATCTCGACCAGCGGCATCTTGTCGACCGGCGAGAAGAAGTGCAGGCCGATGAAGTCACCCTGGCGCTCCACGCCTTCGGCGAGGGCGGTGATGGGCAGCGTGGAGGTGTTGGAACACAGCAGCGCGTCGGGCTCCACGACGTGCTGGATCTCCTGGAACACCTTGTGCTTGAGGGAGGTGTCCTCGAAGACCGCCTCGATGACGGCGTCGCAGCCGGCCAGGTCCTGGACCTCGGCGGTGGGGGTGATGCGGGCGAGCAGCGCGTCGGCCTTCTCCTGGCTCGTACGGCCCTTGGCGACGGCCTTGGCGCACAGCTTCTCGGAGTAACCCTTGCCCTTGAGGGCCGCCTCCAGGGACACGTCCTTAAGGACGACGTCGATGCCGGCGCGGGCGCAGGAGTAGGCGATGCCCGCGCCCATCATTCCGGCGCCGAGGACGGCGGCCTTGCGGACCGGCCGCCGTTCGACGCCCTTGGGGCGGTTGGCGCCGGAGTTGACCGCCTGGAGGTCGAAGAAGAACGCCTGGATCATGTTCTTCGACGTCTGTCCGGCCGCCAGGTCCACGAAGTAGCGGGCCTCGATGACCTGCGCGGTCTCGAAGTCGACCTGGGAGCCCTCGACGGCGGCGGCGAGGATGTTGCGCGGGGCCGGGTAGGGGGCGCCGTTGGTCTGCTTGCGCAGGCTGGCCGGGAAGGCGGGCAGGTTCGCGGCGAACTTGGGGCTGGCCGGTGTGCCGCCCGGGATCCGGTAGCCCGGCTTGTCCCAGGGCTGCTGGGACTCGGGGTTGGCGTCGACGAAGGCGCGGGCCTTGGCGAGCATGTCCTCCGGGCTGTCGGCCACCTCGTCGACGAGGCCGTTCTCCAGGGCGCGGCGGGGGTTGTACTGGGTGCCCTGGAGGAGCACCTTCAGCAGGGCGTCGGCGATGCCGAGCATGCGGACGGTGCGGACGACGCCGCCCCCGCCGGGCAGCAGGCCGAGGGTGACCTCGGGGCAGCCGATCTTGGAGCCGGGCGCGTCGAGGGCGACGCGGTGGTGGCAGGCCAGGGCGATCTCGTAACCGCCGCCGAGGGCCGCGCCGTTGAGGGCGGCGACGACGGGCTTGCCGAGGGTCTCGATGCGGCGCAGGTTCCGCTTGATCGCCATACCGCCGTCGAACAGCTCCTGGGCCGTCTCGGGCGTGACACGGATGAGGTCGCGCAGGTCGCCGCCGGCGAAGAAGGTCTTCTTCGCGGAGGTGATGATGACGCCCCGGACGGAGTCCTTCTCGGCCTCCAGGCGGTCGGCGACGGCGGCGAGGGAGTCGCGGAACGCCTGGTTCATGGTGTTCGCGGACTGGTTCGGGTCGTCGATGACGAGGGTGACGAGGCCGGTGCGGTCCTGTTCCCAGCGGATGGTGGTGGACTCAGTGCTCATGTGGAGGTGCTCCGTGTGGTCCGTCGGGAGGGGGTCAGATGCGCTCGACGATCGTGGCGACGCCCATGCCGCCGCCGACGCACAGCGTGGCGAGGCCGTAGCGCTTGTCCTGGCGTTCCAGTTCGTCGACGAGGGTGCCGAGGATCATCGCGCCGGTGGCGCCGAGGGGGTGGCCGAGGGCGATCGCGCCGCCGTTGACGTTGACCTTGTCCAGGGACAGGCCCATGTCCCGCACGAAGCGCAGCACGACCGCCGCGAACGCCTCGTTGATCTCGACGAGGTCGATGTCGTCGATGGTCAGTCCGGCCTTGGCGAGGGCCTTGCGGGTGGCCGGGGCGGGGCCGGTGAGCATGATGGTCGGCTCGGAGCCGGAGACGGCGGCGGAGACGATCCGTGCGCGGGGCGTGAGGCCGTAGCGCTCGCCGGTCTCCTTGGAGCCGATCGCGACGAGCGAGGCGCCGTCGACGATGCCGGAGGAGTTGCCCGCGTGGTGGACGTGGTCGATCTGCTCCACCCAGTGGTACTGCTGGAGCGCCACCGCGTCGAAGCCGCCGAGTTCGCCGACGTCCGCGAAGGACGGCTTCAGCTTGGCCAGGGAGTCGGCGGTGGTGCCGGGGCGGGGGAACTCGTCGTGGTCGAGGACGACGAGGCCGCTGCGGTCCCTCACCGGGACGACCGACCTCTCGAAGCGGCCGTCCTTCATCGCGGTGGCCGCCCGCTCCTGGGAGAGCGCCGCGTACTCGTCGACGTCGCGCCGCGAGAAGCCCTCGATGGTGGCGATGAGGTCGGCGCCGATGCCCTGCGGCACGAAGTTGACCTGGAGGTTGGTCATCGGGTCGTTGAACCAGGCGCCGCCGTCGGAGGCCATCGGCACCCGGGACATGGACTCCACGCCGCCCGCGAGGACGAGGTCCTCCCAGCCGGAGCGCACCTTCGCGGCGGCCAGGTTGACGGCCTCCAGGCCCGAGGCGCAGAAGCGGTTCTCCTGCACGCCCGCGACGGTGTCGGGCAGGCCCGCGGCGATGGCGGCGGTCCGGGCGATGTCGGAGCCCTGGTCGCCGACGGGGCTGACGACGCCGAGGACGATGTCGTCGACGGCGGCCGGGTCGAGGTCCGGGAACCGGGCGCGGATCTCGTGGATGAGTCCGACGACCAGGTCGATGGGCTTGGTGCCGTGCAGGGCGCCGTTCGCCTTGCCGCGGCCGCGCGGGGTGCGGATCGCGTCGTACACATACGCTTCGGTGCTCACGAGGAGGCCTTTCACTGAGGGGTGCGGGGCGACGGGAGCAGCCCGGGGACGTCCCAGTCCCGGGCGACGTCCGCCGTGTCGGCGCCCGGCCGGGCCGGGCCGGTGCGGACGGAGGTCGGGGTCGCGGAGAAGCGGGGGGCCGGGGCGGGCTGGGTGATGCCGCCGTGGTCGGTGAAGGTGCCGCGGGCGGCCAGGTGCGGGTGGTGCGGGGCCTCGCGGAGCGACAGCACGGGCGCCACGCACGCGTCGGTGCCGTCGAAGACGGCCGTCCACTCGTCCCTGGTGCGGCTCTTGAAGCGGGCGGCGACTTCCTCGCGCAGTTCGTCCCAGCGGGCGATGTCCTTGCGCGCGGCGGCCCGGTCCTCGACGCCGAGGAGGGCGAGGAACTCCGCGTAGAACTGCGGCTCCAGGGCGCCGACGGCCATGTAGCGGCCGTCCGCCGTCTCGTAGGTGCCGTAGTAGGGGCAGCCCCCGTCCAGGAGGTTGGCGCCGCGGCGGTCCTGCCAGCCGCCGGCGGCGAGCATGCCGTGGATCATCGCCGAGAGGTGGGCGGTGCCGTCGACGATGGCGGCGTCCACCACCTGGCCGGTGCCGGTCGCGCGGGCGTGGTGGAGGGCGGCGAGCACGCCGACGACCAGGTAGAGGGAGCCGCCCGCGTAGTCGCCGAGCAGGTTGGCCGGGACCGACGGCGGCTCGTCCGGGCGGCCGATCATGCCGAGGATGCCGGTGGGGGCGATGTACGCGACGTCGTGCCCGGCGCGCTGCGCCAGCGGTCCGTCCTGGCCCCAGCCGGTCATCCTGCCGTAGACGAGACGCGGGTTGCGGGCGCGGCAGGCCTCGGGCCCGACCCCGAGGCGCTCCGCGACGCCCGGGCGGTAGCCCTCGACCAGGATGTCGGCGCGGGCCGCGAGGTCGAGGACCTGCTCCGGGCCGCCGGCGGCCTTCAGGTCGACGACCACCGAGCGCTTGTTGCGGTTGGTGACGTCGCAGGCCGGGTCGATGCCGAGTCCGGGACCGCCCGGGCGGTCCACGCGCACGACGTCGGCCCCGAGGTCGGCCAGGAGCATGGCGGCGAACGGGCCGGGTCCGATGCCGGCCAGCTCGACGACGCGCACGCCGGAGAGCGGGCCGTGTCCTGGCGTCCTTGCCGTGGTCATCCAGCCCCCAGTGCTGTGACACATCTGATGTAACACCAGTGATGCTAAGAACGTGTTCCACTCGGCACAAGCCCTGAACGAGCAAGCGCTTAGCAATCTGCCGGACGAGGTCAGTGCCCGTCCAGCACGACTATCAGCCGCTTCGGGGCGATCACCCGATAGCTCTCCTCCACCCAGTCGCAGAGCACCTCCGCGGCCGGGGCGCCCTGCCGCTCCAGGGGGATGCTCACCCAGCCCGCCTTGCCCAGGCCGTATCCGGCGGGTTCGGCGCCGGGGCAGGCCAGCGCGTGCGCGTGCGCCGTCTCGTCCTTGAGCTTCACCGTCACTCCCAGGGGGTAACTGCCGTCCTGGACTCCGAGGAAGACGAACACCTTCTTGTTGACCTTCGCGACGGACTCGCCCCAGGGGAACTCCTCGACGGCATCCGGCAGCCCCAGTGCGAACGCGCGCACTTTCTCCCACTTCTTCAGGGCATTCCTGGGCACGGTCATCGTCGTCCTCCGGGCTCGTCGTCGGGCTCCGCACTCCTCACGCTAGCCTCGGCCACCGACAGCGGCACGGGCTGCACGACCGAGGGGTGTCATGAGCAGGCAAAACAGGACGGACCGTCCGTACGACATCGTGCTCTTCGGAGCGACCAGTTTCGCCGGGGTGCTCACCGCCGGGTATCTGGCCGCCCACGCGCCCGAGGGACTGCGCTGGGCGATCGCGGGCCGCAGCGAGGAGAAGCTGGCGCGGCTGCGGGAGCGGCTGCCCGCCGAGGCGGAGATCGGCGTGCTGCGCGCGGACGTCTCCGACCCGGCCTCGCTGCGCGATCTCGCCGAGCACGCGCGCGTGGTGGCCACGACCGTCGGCCCGTACGTGACCTACGGCGAGGAACTCGTCGCCGCCTGCGCGGACTCCGGGACCGACTACCTGGACCTGTGCGGCGAGCCGGAGTTCGTGGACCTGATGTACGTCCGGCACGACGCCCGCGCGCGGGAGACCGGGGCGCGGCTGGTGCACGCCGCCGGGTTCGACTCGGTCCCGCACGACCTCGGCGTGTACTTCACCGTGCAGCAGCTGCCGGAGGACGTGCCGCTGTCGGTGGAGGGCTTCGTGACCGCCGACGCGGCCTTCTCGGGCGGGACCTTCGCCTCCGCGCTCGGCCAGTTCGCGCGGCAGCGGCAGATGGCGGCGGCCGCGCGGGACCGGCGGCGGAACGAGCCACGGCTGGTGGGGCGGCGGACGTCGGCCCCGCTGGGCGGTCCGCGGTTCGCCAAGGAGGTCGGCGCGTGGGCGCTGCCGATGCCGACCATCGACCCGCAGATCGTGCGGCGCTCGGCGTCGGCCCTCGACCGGTACGGGCCCGACTTCCGCTACCGGCAGTACGCGGCCGTCCGGCACCTGCCGGTCGCCGTGGGCGGGGTCGCGGCGGTCGGCGCGCTGGTCGCGGCGGCCCAGGTGCCGCCCGCGCGGCGCTGGTTGTCGGACCGACTGAAGCCCGGGGACGGGCCGAGCCCCGAGAAGCGGGCGAAGAGCTGGTTCTCCGTGCGCTTCGTGGGCGAAGGCGGCGGCAAGCGGGTGCATACAGAGGTCTCGGGCGGCGACCCCGGCTACGACGAGACGGCCAAGATGTTCGCCGAGTCCGCGCTGTGCCTGGCCTTCGACGACCTGCCGAAGACGGCGGGCCAGGTCACCACCGCGGTGGCGATGGGCAACGCGCTGATCGACCGGCTGCGCGCGGCGGGCATCCGCTTCCGCGTCGCGTCGGCCCGCTGAACCTCCTACAGCGGCCACTCGGCGATGGTGTAGATCATCCCGGCGATCCAGCCGAGTCCGGCCAGCACGGCGAGGATCAGCCCTATGGTGACGGCCCGCTCGACGGTCTGGGTCGGGCCGGCGACTGGCTTGGGGGCACGGTGCGTCGTCATGCGCCCCAGCCTGCCGACGGGCGGGGTGGGCGGGCATCCGTACAGCTACTCAGAGCCGGTACTCAGATCGCGGCGCCCCGTCCCGCCCCGGCCGGTCCCCCGACTTGAGGCTTTGCGCACTCCGGCCTCGGCAGAAGCTCCAGAAGTGCCAACAAGGACTTCAATGAAACCATTGAAGGCATGAAGTTTCTTCTCGAAGTCACCATGGACGACGCGGCGTTGGCGAAGGACCCGGCCGGGGAGCTGGGCCGGATCCTGAGGTACTGGGGCGGCAACCTCCGGCACTACGCGCTCCGCCCCGGGGACGGCTCGGCCGTCTACGACTCGGAGTACCGGGAGGTGGGCCACTGGCACGTGACCGATCAGACGGAGTAGGCCTCCCGGAGGGCCTTGCGGCACAGCGCGTCCGCCCTGCGGGTGGTTTCCGGGAGGCGGTAGGCGGGGGTCAGCGCGAGGGTGTGGGCGCAGGCGTGGTCCAGCGTCACCCGGTGGCCGGCGGAGACGAAGACCGGCTTGACCCCGTCCCGGGTGCGCAGGGCCCGGCCGACCTCCTCGGAGCCGGCGAGGAGCGCGGAGGCGCTGCCGCGCGGGGTGTCGGGGGCGTCGTAGGTGAAGGTGAACGGGTTCTTGGCGACGCCGATCGTGGGCAGGCCGGTCAGGACGCCGAGGTGGCTGGCGAGGCCGAAGCGGCGCGGGTGGGCGAGGCCGTAGCCGTCGCAGACGACCAGGCCGGGCGGGCAGGGCAGGGCGTCGAGGGCGGCGAGGACCGTGGGGATCTCGCGGAAGGCGAGCAGACCGGGTACGTAGGGGAAGGAGATCCGGCCCACCGCGGTGGCCTCGGCGACGACTTCGAGGCTCGCACCGTCCAGGACGACCGCGGCCGCCGTGACGACGTCCCGTTCGTCGTCGTAGGCGACGTCGACCCCGGTCACCCGGCCCGATCCGGGCGACGGGCCCGGCTCGTCGAGGATCACGCGTGCGCGCAGTTCGTCCTGGACGGCGCGGGCCTGTTCCTCTGTGGTGGGCCAGCCTTCGGGGATGCGTACGGTCGTCATGGTGGCCTGAGCCTACGGGCTCCCCGGGCGGCCGGACGGAGGCCCGGGGGTGGTCTCCCGACCATGTTCGTGCCGGAGCTGACGTGCACCGCCCCGCTGGAAGCCGTCGACGCCGCGCGGAAGGAGCACGTTGACCGGCTCGACCGGCGGGGGGGTCTTCCTCGCCTCCGGGCGCAAGACCCCCGCGACGGCGGGGTGATCATCGCCGTCGCGGGGGATCGCGCGCGGATCGAGGAGGTCACCGCGGAGGGCCCGTTCGTCACCGCGGGCGTGTGCGCGTACCGCGTCACCGAGTTCACGGCGACGAAGACGGCGCCCGCGCCGGAGGCCTACCGGGAGACCCTCTGAGGCATCCGCCTCACTTGCCCAGTGCGCGCTGCAGCTGGCTCTTGTTCATGCTGGAACGGCCTTCGACGCCCTTGCGCTTGGCCTCCTGGTACAGCTGGTCGTAGGTGGGGCCCTGGGAGCCCTGTCCCGACCGCTGGCCACCGCGCTTGCCGGACGACATGTCCTTCGTGGAGGTGCGGCTGGCCGTCTTCGACTCGCCGGAGCGGGCGCGTTCCTTGTTCACCGTCCGCGCGGCGATCTCCTTGGCGCGGCCGGTGCTCTCGCCCCGGTCCTGCGCACTGTCCTTGATGTGTTCGTACTGGCGCTCCCGCTTGGAGCTCGAACCGCGTGGCATTCTCGCTCACTTCCTTTCACGATCAGTGAACGAGTACCCACGTTGCCAACGATCAGGACACCCCGCATGCTCAGTGCTCCAGGCGGGCAACGCGGCCCTTCTCGCCGGCGGCCCAGCACCCGTGGTCCGGGGTGCAGTCGACGGTGTCGTAGGAACCGGTGTCGACGGTCCGCCAGGTGCGGCCGGCGTCCGTGGTGAGGTCGGTGCCGCCGGGACCGACGGCGAGGGCGGCGGTGCGGCTGTGCGGGAGCCAGGCGACGCCGGAGCGGTAGGCGGGCGGGGGTGTGGCGGCCGGGCGCCAGGAGCGGCCGCCGTCGGAGGTGCGTGCGGCGGCGCGCGGCGAGGGCTGGTCGGGCCGGTAGTCGCCACCGACGGCGAGGCCCCGGGTGCGGTCGCGGAAGGCGAGCGCGAAGACGCCGCGGGCCGGGTCGCCCGCCGGGAGGGGCGTGTCGGTGGCCGTCCAGGTGAGGCCCCGGTCGGCGGAGTGCAGCACACGTGCGCGCGCGGCCCCGCCGGTGGCGAGCCAGACGTCCTTCGGCCCGGACGTCACCAGGCACTGGCCACTCGCCGCGAAACCGGCCTCGCCCTCCTGCGCGGCCGGCGTGCCACGGTCCGGCAGCACCTTCCAGGTACGGCCGCCGTCGCCGGTCGACAGGAGGCGGAACCTGCCGTCCACCGGGTCGCTCATCGCGAGGCCGTGGCGGTGGTCGAAGAAGGCGAGGCAGTCGTAGAAGGCCTTGGGGTCGGTGTTGCGGAAGGACTCCGTCCAGGTCGCTCCGCCGTCGTCGGTGCGGTAGACCCGGGATGCCTCGCCCTCGCCGATGGCCAGAACCACGGCCCGGCGCGCGTCGAACGCCTCGACGTCCCGGAACTGCAACTCCCCCGCGCCGGGCGGTGAGACGTTCCGCCAGGTCGCCCCGGCGTCGGTGGTGCGCAGCACGGTGCCGCCCGTACCGGCGACCCAGGCGGTGTTCCGGCTGACCGCGGCGAGGCCCCGGAACCGTGTCTCCGGAGTGCCGGTGTCCTTGAGTTCCCAGTGCGGCACCCGGCGCTCCGGTTCGTGCGCCTGTGCCGGTACGCCGGTCAGGGCTGCCAGTGCCGCCGCGCAGGCCGCAAGCGCGGTCGCCCTGCTGCGTGTTCGTCCCGTCGGTCGCGTGCTCCCCATGCGCCTCATGGCGGGGGAAGCTAGCCCACCACCCGGGTACCGTCCAGATGGCCTCACCGGCGCTCCTGGTGCTGCGGAGGGTGCCACAAGTGCCCTTCGGGGCACAGGAGGAGAGTCACGTCACTCTGGTGCATGAACACGGTGACAGAGGTCACTCGCATTTCGTGTGCACGGATTGGCTGATTCCGTCGTCTCTTCCAATGCCCGGCCTCATCCGCCCGGAAGTGTCCGCCCAGCCGTCACAAGGGAGCAAGGCGTTGTCCATCGTCATCGAGCAGCCCGTGGAGGCCCGCCTCGTCGCCGCCGCGCCGCGTATGCCGAGCATTCCCGCGACGCTGCACTACGACCGGCGTGATCCTTTCGCCGTCCGTATGACCTTCCCCGCCCCGGCCACGCTGGAGGGCGTCGAGGTCTGCTGGACCTTCTCCCGTGAGCTGCTCGCCGCGGGCCAGAAGAACGCCGAGGGGCACGGGGACGTGCGCGTGCGGCCCTACGGCTACGACCGCACGGTGCTGGAGTTCCACGCCCCCGAGGGCACCGCCGTGGTCCACGTCCGCTCCAGCGAGATCCGCCGGTTCCTGGAGGCCACGAGCGAACTCGTGCCCGTCGGTCTGGAGCACCTCCAGCTGGACCTGGACCACGGTCTCGCCGAGCTGATGCGGGACGCGTGCTGAGCCGACGGGAGCGCCCCAGGGGGCGTTGACCTCACCGTGGCCGAGCGGGTCCGCCGGCCACCCGTAGGTCCCGGGCCGGCAACCCCCGGCCACCGCGCCCGACGCCGCATCGCTGCCGGTGCGGCCCCGGCCCTGGCTGGTGTCAGGGCGACGCCGCCACCGCTGCCCCGGCCGTCAGCGCCGTGCTCAGGTCGCGCACGATCCCGTGCAGTCCGGCCGTCGCCGCTCCGGCCCGTTCGGTGAGTTCCGCGGTGCGCCGACCGGGAGTGCTCTCGCCGAAGAGGCCGGCCGCGGCGGCGAGGACGGCGAGGACGGCGTCCCGCTCGGAGATCTCGGCGACCGGCAGCGGACCGCGCAGGACCTGCCGGGTCTCCTCCCGCAGCAGCTCCACGGCGGCCTTGCCCTCCAGCGCGTACTCCACGGACGGGAACACGCCGAGGACCCGTCTCTTCTCCGCCCGCAGATACCCTTCGGCCACCAGCTGCTCCCGTACGGCGTCGAGGGTCACCCGCGCCCGCAGCGTCACCCAGGTTCGCCAGGGGTGCGGGCACGACTCGCGGACGAGTTCGAGCAGCCCGTCGAGGACCGCGTCACCCGTGCTCGTATCCAGGTCGGCCGGTGTGGCGATGCCGTCCTCGTCGGTGAGCAGGCCGCGGCGGGCCAGCTCGACGAGGGCACCGGCCCGCACCGGTCCGGGCCGGTGGGCGGCGCCGCCGGCTGCCGGCCGGTCGGCGTCCCAGGCCAGCAGGCAGAGCCGGGCCGGCAGCGTGAGCGGGCCGTTGGGCACGGGGCCTCCTCGGGCGGGCGGGATCGGGTTCCACGTTAATTCGTTGACAGGCTCAGAGCGCCCTCGTACGGTGTAAAGCGTCCCTGTTGCCGCCGATTGGAGAAGGACGTTGCTCGTCTGAGGTCCTGAGACACCGCGTCACACCCGACTGGTGTGCGCTGCGTGCGACCTCGGCGTTCGAGCCGTCCTCCGGTGCGGGGCATTTTTCATGCCCGTGGTGTGCCATGGAGCCTCCCCCTGGTCGCAGGTGTCTCGACACGCGTTTGCCCCTGACCGCTTCGAGCATCCGCGAGTGAGGCCCCATGTCTACTTCCATCACCGTGTCGTCCCTCTCGTTCACCTGGCCCGACGGCAGCCCCGTCTTCGAGGGCCTGGACGTCGCGTTCGGCCCCGGCCGGACCGGCCTGGTCGGCATCAACGGGTCCGGAAAATCAACCCTGTTGAGGCTGATCGCCGGTGAACTCACACCGGCCGACGGCACCGTCCGCGTGGCCGGCGAGGTCGGCTACCTCCCGCAGAACGTCACGCTCGACACCGCCCTGCGCGTGGACGAGGCCCTCGGCATCGCCGAACAGCGCGCCGCCCTGCACGCCATCGAGGCCGGCGACGTTTCCGAGACGCACTTCGAGACCGTCGGCGACGACTGGGACGTGGAGGAACGCGCCCTCGCCACCCTCGGTGAACTCGGGCTCGGACACATCGGGCTGGACCGCACCATCGGCGAGGTGTCGGGCGGCGAGTCGGTGCTGCTGCGCCTGGCCGCCCTGCTGCTGCGCCGTCCCGACGTGCTGCTGCTGGACGAGCCGACCAACAACCTCGACCTGTACGCCCGCAGGCGGCTGTACGCGGCCGTCCAGTCCTGGCCGGGCGTGATGGTCGTCGTCAGCCACGACCGTGAACTGCTGGACCTCGTCGACCAGATCGCCGATCTGCGCTCCGGCCAGGTCACCTGGTACGGCGGCAACTACTCCGTCTACGAGGAGGCCCTGGAGATCGAGCAGGAGGCGGCCGAGCGCATGGTGCGCGTCGCCGAGGCCGACTTCCGCAAGCAGAAGCGCGAACTGACCGACGCCCAGGTCAAACTGGCCCGCCGCAAGCGGTACGGGCAGAAGATGTGGGACCAGAAGCGCGAGCCGAAGATCGTCATGGGGGCACGCAAGCGCGCGGCGCAGGAGTCCGCGGGCAAGCACCGCATCATGCACGAGGAGAAGCTCGCCGAGGCCAGGGAACGGCTCGACGAGGCGGCGGAGGCGGTCCGGGACGACGACGAGATCCGTGTCGACCTGCCGTACACGGCGGTGCCGCCGGGGCGTACCGTCCTCACGCTGCAGGATCTCGGGCTCCGCTACGGCGCCCGGGTGAAGGGCGGCCTGGAGCTGCGCGGTCCCGAGCGGGTCGCGCTGATCGGTCGCAACGGCGCGGGCAAGACCACACTGCTGCGCACGATCACCGGGGAGCTTCCCCCGGAGGCGGGCGAGGTGCGGGCGCACGTCCCGCTGCGGTTCCTGCCGCAGCGGCTCGACGTCCTCGACGGCGAGCGGACCGTCGCCGAGAACGTGGCCCGGTACGCGCCGGGCGCCACCAACAACCGGGTCCGGGCGCGGCTGGCGCGCTTCCTGTTCCGGGGCGCCCGAGCCGACCAGAAGGCGGCGACGCTGTCCGGCGGCGAACGCTTCCGGGCGGCACTGGCCGCGCTGATGCTGGCCGAGCCCGCGCCGCAGCTGCTCATGCTGGACGAACCGACCAACAACCTCGACATGGCGAGCGTCCGGCAGCTCACCACGGCCCTGGAGTCGTACGAGGGGGCGCTGATCGTGGCCAGTCACGACCTGCCGTTCCTGGAGTCGCTCGGCATCACGCGATGGCTGGTGCTGGAGGAAGGAGAACTGAAGGAAATCACGCCAGAGGCTGTCTGGTTTTCCGCCTAGCGTCGGTGGCATGACCGACTTCGCACACGATGCCATCACCCTGACCGGAGCACGCGAGAACAACCTCCAGGACGTCACCCTGCGCATCCCGAAAGGCCGGCTGACGGTGTTCACCGGCGTTTCGGGGTCGGGGAAGTCGTCCGTCGTCTTCGACACGATCGCGGTGGAGTCGCAGCGCCAGCTGAACGAGACGTACCCCTGGTTCGTCCGCAACCGGCTGCCCAAGTTCGAGCGGCCGCACGCGGACGGCCTGGAGGACCTCACGCCGGCGATCGTCGTCGACCAGCGGCAGGTCGGCGGCCACTCCCGGTCCACCGTCGGCACCATGACCGACGTCTACTCGGTGATCCGGGTGCTGTTCTCCCGGTACGGCACTCCGAGCGCCGGGCCGGCGACGGCGTACTCGTTCAACGACCCGTCGGGCATGTGCCCCGGGTGCGACGGCCTCGGCCGGGCGGTACGGCCCGACTGGGACCGCATCCTGGACCCGGACCGTTCCCTCGCCGAGGGGGCGGTCCGCTTCCCGCCCTTCGCCGCCGGGACCTGGCAGGGGAAGACGTACACCAACAGCGCCGACCTCGACCCGCACAAGCCGGTGAGACGCTTCACGGCCGCCGAGCGGGAGTTCCTGATGCGCGGGCGGCCCGGCAGCAAGGTCACGGTCAACGGCACGGGCGGCACCTGGACCACGGAGTACGAGGGGCTGGCCGTCCGCTTCGAGCGGCTGTACCTGAAGCGGGACCTGTCGGCCATGAGCCAGAAGACCCGGGAACTGGTGAGCGCGTTCCTCGTGGAGGGCACCTGCGTGGACTGCCACGGAGCCCGCCTCAACGCGGCAGCCCTGGCAACCCGGATCAACGGCCGGTCGATCGCCGACTGCACCCGTATGCAGATCTCCGACCTGATCGCCGTGCTGAGGGAGATCGACGACGCGGTGGCCGGGCCGATCGCCTCGGCCGCCGTGGTCGCGCTGGAGCGCATCGAGGCGATCGGCCTCGGCTACCTCAGCCTCGACCGGGAGACGGCCACGCTCAGCGGCGGGGAAGGGCAGCGGCTGAAGACGGTGCGGCACCTCGGCTCCAGCCTGACCGGCATGACGTACATCTTCGACGAGCCGAGCGTCGGCCTGCACCCGCGTGACGTGGGCCGTCTCGGCGACCTGCTGCTGAGGCTGCGCGACAAGGGCAACACGGTGCTGGTCGTCGAGCACGACCCGGACGTCATCGCGCTGGCCGACCACGTCGTCGACATGGGCCCGGGCGCCGGTGCCGGGGGCGGCACGGTGGTGTTCGAGGGGACGCCGCAGGAACTGGCCGTGTCCGGCACGCTCACCGGGCGTTGCCTGCGCACCCGTACGGCGGTCAAGGACGAGGTGCGGGAGCCGAGGGGCGAGCTGTGGGTCAAGGGCGCGGACCGGCACAACCTGCGGAACGTGACCGTACGGTTCCCGGCCGGTGTGCTCACGGCGGTGACCGGTGTCGCGGGGTCGGGGAAGAGCACCCTGGCCGGGGAGTTCACCGCGGCGCACGAGGAGGCCGTGGTCGTCGACCAGTCGTCGATCGGCATCTCGGGCCGCTCCACCCCGGCGACGTACCTGGGGATCATGGACACGGTGCGGAAGATCTTCGCCCGGGAGACGGGGGCCGGCGCGGGCCTCTTCAGTTTCAACTCCGGCGGGGCCTGCGGCACCTGCGGGGGCCGGGGCGTCATCTACACCGACCTCGCCTTCATGGACCCCGTGACGACGACCTGCCACGACTGCGAGGGACGGCGCTTCAAGGAGGAGGTGCTGCGGCTGACCGTGCGGGGCAGGTCCGTCGCGGACGTCCTGGGGATGACGGCCGAGCAGGCACTCGGCTTCTTCGACGACACGGGCGTACGGCGCCGGCTGCGCGCCCTGCGAGACGTCGGACTGACGTACCTCACCCTCGGCCAGCCCCTCTCCACGCTCTCCGGCGGTGAGCGGCAGCGCATCAAGCTGGCCACGCGACTGCACCGGACGGGTGCGGTCTACGTGCTCGACGAACCGACGACCGGCCTGCACATGGCGGATGTGGAGGGCCTCGTCGCCCTGCTGGACCGGCTGGTCGACTCGGGCAACACGGTCGTCGTCGTGGAGCACAACCTCGACGTGATCGCCCGGGCCGACTGGGTGATCGACCTCGGCCCGGACGGCGGCCGGGACGGCGGCGAGATCGTCTTCGAGGGGATGCCTCGTCAGCTCCTGGACGTCGAGGGGTCGTTCACCGGGGAGCATCTGCGGCGGGCGGTTCGGCACCAAGGCCGGTGAACCGGCGCGCCGACGTCAACGCGCGGTCCGCTGGTTGGGCCCGATGGGGTGGTTTGGCCCACCGCAGGCCGATCACGCGTGCGGGGCCCGCGAACACTGGACGGGGGGTGGCGCGGGCCACCGGCGAGGGGGAACGGCATGGCCGACGGCACGGTTCTGGTGGCGGTGGCGGAGCATCCGGAGGACGGGGGCGCCACCGCCGGGCAGTTGACGCGCATCACCGAGGGAATCCGGGCGCGCGGCTTACAGGTGCGCCGGGTGGTGAGCGTCGCCGACGCCGAGGCGGTGCTCAGGACCGAGGCGGGGCTGGCCGCGGCGGTGGTCGCCTGGGACCTTCCGCCCGGGCCGGGGGACGGGCCGGGCGGTGCGACGGTGCTGCGCCGGATCGGACGCCGGTTCCAGAACCTGCCGGTCTTCCTGGTCATGGCCGGCGAAGGGCTGGGTGAGCTGCCCCTGTGGGTGTCGCAGTCGGTGGTGGGCTATGTGTGGCCGCTGGAGGACACGCCCGCGTTCATCGCCGGGCGGATCACCACGGCCGCACGCGCCTACCAGGACGCCCTGCTTCCGCCGTTCTTCAAGGCGCTGCGGCGCTTCGACGACGCGCACGAGTACTCGTGGCACACGCCCGCGCACTCCGGGGGTGTCGCCTTCCTCAAGTCGCCCGTGGGCCGGGCGTTCCACGAGTACTTCGGGGAGCGGCTGCTGCGCAGCGACCTGTCGATCTCGGTGGAGGAGCTCGGCTCGCTGTTCGAGCACACCGGGCCGATCGGCGAGGCGGAGCGCAACGCCGCGCGGGTCTTCGGCTCCGACCACACGTACTTCGTCCTGCACGGCGACTCCACCTGCAACCGCCTGGTCGGCCACTTCAGCGTGACCCGCGACGAGATCGCCCTGGTGGACCGCAACTGCCACAAGTCGGTTCTGCACGGCCTGGTCGTCTCCGGAGCGCGACCGGTGTACCTCGTCCCCACCCGCAACGGCTACGGCCTCGCGGGCCCCCTGCCGCCGGCCGAGATCGCGGCGGAGTCGGTGGCGGCGCGGATCGCGGCGAGCCCGCTGACGGCGGACGCCGTGTCGTCCCGCGCCCAGTACGCGGTGTTCACCAACTCCACGTACGACGGGCTGTGTTACGACGCGGTGGCGGCGGCCCGGGCGTTCGCCGCCGGGACGCCACGGCTGCACTTCGACGAGGCGTGGTTCGCGTACGCCCGCTTCCATCCGCTCTACGCCGGGCGCTACGGCATGTCGGTGGACGAGGAGGCCTTCCCCGGCCCCGACCGGCCGACGGTCTTCGCGACCCAGTCCACCCACAAACTGCTGGCGGCGCTGTCGCAGGGCGCCATGGTGCACGTCAGGCCCGCGCCGCGGGCACCGGTGGAGCACGACCGGTTCAACGAGGCGCTGATGATGCACGGCACCACGTCACCGCTGTACCCGATGATCGCCTCGCTGGACGTGGCCACGGCGATGATGGACGGCCCGCAGGGGCAGTGGCTGGTCGACGAGGCGGTGACCGAGGCGATCCGGTTCCGCCGGGAGATGGTGCGGATCGGGCGGCGGATCGCGGCGGCGGGCGACCGGCCGCCGTGGTTCTTCGGGGTGTGGCAGCCGGACGAGGTGACGGACCCCGCGAGCGGGGAACGACTGCCCTTCGAGGAGGCCCCGGCGGAGCTGCTGCGGACCGAGCCGTCCTGCTGGCACCTGGCCCCCGGAGCGGACTGGCACGGCTTCCCCGGGCTGACCGACGGCTACTGCATGCTCGACCCGATCAAGGTCACCCTGACCTGCCCGGGGCTCGACGCGACGGGGGCGATGTCCGGCCAGGGCATCCCCGCCCGGGTCCTCACCGCGTATCTGACGACACGCGGCATCGTCGTGGAGAAGACCGACAGCTACACCACGCTGGTGCTGTTCTCCATGGGCATCACGAAGGGCAAGTGGGGCACGCTGCTGGACGCCCTCATGGACTTCAAGGAGCTCTACGACGGTGACGCCCCGCTCGACCGTGTGCTGCCCTCGCTGGTCGCGGAGTACCCGCGGCGCTATGCCGGGCTGACGCTGCGCGCCCTGTGCCAGGAGATGCACGACCATCTGCGCGAGGCCCGCCTGGTCGAACTTCTCGACACCGCCTTCCAGCAGCTGCCCGAGCCCGTCGCCCCGCCCCAGCTGTGCTACCAGCGCCTGATCCGCGGCGGCACGGAACGCATCCGTCTGGCGGACGCGCCGGGCCGGGTCGCCGCGGCGATGGTCACGGTGACGCCGCCCGGCATCCCGGTCCTCATGCCGGGCGAGAGCACCGGGGACACCGACGGCCCCCTCCTGCGCTACCTCGGCGCGCTGGAGTCCTTCGACCGCCGCTTCCCCGGCTTCGGCAGCGAGACCCACGGGGTGACCCGTGACCCCGACACGGGCGACTACCTGATCGAGTGCCTGCGCCCGGACGACCAGCAGGGCGCCGCCGCCGCGGTGACACCGGCACAGCGGCGGGGCCTGGAGGGTGCCGGGCCGGTGGGGTAGAGCGCCACCGCCGCGGTGACACCGGCACGGCGGCGGGGCCTGGGGGGTGCCGGGCCGGTGGGGTAGAGCGCCACCGCCGCGGTGACACCGGCACGGCGGCGGTGCCTGGGGGGTGCCGGGCCGGTGTGGATGTCACGCCCGTGCCCGGCGATGTCCCCGCGGGGATGCGCCCCGGCACGGCTCGGCAGGGCCCGCGGCCGTCGGGCGGCAGGGGGCCAGCCCATCCTCGGCGGGTGAGACGCCCGTGTCGGCCGAGCCGGACAGCGGGCGGTCGAGCCGGACGGCGGGCGACCGAGCCGGACGGCGGGCGACCGAGCCGGACAGTGGGCCGTCGAGCCGGACGGCGGGCGACCGAGCCGGACAGCGGGCGGTCGAGCCGGACGGCGGGCGACCGAGCCGGACAGCGGGCCGTCGAGCCGGACGGCGGGCGACCGAGCCGGACAGTGGGCCGTCGAGCCGGACGGCGGGCGACCGAGCCGGACAGTGGGCCGTCGAGCCGGACGGCGGGCGACCGAGCCGGACAGCGGGCGACCGCCCCGGCCGCGCATGGTGCCGTTCCGGGTGCGGCGGATACGGCTGGGCCCGTGGTCGGGAAGAACCCGTGCCCAGCCGTCCGCCCCACCGGCCCGGGCTCCCCCGGTCCCTCCATCCGCTCCGGGGCTTCCCCACCCCCTCCGTCCCCCGGCCGCGCCCCGGGGCTGTCCTCTCCCCCGTTCGCCCTGCATGATGGTCGGTCGACGCCCGATGGGTTCCGGTCGATCCCGGAGGACCTGTCGGTGCGGTCCAGACACGTCCATCCGATACGGAGTCCCGCTCGTGCCCAGCAAGAAGGCCCTCGTCCGCCGCCCCAGCCCGCGTCTCGCCGAGGGGCTGGTGACGCACATCGAGCGGGAGAAGATCGACGCCGATCTCGCCGTCGAGCAGTGGGAGGCGTACGTGGAGGCTCTGCGCACGCACGGCTGGGAGACCATCGAGGTGGACCCTGCCGACGACTGCCCGGACTCGGTGTTCGTAGAGGACACGGTCGTGATGTACCGGAACGTCGCGCTGATCGCGCGCCCGGGTGCCGACTCCCGGCGTGCGGAGACCGCCGGGGTCGAGGAGGCGGTGGCCGGTCTGGGCTGCTCGGTGAACTGGATCTGGGACCCGGGCACGCTGGAGGGCGGCGACGTCCTGAAGATCGGCGACACCGTCTTCGTGGGCCGGGGCGGGCGCACCAACGCCGCCGGCGTCCAGCAGCTGCGTGCCGCGTTCGAGCCGCTCGGCGCTCGGGTCGTGTCCGCGCCGGTGAGCAAGGTGCTGCATCTGAAGTCGGCGGTCACGGCGCTGCCCGACGGTACGGTCGTCGGACACATCCCCAAGATGGACACGCCCTCGCTGTTCTCGCGCTTCCTGCCGGTCCCCGAGGAGGCGGGATCACACGTCGTCCTGCTCGGCGGCGACAAGCTGCTGATGGCGGCGAGCGCGCCGAAGACCGCCGAGCTGTTCGCCGACCTCGGTTACGAACCGGTCGTCGTGGACATCAGCGAGTTCGAGAAGCTCGAGGGATGTGTGACGTGCCTCTCGGTGCGCCTGCGGGAACTGTACGCGTGACCGGACCCGCGTTCCCCGTCCGGGCCCCCGACCTGCGGGGTACGGGCAGTTGACGCGCGGACGAGCGACCCGCTGATCAGCGGCCTTTACAGCCCACTTAACCTACGGCATCGTAACCTACGGATACGTAGCCTACGATGCCGTAGGTTCACCGCACACCGCTCATACGTTTGTCCCCCTGGAGAGTCCATGACGATCACCACTCCCCACCTCGGCAGCCCGGCCGGCGCCTGGACCGACGCTCAGCTGCTGTACGCCCTGGAGGAAGTGGTCGAGAAGGAGCTCAACCGGCATCTGCAGGTCGCCAAGGACTGGATGCCGCACGAGTACGTACCGTGGAGCGACGGGCGCAACTTCCCCGGTCTCTTCGAGGACGGCGAGGCCTGGGGCAAGGAGCAGTCCAAGGTCACCGAGGTCGGCCGCATCGCGCTCGTCGTCAACCTTCTGACCGAGGACAACCTGCCCAGCTACCACCACGAGATCGCCTCGCTGTTCGGCCGCGACGGCGCCTGGGGCACCTGGGTGCACCGCTGGACCGCGGAGGAGGGCCGGCACGGCATCGTGATGCGCGACTACCTGCTCACCTCGCGCGCGGTGGACCCGGACAAGCTGGAAGAGTTCCGGATGTCCCACATGAGCGAGGGCTTCGAGTCGGACAACCGGCACTCGATGCTGCACTCGGTGGCCTACGTCGCCTTCCAGGAGCTCGCGACCCGCGTCTCTCACCGCAACACCGGCCACCAGTCCGGGGACCCGGTCTGCGACCGCATGCTGGCGCGCATCGCCACCGACGAGAACCTGCACATGGTCTTCTACCGGAACCTGCTGAAGGCGGCCTTCGAGCTGGCGCCCGACCTGACGATGATGGCCGTGCGCGACGTCATCGTGAACTTCCGGATGCCCGGCCACGGCATGCCCGGCTTCGAGCGGGCCGCCGCGCAGATGGCGATCGGCGAGATCTACAACATGCGCATCCACCACGACGACGTGCTCCAGCCCGTGCTGCGCTTCCTGAAGGTCATGGAGATCGACGGCCTGGGTCCCGAGGGCCGCAAGGCGCAGGAGGAGCTCGGTCTGTTCATGGGCGGTCTGGACTCCGAGGCGTCGAAGTTCGACGAGAAGCTGGCCGCCCGCAAGGCCCGCATGGCGGCCCGGGCCGGCGCCTGACACCGCCCCGCACACACGGTCACGAGGCCCCGGCCGCCACGAGCGGCCGGGGCCTCGTGCACGCCCACGGCGATGGCCGGAGGACGGCAGGCCTCCGCCCCCGTGGCGGGCTAGGGTCTGTCGTTCGGATCAGGCCGCAGGGAATCGGCGGATCCTCTCAACGCCCGTGAGCGGGGCCTGGCGCGTGGAGCTGCAAGGCGGAGGAGGGCGGCGACGCGATGGGGGTCCCCCCGCGCGAGCGCAGCTGAGCGTGGGGGGAGTCGACAACCGACGACAACGCCGCAGATGCGCGTGCCAGGCCCCGCGTCTGCGGACTGATCCGAACGACAGACCCTAGCGCGACACCCGCCGCAGCTCCAGCCGCTCCTTCTCCGAGAGACCGCCCCAGACACCGAAGCGCTCGTCATTGTCCAGCGCGTAGGCGAGGCAGGCCGCGCGGATCGGGCACATGCCGCAGATCCGCTTCGCCTCCCGCACCGAGCTGCCCGGTTCGGGGAAGAAGAAGTCCGCCCCCGTCTGCGCGCACAACGCCTCTTGCTGCCATTCGAGTTCGGGCGAGGTGATCGTGTCGATGTGCATGACCGGAAGCGTTGCGGGCGGCGAAAAACGTTCGATCAACGCGGGATCAACACCGCGTACCCGGGCCCCGGCCGCTTCGATGGTGGCCCGCCGGACCGGCCGGCGCACGGCGGCGCGCGGAAACACCGCACAACCCGCCACAGCGGTGCTCCGGCGGCGGATGTCACCCGCGGTGCAAGCTCGCCGACCCGTACGGCGCCCGCTTCGCCGTGATCCGCGGCGCCCCGCGGCGGAGCCGAGACCGGCTACGCAGATCCGCGCCGTACCAGCGTCGTCGGCAGCACCACGCTGGACGGTGTCGCACCGACGCCCTCCCGGGGGGCGCCCCGGTCGAGGCCGCGCAGCAGCAGGCGGGCCATCAGTCTGCCCATCTCCTCTATGTCCTGGCGGACCGTCGTGAGCGGCGGGTCGGTCTGCTCGGCGACGGGCCGCATGTCGTCGAACCCGATCACGGCCACGTCGCCCGGGACCCGGCGGCCGGCCTCGCGCAGGACGCGCAGTGCCCCGGAGGCCATGAGGTCGTTGGCGGCGAACACCGCGTCCACGTCCGGGCAACGGCCGAGGAGCTCGCGCATCGCCCGCTCGCCCCCGGCCGGGGTGAAGTCGGCCTCGGCGATCAACCGTGGGTCGGCGTCCACCATGACGTCCCGGTAGCCGTCGAGGCGGTCCGCGGCGGAGGTCTGGTCGAGGGCGCCGGTGATGTGCGCGATGCGGGTGCGGCCGAGGCCGGCCAGGTGGCGGACGGCGTCGCGGGCGCCGCCGCGGTTGTCGCTGTCGACGTAGACCACGTCGCGCCGGTCGCCGCTCCAGCCGGGCCGCCCCCCGAAGACGGTGGGGACGCCGGCCCGCTGGATCAGTTCCGGCAGCGGGTCGTCGAGGTGCAGGGAGAAGACGAGGGCGCCGTCGACATGTCCGCCGGCGAGGTACCGGCCGACCCGGGCGTGGTCGTCCCTGCCCTCCGTGAGCAGCAGCACGAGCTGGTTGTCGTGGGCGGTGAGCTCCTTGCTGATGCCGCGCAGCTGGAGCGCGAAGAACGGGTCGGCGAAGACCCGGGTCTCCGGCTCGGCGACGACGACCGCGATCGCGTCGTGCCGCCGGGTCACCAGGGAGCGGGCGGCCTGGTTGGGTACGTACCCGAGCTCGTCGACGGCCTTGCGTACCCGCTCCACCAGGATGTCCCGCACCCCGTCGCCGCCGTTGACCACGCGGGACACGGTGGCCCGCGAGACACCGGCCCGGGCGGCCACGGCCTCCAGGGTGGGACGCGGGGCTGTGTCGGTCACTTCGGGGCTCCTCACCTGCGGCTGCGGATCAGGATAGCCCTGGGGCCGCCGTGCGGTGAGAGCGCTCTCGCGAGCTGTGCGGAGCAGTCGCCCGTCAGTGCTCGTGGCCGCCGCCCGGCGGCTCCTGACCGTGCTCGTGCGGCTCGTACCCCGGGATGGTCCCGTCCGGCTTCTTCACCAGGAACAGCCCCACCATGCCCATGTCGGAGTGGCTCTGCACGTGGCAGTGGTACATCCAGGCGCCCGCGCCGACGCCCTCACCCGCGATCACCTGGAAGCCGAACGAGTCGGCCGGTCCGGTGATCTTGTTGTCGATGACCTGGCTGGGGTCGTCGGGTCCGGTCAGCATGCCGGTGCGGTTGTCCGCCCAGCGATGACCGTGCATGTGGAACGTGTGGTAGAACTCGCCGTGCGTGATCACGACGAACTCGACGCGATCCCCCACCGTGGCCTCGAAGTCCGGACCGGAGTGCGGCGGCTTGTTGTTGATGCGCATGTCGTTGAAGACGACCGTGTGCGTCCGGTCCGGCAGGACGTCGCCCTTGCGGCGGACGATGACCGGGCCGAACAGGCCCTTCTGGAGTCCCACCGTGCCGTGCTCGGTGCCGACGACGTGGTCGTGGTAGTGCCAGTAGCCCGCGCTGCCCGCCCGCCAGGTGCCGTCCTTGCGTCGGCCGGGGGCGTGGGTGCGCCAGGTGTAGGTGCGGGTGCCGCCCGGTTCGACATGGCTGCGGTTCATCTTCGTGCCGTCGCTGGTGATTTCGTAGTCCAGGCCGTGGACGTGCAGGCTGACCGCCACGTCCATGGTGTTCTCGAAGTCGACGTGCAGCGTGTCGCCTTCGTTGAGTTCGATCAGCGGGCCCGGTACGGACGCCTTGCCCTTCTCCAGGCCGTAGCCCATCTGCCCGTCGGCCAGCTTCTCGGCGTACAGCTTGATGCGCTTCACCTCGCCCCCGGCGGGCGCCGTCTTCGCCGGTCCGGCGGCGCCGACGGCCTCCGGCGCCACGGACAACGATGTCGCGACGGCCGCGCCGCCCAGCAGGACCCGCCGGTTGAAGCTGCGTCTGTCCATGCGGAACTCCCCACCCTGGTAAGGCTTTTACGGAGGCGTACCTGTGATGAACCTGTGCGACGGTACCGGCCGCGCTGCCGTTTATCCACACTCAAGACAAAGTTGACGCCATCCCGGTCATAGGTATTGGCGCAACAGGCAAAGGGGTTTAGCTTCCTTGGCGGTGTTGCTGTGACCGAGGAGGTGCCCATGCACTTACGAGGGTTGAGCACGAGAAGACGCGGCTGGGCGGCGTCCGTCGCCGCCGGGGTCGTGACGGTGGGGCTGCTGTCGGGCCCCGCCGCGACCGCGCGCCCTTATCCCGAACCCATGCCGACAACGATGTCGATCAAGTCGCCGCCCGGCGGCGCGAATGTACGGGTGCTGATCTTCCACGGTTCCGCGGCGGCCGGGGAGGAGTCGCCGGTCGTGAACGCCGGGATCGAGGCCATCGAGGACATCGGCCTGTCGGGCCCGTCGGACCGCCGTTTCAAGGTGCAGGCCACCGGCGACGCCTCGGTGTTCACCGACGGGACGAGACTCGGCCGCTTCCACGCGATCGTGTTCCTGACCGGCGGGGGCGATGTCCTCGACGCGGAGCAGGAGGCGGGCCTGGAGGCCTACATGGAGGCCGGCGGCGGGTTCGTCGGCATCCATGACGCGGCGCGCGCGGAGCCGTACTCGGACTGGTTCACCGGACTGGTGGGCGCCCGTCCGGCCGCGTCGAGCCCCACGGCCGTGCAGCGCGCGACCGTGGAGGTCGGCGACCGCGGGCACCCCGCCACCAGGGATCTGCCCGTGCAGTGGAAACGCCCGGACCGGTGGCTGAACTGGGTGAAGAACCCGTCGGGCGAGGTGCACACGGTGGCGCGGGTCCGCGAGTCGACGTACCAGCCGGGCACGGGCGCCAACGGCTGGGACCATCCGGTCAGCTGGTGCCGGGACTACGACGGCGGCCGGTCCTTCTACACGGGCATGGGCGGCACGGTGTCGTCGTACGACGAGACCGACTTCCGCGATCATCTGCGCGGCGCGCTGATGTGGACGACCCGGCTGGAGCAGGCCGACTGCAAGGCAACCATCAACGCCCACTACGCGGCGGAGCGGTTGACCAAGCCCAACCAGCCGGGGCAGAACGACCAGATCGGCGAGCCGCACGGGCTCGTCACCGCGCCCGACGGCCGGGTGTTCTACATCGGCCGGGGCGGCGCCGACTCCTCGCAGCCCGTGATCACGGACTGGAACAACCCCGACATCGGCAAGGGCAAGGGCGAGATCCACGTCTACGACCCGAAGACCAAGCAGGTCACCCTGGCCGGCGCGCTCACCGTCTTCGGCAACAAGGGCGGCGGCGACGAACTGGTCAAGGTCGAGGAGGGGCTGCTCGGCATCGAGCTGGACCCGGGGTTCGCGCAGAACGGCTGGGTGTACCTGCACTACACGCCGCACGAGCGGATCGACCGCGAGACGCGGATGGCCGAGCGGCGGGTCTCCCGGTTCACACTCGACCGGGCCACGAACAAACTGGACCTCGCCAGTGAGAAGGTCCTCCTCAAGTGGCCGGTGCAGATCCACAGTTGCTGCCACGCGGGCGGCGGGATGGCCTGGGACTCCAAGGGCAACCTCTACATCGCCACCGGTGACAACAACTCCAGCGGATTCAGCGGTGGTTACTCGGGAAACAACCCGGAGCCGAACTACAAGGGCGTCTCCTTCGCCGACGCGCGCCGCACCGCGGGCAACACCAACAACCTCAACGGCAAGATCCTGCGCATCCACCCGGAGCCGGACGGGACGTACACACTCCCCGAGGGCAACCTGTTCACCGGGAAGGAGACCGCCGAGGGCGGCGGCAAGACCCGTGGCGAGATCTACGTGATGGGCGTCCGCAACCCGGCACGCATCTCCGTCGACAAGTCGACCGACGTGCTCTACGCGGGCTGGGTCGGGCCGGACGCGAGCGCGCCCTCGACGACCTGGGGTCCGGCCAAGTACGACACGTTCGCCGCCATCACCAAGGCGGGGAACCGCGGCTGGCCGTACTGCATGGGTAACAAGCAGCCCTACCGGGACCGCAATCTGCCGGATCCCTCCAAGCCGCTGGGCTGGTACGACTGCGACCGCCCGAAGAACGAGTCGCCGAACAACGACGGCCTGGTGAACCTTCCGCCGGTGACCGGAAACAACATCTGGTACTCGCCGTCGGGCGGTGCGCCGGACTACCCGAGGGACGCGAACGGTGTCCCGTCGTACAAGCCGGCGGAGGCCACGTACCGGCTGCCCTGGCTGAAGGGCGGCGGGCAGGCCGCGATGAACGGGCCGGTGTACCGGTACGGCGCGGTCGCGGCGGACAGTGCGGTCAAGTGGCCGGCCTACTGGGACGGCAAGTGGTTCGTCGGTGACTTCTACGACGCCGACCAGCCGCGCAACGCGGTGCTCATGGACCCGAAGACGCAGGGCGACGGCGGTCTGCCGGTGCACTCGGAGTCGCTGAAGAAGATCGTGCCGGTCGGCAACGACGGCATCAAGAACCTCATGGACTGGAGGTTCGGTCCGGACGGCGCGCTGTACGTCCTGGACTACGGGCGCGGCTTCTTCACCTCGGACTCCAAGTCGGCCCTGTGGCGGGTCACCTACAAGGGCGGCGGGCCCACGCCGGCCGCCGGCCTGCTGGCGAGGGGGACCGAGTGATCCGGAGTCGAAGAATCTGGGCCGCCCTGCTGGCCGCCCTGCTGACGCTGCTCGGCATGCAGGCCCTGCCCGCCGCCGGGCAGCCCGGGAAGGAGGCCGCCGACCAGGTGCTCACCTGGACGGCCGGCAACGACATCGACAAGTACCTCTCCGCACCGAAGACGGCAGTCGCCGGCACGGCCACGATCGTCTTCGAGAACAGCACGGCCACCGGCAACACCACGGGCATGCCGCACACGCTGACGTTCGTGACCAGTGATCCCGAGTTCAACAGCGATGTGCAGCTCAACATCCTGGCCAACCCGAACGACGCCCAGGGCGGCAAGCACACGGCCCAGGTCACGCTCACGCCGGGCCGGTACTTCTACCACTGCACGATCCCCGGCCACGGCCAGATGCAGGGCATCCTCACGGTGACCGAGGGCACCGGCGAGGACACCACGGCGCCCGAGGCGTCGGCGCACGTGAGTGGCACGCAGAACGCGCAGGGCGAGTACGTCGGTTCGGCGAGCGTGGCGCTGCACGCCACCGACGAGGGCGGCTCCGGCGTCGACCGTATCGAGTACGCGACCGGCGACGCGGGTGCGTGGCAGCCGTACACCGCGCCGGTCGTCGTCGACCAGGTCGGCAGCCACGAGATCCGCTACCGGGCGTTCGACAAGGCGGGGAACGTCTCCGCCGAGAAGAGCACGGTGTTCACGGTCGTGGCGCCCCAGTCGGACGACACCACCGCGCCGGAGACCTCGGCGACGGTGAGCGGTGAGCGCGACGCCGGCGGGGCGTACATCGACATGGCGACGGTCACCGTCTCGGCCTCCGACACGGGTTCCGGGGTCAACACCATCGAGTACGCGGTCGGTTCGGGCGCCTGGCAGCCGTACACCGGGCCCGTGATGGTGCACCAGGCGGGCGAGCACAGCGTCCGCTACCGCGCCACGGACAAGGCGGGCAACGTGGCGGCGGAGAAGAGCGTGCGGTTCACGGTGGTCGCCGCGCCACCGCAGGACACCACTCCGCCGGTGACGGGTGTGACCGTGGAGGGCACGAGGAACTCCGCCGGGGCGTACGTCAACAGCGCCCGGGTGACCGTCACGGCGACCGACGCGCACGGCTCGGGCGTCGAGAGGATCGAGTACTCGCTGGACGGCGGGCCGTACCTCGCCTACACGGCGCCGGTGGTGGTCGACCGGGCGGGGGCGCACACCGTGGCCTACCGGGCGACGGACAAGGCCGGGAACACCGCCGCGGCCCGCACGGTGACCTTCACGGTCGTCTCCGGGCAGGTCCCGGCGCCCGACTGCCCGGAGTACGACGAGCGGCTGACGGTGATCGTCGGCACGGTCGACTCCGGGGTGCGCAACCGGGTGACCGACAACCGGTGCCGGATCGGCGAGCTGATCGAGGACGAGAAGGAGTGGACGTCCCAGGCGCTGTTCCTCAAGCACGTGAACTCGGTGCTGGACGCGCTGCTGAAGGAAGGGGTCATCGACCAGCGGGAGTCCAAGGCGATCCGCAAGGCCGCCCGGCAGTCGGGCATCGGCAAGCCGGGGCAGACCGAGGGCTACCGCGCGTTGTTCGACGGCACGGCGGAGTCCCTCGCCAAGTGGCAGCAGGTGGGTGGCGGTTCGTTCGGGCTGAACCCCGACGGGACGATCACCTCCGGCACCACGACGCCCGGCATGGGCATGCTGTGGTTCCCGCAGCGCAAGTACGGCGACTTCTCGCTGAAGCTCCAGTGGCGGGACGACGCACCCGGCACCGGCAACGCCAACTCGGGTGTCTTCGTGCGCTTCCCGTGGGTCCACGACCACCCGGAGGAGTCCCGCCCGGAGTGGGTCGCCATCAAGTACGGGCACGAGGTGCAGGTGCTCGACCGGCCCGACGGCGACATGTACAAGACCGGGTCGGTCTACGGCTTCGACCGTGTCGGGCTCGCCGGGGCGGGGGTGACGCAGAAGGGCACCTGGAACGACTACGAGATCCGTGTGGAGGGCCAGCACTACTCGGTGTTCCGCAACGGCGTGCTGATCAACGAGTTCGACAACGCCGGCGGCCAGGAGTTCAGCCCGCCCCGCTCGGACGACCCGGGCACGGACGGGCGGCGGTTCGCCTCCGGCTACATCGGGCTCCAGGTGCACGGCACGACGGATGTGGTCTCGTACCGGGACATCCGGATCAGGGAGCTGTAGGGGGCTCCTTCTCCTTGCGGGCCCTGCTCGGCTGCACCCGCCTGGGTTCCCCCGGCATCTTCGGATACTCCGGCGGGTACGGCAGGTCGCCCAGACCGTGGTCGTGCTCGTCGCGGCGGGCGAGGTCGAGCAGGGCTGCCAGGGAGTAGCGCTTGTCGTCCATGTCCGCGTGCACGTCGCCGAGTTCGGCGAAGCGCGCGGGCATGGTCGCGAGGTCGAAGTCCTGGGGGTGCGCGACGCCGACCTCGTCCCAGCGCAGGGGTGCGGAGACGGGGGCGTGCGGGCGGGGGCGTACGGAGTAGGCGGAGGCGATCGTGCGGTCGCGTGCCGTCTGGTTGTAGTCGATGAAGATGCGTCTGCCCCGCTCCTCCTTCCACCACTTGATGGTCACGTGCTCGGGCATCCGCCGTTCCATCTCCCGGCCGACGGCGATGGCTGCGCGCCGGACCTGGGTGAAGGTCCAGCGCGGTTCGATGGGCACGAAGACGTGCAGGCCCCGGCCTCCCGAGGTCTTGGGGAAGCCGCGCAGGCCGCCGAACTCGTCGAGCACGGACCGTAGTTCGTGGGCGGCGCGGGCGGCGTCGTCGTAGTCGGTGCCGGGCTGCGGGTCGAGGTCGATGCGGAGCTCGTCCGGGTGGTCGACGTCATCGCGGCGCACTGGCCAGGGGTGGAAGGTGAGCGTGCCGAACTGGGCGGCCCACACGACCGCTCCGGCCTCGGTGGGGCACATCTCGTCGGCACTGCGGCCGCTGGGAAAGGTGATGTGCGCGGTCGGGATCCAGCCGGGCATGTTCTTCGGCGCCCGCTTCTGGAAGAAGTTCTCGCCGTTCACGCCCTCGGGGTAGCGCTCCAGGGTGGTCGGCCGGTCGCGCAGGGCGCGCAGGATGCCGGGGCCGACGGCGATGTAGTAGCGGGCGAGGTCCAGCTTCGTGAAGCCGCGCTCCGGGAAGAACATCTTGTCCGGGCTGGACAGCCGTACGGTCCGGCCGTCCACCTCCAGTTCCACCGCGTCACCCATGCCCGCCACGGTAGGCGTCGCCCGCACACCTCGCACATCGGGCATCTACTGGCATATCGGCGCAGAATCGATCCATGGATCTGCCGGTGATGCCCCCTGTCCTGCCGATGCTCGCCAAGTCCGTGGCGGCGATCCCCGCGGGGATGCAGTACGAGGCGAAGTGGGACGGGTTCCGGGCGCTCGTGTTCCGCGACGGGGACGAGGTCGAACTGGGCAGTCGTACCGGTAAGCCTCTGACCAGGTACTTCCCCGAGCTGGTGACGGCCGTGCGGGAGCGGTTGCCCCAGCGGTGCGTGGTGGACGGGGAGATCGTGATCGCGCGGGAGGGGCACCTGGACTTCGACGCGCTGACGGAGCGGATCCACCCGGCGGACTCGCGGGTGCGGACGCTGGCCGAGCGGACACCGGCTTCGCTCGTCGTGTTCGATCTGCTGGCGCTGGGCGACGAGCCGCTGATGGACGTCCCGCTGACCGAGCGCCGGGAGCGGCTGGCCGGGGCGCTGGCCGGGGTGCGGGCGCCGGTGCACCTGGCGCCCGCCACCACCGACATCGAGGTGGCGCGGCAGTGGTTCGAGGAGTACGAGGGGGCCGGGCTCGACGGTGTCGTCGCCAAGCCGCTGACCGTGCACTACCGGCCTGATCAGCGCTCCATGTTCAAGATCAAGCACGAGCGGACGGCGGACGTCGTGGTCGCCGGCTACCGCCTGCACAAGAGCGGCCCGGTCGTGGGGTCGCTGCTGCTCGGCCTGTACGACGGCCGGGGCGCCCTCCAGCACGTGGGCGTGTCCGCCGCCTTCACGATGAAGCGCCGCGCCGAGCTGGTGGAGGAGCTGGAGCCGCTGCGCCTGGACGACGTGACGGGGCATCCATGGGCGGCGTGGTCCGAGGAGGCCGCCCACGAGACGGCCCGGCTGCCGGGGGCGCCGAGCCGCTGGTCGGGCCGCAAGGACCTGTCGTGGGTGCCGCTGCGGCCGGACCGGGTGGCCGAGGTGGCGTACGACCACATGGAGAACGGGCAGCGCTTCCGGCACACGGCCCGCTTCCGCCGCTGGCGCCCGGACCGGACCCCCGAGAGCTGCACGTACGCGCAGCTGGAGGAGCCGGTCCGTTACGACCTGGCGGAGATCCTCGGCGGCTAGCGGTGCCCGGCAGGGCTCACGGCTGCATCAGGACCTTCACCGCGCCGTCCTGCTTGCGCTGGAACATCTCGTACGCGTGCGGAGCCTCCGACAGCGGCACCCGATGGGTGGCGAAGTCGTCCACGCCGAGGGGATCCTCGTCGGTCAGGTACGGGAGGATCTCGTCGGTCCAGCGGCGGACGTTGGCCTGGCCCATCCTCAGCTGGATCTGCTTGTCGAAAAGGGTGAGCAGCGGCATCGGGTCCGCCATGCCGCCGTAGACACCGGACAGCGAGATGGTGCCGCCGCGGCGCACCAGGTCGATGGCGGTGTACAGCGCGGCGAGGCGGTCGATGCTGAAGCGCTCGGCGATCGGGCCGCCGATCTTGCGGGGCAGGATCGCGGCGGCGTTCTGCACCATGCGCGCGGCAGCGCTGCCGTGGGCCTCGGTGCCGACGGCGTCGATCACGGCGTCGGGGCCGCGGCCGTCGGTCTGGTCGCGGATCGCCTCGACGAGTTCCTTCTCGTCGTCGAAGGACCGCAGGTCGAAGGTCTCCACGCCCCGTGCCTTCGCCCGGCGCAGCCGCTCCGGGACCAGGTCGACACCGAACACCCGTCCGGCGCCCTGCACCTGGGCGACGCGGCAGGCCATGTCGCCGATGGGGCCGAGACCGAGCACGGCGACGCTGCCGCCCTGCGGGACGCCGGCGTAGGCGACCGCCTGCCAGGCGGTGGGCAGGACGTCGGAGAGGTAGACGAAGCGGTCGTCGGACGGGCCCTCGGGGACCTTGATCGGGCCGAACTGTGCCTGCGGTACGCGCAGGTACTCGGCCTGGGCGCCCGGCACCGCGCCGTACAGGCGGGTGTAGCCGAAGAGGGCGGCGCCCATGCCCTCGCCCTGCACCTGGGTGGTCTCGCACTGCGTGGGCAGGCCGGTCAGGCACATCCAGCAGCTGCCGCAGGCGATCTGGAACGGCACCACCACCCGGTCCCCCACCTGCAGGTCCGGGACGCCGGCGCCGACCTCCTCGACGATGCCCATGGGTTCATGGCCGAGGATGTCGCCGGGGGTCATGAACGGTGTGAGCACTTCGTACAGGTGCAGGTCGGATCCGCACAGCCCGCTGGAGGTGATGCGGATGACCGCGTCCGTCGGCTCCTGGATCGTCGGATCGGGCACGTTCTCCACCCGCACGTCCCGCTTGCCCTGCCAGGTCACTGCCCTCATCGCCTCGCGCTCCCTCCGTCAGCGTGCGCGTCGGTCGTACGGCGTGGCCCGGGTACCCGGACGCCCCGCGCTGAACCTTGAGCGATCGCCCGCGCCGAGCCTGAGCCGATCGCCCGCGCTGACCTTTGACCCGATCGCCCGCGCCGAATCTCGACCCGATCGCCCGCGCTGAACCTTGAGCCGATCGACGGACGCCGCCGAGACACTTCACCGCCAAGAACGATCGACTATGGCCATTGATGTTCAGATAAGCGCACAATCAAGGCAGATCGATGACATAAGGCGCGGTGGCGACGGTGGGCATGGGACGAGGAGCGCGCGGACGACGCGCCGCGACGACGGTGGCGCTGCTGGCCGCCACGGTGACGGCCGCCCTGGCGGCGGGCTGCACGAGCGGGGGCGGACCGCGCGACGACGGACGGGGCTCACCGGAGGACTCGAAGCGCGGGACATCCCCCTCGGCGGCCGGCCCCTCCGCCCTCGCCGTCAAGATCGACAACGCCGCCGCGGCCCGTCCGCACACGGGCGTCGACGCCGCGGACGTGGTCTACGCCGAGCAGGTCGAGGGCGGGCTGAGCCGGCTGATGGCGGTGTACGCAACCCGGTTGCCGGAGACGGTCGGGCCGGTGCGCAGCGCACGTGAGTCGGATCTGGAACTGCTGCGCCAGTTCGACCGCCCCACGCTCGCCTTCTCCGGCGCGCAGACGAAGCTCCTGCCACTGATCGACAAGGCGCCGCTGCGGGCGCAGACACCCGGCAACGCCGCCGACGCCTTCTTCCGCGGCTCCGGCAAGAGCGCCCCGCACAACCTCTACCTGCGGCCCGGACGGATCGTGCCCGACGCTCCCGGCCAGGCCGCCCTGACCACCGGTTTCCGCTACGGCCCGGCGCCCGAAGGAGGCACGGCGACGGAATCCCGGGCGGTGCGCTACCCGGCGGCGCGTTTCACCTTCACCTGGTCGGACTCCCGCGACCGGTGGCTGGTGGGCATGGACGGCACTCCCGCGACGACGGCCGGCGGGGAACGGATGACGGCCGCGACGGTCGTCGTGCAGCACGTGAAAGTGCGCGAGTCCGACTTCGGGGACTTCCTCGGCAACAACACGCCGTACACCGAGACGGTCGGCTCGGGCAAGGCGACGGTGCTGCGCGACGGGCGGGCCTGGGACGTGAACTGGAAGCGGGAGAAGGCCACGGACGGCACCTCCTTCACCACCCGCGACGGCACTCCGGTGAACTTCGCGAAGGGCCAGGTGTGGGTGGTGTACTCCGAGGCGCCCTGACGGCCCGCTCGGGCCGCGTCCGTCAGCGGGGCGCCGCCAGGGGCTCCTCGGGATTGCGGAGCCCCTCGGCCGCGTCCGCGACCCGCCGGATGAGATCGAAGAACACCGTCCGCTCGTCGGCGGTCAGCGGGGCGAGGAACACCTGGTTCATCCGGGCGGTGCGCACGGTCAGCCTGCGGTGCGTGCGCTCCCCCTCGCCGGTGAGGTGCAGCAGGGAGCGGCGGCCGTCCTGGGGGTCGCGGACCTTGTCGAGCAGCCCGCGCCGACTGAGCCGGCTGATCACCTCGGCGATGGTGGACCGGTCGAGCCCCACCCGCTCCCCCACGGTGCGCTGGTCCAGGCCGGGCTCGGCGACGAGGGTGTTCAGGACCGCGAACTGGGGCGAGGTGATCTCCTCGGAGACCATCGCGTTCCACAACAGGTAGTGCGCCTGCTGGAGCCGCCGGGCCAGGTGCCCGGGGTGGGTGGTGAGGTCCGCGGCCGCCATGTGCACCCCTCGGTCGATTTAATCGGTGCACTGAACAATACGCACACCGCGGGACGCTGTCTCCCGCTTGCACGGAGGATCACAGGAGTATCTGTCGAGGTCTTGACGCCCTACGGCCCCGATGGCAGCGTGAGGAACCGTTCGCGGAAATACTCAGTGCCCTGATTAATCTGGTCGGGTCGCTCGGAAGAGATGGGGCTCCTCGGATGGACAAGGTGGTCGCCACGGCCCTGGAGGCGGTGGCCGACGTGCCGGACGGCGCGTCGCTCGCGGTGGGCGGTTTCGGTCTGAGCGGTGTGCCGAACGTTTTGATCGGGGCGTTGTTCGAGCGCGGCGTGGCCGGGCTGTCGGTGGTCTCCAACAACTGCGGGGCGATGGAGTCGGGCCTCGCGGTGCTGCTGGCCGCCGGCCGGATCGCCCGGGTCACCGGCTCCTACATCGGCGCCAACAAGGAGTTCGCCCGGCAGTACCTGGCCGGCGAGCTGGAGGTCGAGCTGATTCCGCAGGGCACGCTGGCCGAGCGGCTGCGGGCCGGCGGCGCCGGGATCCCGGCCTTCTACACCCCGGCCGGCGTGGGCACCCAGGTGGCCGACGGCGGGCTGCCCTGGCGCTACGACGGTGCGGGCGGGGTCGCGCTCGCCTCGCCGCCGAAGGAGGTCAGGGAGTTCGACGGCACCGAGTTCGTGCTGGAGCGGGGCATCCGCACCGACTTCGCCCTGGTCCGGGCCGCCAAGGGCGACCGGCACGGCAACCTCGTCTTCAACAAGTCCTCCCGGAACTTCAACCCGCCGGCCGCGATGGCCGGGCGGATCACGGTCGCCGAGGTGGAGGAGCTGGTGGAGCCCGGCGAGATCGACCCGGACGCGGTGCACGTGCCGGGTGTCTTCGTCCAGCGGGTGCTCGCGCTCACCCCGCGGCAGGCGACGGACAAGAAGATCGAGCAGCGGACGGTGAGGTCCTGATGGCCTGGACGCGCGCGGAGATGGCCGCACGGGCGGCGCGGGAGCTGCGGGACGGCCAGTACGTCAATCTCGGCATCGGCCTGCCGACGCTGATCCCGAACCACCTGCCCGACGGTGTCGAAGTCGTCCTCGAATCGGAGAACGGCATCCTGGGCACCGGCCCCTACCCCACCGAGGACGAAGTCGACCCGGACCTGATCAACGCGGGCAAGGAGACGGTGACGGTACTGCCGGGCGCCTCCTACTTCGACTCGGCGCTGTCGTTCTCGATGATCCGGGGCGGGCACATCGACGTCGCCGTGCTCGGTGCCATGCAGGTCTCCGAGCGGGGCGACCTGGCCAACTGGGCCGTCCCCGGCAAGCTGATCACCGGGATCGGCGGGGCGATGGACCTGGTGCACGGCGCCCGCACGGTCATCGTGGTGATGACGCACACCGCCAAGGACGGCTCCCCCAAGATCCTCACCGAGTGCGCGCTGCCGCTGACCGGCAAGGGGTGCGTGAACCGGATCATCACCGACCTGGGCGTCCTCGACGTCACCGACGCCGGGCTCGTCCTGGTCGAGACCGCGCCGGGTGTGACCGCCGAGGAGATCGTCACCCGGACCGACGCCGAACTGACCGTGCCGGAGGACCTGAAGTGAAGGACGTCTACATCGTCGACGCGGTCCGCACGCCGATCGGCCGCTACAACGGCGGCCTCGCGGGCGTACGCCCGGACGACCTGGCCGCGCACGCCATCCGCGAACTCCTCGGCCGCACGCCGGAGCTGGACCCGGCCCGGGTCGAGGACGTGTACTTCGGCAACGCCAACGGGGCCGGCGAGGAGAACCGCAACGTCGGCCGGATGGCCGCGCTGCTCGCCGGCCTGCCCACGTCCGTGCCGGGCGTGACGGTCAACCGGCTGTGCGCGTCCGGCCTGGAGGCCGTGATCCAGGCGGCCCGGGCCATCGCGCTCGGCGACGCGTCCATCGCCCTGGCCGGCGGTGTCGAGTCCATGACCCGGGCGCCGTACGTCCTGCCCAAGAGCGACAAGCCCTTCCCGGCCGGGCACACCGAGCTGTACTCGACGACGCTCGGCTGGCGGATGGTCAACCCGCGCATGGAGCCGCAGTGGACGATCCCGCTGGGCGAGTCGGCCGAACTCATCGCGGACAAGCACAAGATCGGCCGGGAGCAGCAGGACGAGTTCGCCCTGCGCAGCCACCAGAAGGCGGCGCGGGCGCAGGCCGAGGGCCTGTTCGACGGCGAGCTGGCGCCCGTGGCGATTCCGCAGCGCAGGGGCGAGCCCGTGGTCCTCGCCGCGGACGAGAGCGTCCGCCCGGATGCCTCCCTGGCGGCGATGGCCAGGCTGAAACCGTCGTTCCGCACGGACGGCGGCACGGTGACGGCGGGCAACGCCTCGCCCCTGAACGACGGCGCGGCGGCGCTGCTGCTCGTCGACGACGAGGGGTTGAGGGCGACGGGCCGCGAGCCGCTCGCCCGTGTCCGTGCCACGGGTGTCTCCGCGACCGACCCGCACTACTTCGGGCTGGCGCCCGTGGAGGCGGTCAACCGGGCGCTGGCCAAGGCGGGCAAGGGGTTCGGCGACCTGTCCGTGCTGGAGCTGAACGAGGCGTTCGCCGCGCAGGTGCTCGGATGTGTGGCCGAGTGGCCCGAGTTCGATCCCGCGATCCTCAATGCGCAGGGCGGTGCGATCGCCCTCGGTCATCCTCTGGGGGCGTCCGGGGCACGGCTGGCCGGGACGGTGGCCCATCAGCTGGCCCGGCGGGGCCGCGGAGTCGGTGTCGCCACGCTGTGCATCGGGGTGGGGCAAGGGCTCGCTCTCGTTCTGGAACGCTGAGCGATCCGCGCGGCTGCGGGCCGTTCGTGGCTGGCCGCGCGCCCGCGCGGCGGAGCCGCATATCGATCCAGCCCCGCGATCCTTCGGCCACGCCCCTCCCTCTGCCGATGACAACCGGAAGAACCTTTCAGGGACCCCCATGACTCTCACGCAGCACGACATCGACCAGGAGATCGCGGCCAAGCACGCCGCGTACGAGAAGCGGCTCGCCGACGGAGGGCCCGTCGAGCACCAGCCCCGGCGTGACTACGCGCCCTACCGGTCATCGGTGCTCCGGCACCCCAAGCAGCCGCCGGTCACGATCGACGTCAGCAAGGACCCCGAGCTGGTGGAGCTGTTCTCCCCCGCCTTCGGGGAGCGGGACATCACCGAGATCGACAACGACCTCACCCGGCAGCACGCCGGAGAGCCGATCGGTGAGCGCATCACCGTCTCCGGACGGCTCCTGGACCGCGACGGCCGCCCGGTCCGCGGCCAGCTCGTGGAGATCTGGCAGGCCAACTCGGCGGGCCGCTACGCCCACCGGCGCGAGCAGCACGACGCCCCGCTGGACCCCAACTTCACCGGTGTGGGCCGCACGCTCACCGACGACGACGGCCGGTACCGGTTCACCACCGTCCAGCCGGGGCCGTACCCGTGGCGCCAGCACGTCAACGCCTGGCGGCCGGCGCACATCCACTTCTCGCTGTTCGGCACGGCGTTCACCCAGCGGCTCGTGACGCAGATGTACTTCCCGAGCGACCCGCTGTTCCCCTACGACCCGATCATCCAGTCCGTGACGGACGACGCGGCCCGGCAGCGGCTGGTCGCGACGTACGACCACAGCCTGTCGGTACCGGAGTTCTCGATGGGTTACCACTGGGACATCGTGCTGGACGGCCCGCAGGCCACCTGGATCGAAGAAGGGCGCTGACCAGTCATGACGAGGATCGACACCAGCCGGCCGGACAGTGTGCTGCCCACCCCCTCGCACACCGTCGGCCCGTTCTACGGCCACGCCCTGCCTTTCCGCGGCGGCGAGGACATCGCCCCCGTCGGGCACCCGGACACCGTCACCGTGCACGGCTGCGTCACCGACGGCGAGGGCACACCCCTGCCCGACGCCCTGATCGAGCTGTGGGGCCCGGACCCCGACGGCAACCTGCCGACGGCCGACGGCTCGATGCGGCGCGACCCGGCCTCGGGCGGCTTCCTCGGGCGCGACGGCGTGGAGTTCACGGGCTGGGGACGGATCCAGACCGACGCGAGCGGTCACTGGTACGCGCGGACGCTGCGGCCCGGCGCCCGCGGGCGCAACGCCCCGTACCTGAGCGTGTGCGTGTTCGCGCGCGGGCTGCTCGTGCACCTGTACACCCGGATCTACCTGCCGGGCGACGCGGCGGCGCTCGCCGCCGATCCGCTGCTGGCCGGGCTGGCGGACGCCCGCCGCGACACGCTGATCGCCGCTGCGGAGGGGGACGGCACGTACCGTTTCGACATCCGCCTTCAGGGTGAGGGCGAGACGGTCTTCCTGGAGTTCCAGTGACATCTCCCTCAGGCGACACCGGACTGCTGGCCCCCGGGTGGGCCGGTTCGGCGGCCGCGGCGGCCACGGGCGACCACGCGTATCTGCGGGCGCTGCTGGACGCGGAGGCCGCGCTGACCCGCGCGCAGGCCGCCTCGGGGCTCGCCCCGGCCGAGGCGGCGACGGCGGTGACCGAGGCGGCCGGTGGCGCCTTCGACGCGGTCTCCCTCGCCGGGCGGGCCCGCACGGGCGGCAATCCCGTCATCCCCCTGGTCACGGATCTGACGGAAGCCGTGGGCGAGACCTACGGCCCCTACGTCCACCGGGGCGCGACCAGCCAGGACATCGTGGACACGGCGACGATGCTGGTCGCCTCACGGACCCTCGGCCTGGTCCTCGCCGACCTCGGCCGTACCGAGCAGGCCCTCGCCCGGCTGGCCGCCGAGCATCGCGACACCGCGATGCCGGGACGGACCCTCACCCAGCACGCCGTACCGACCACGTTCGGGCTGAAGGCGGCCGGGTGGCGGTCCCTGGTGCTGGACTCGCGGGACCGGGTGAAAGCCGTCCGGGAGTCGTTGCCGGCCCAACTCGGCGGTGCGGCCGGGACGCTGGCGGCCTTCGGCGCGTACGGCGCTAGCGACCCGGCCGGGCTGCCGGAGGCGTACGCCCGGGAACTCGGGCTGCGGGCGCCCGATCTGCCCTGGCACACCCTGCGGACGCCGATCGGTGACCTCGCCGCATGCCTGGCCTTCGCCGCCGGCGCGCTCGGCAAGGTCGCGGTGGACGTCCTCACCCTGTCGCGGACCGAGATCGCCGAGGTCGTGGAGGGCAGCGGCGGGGGTTCGTCCGCCATGCCGCACAAGTCCAATCCCGTACGGTCCACCCTGATCGCCTCCGCCGCGCGGCGGGCACCGCAGCTCGCGGCCACGCTGTACGGGGCCATGGCCGCCGAGGACGAGCGTCCGGCGGGGGCCTGGCACGCCGAGTGGGAGCCGCTGCGGGACCTGCTGCGGCTGGTCGGCGGGGCCGCCCGGGACGCCGCCGAGCTGGCGGAGGGACTGCGGGTCAGGCCCGGGGTCATGCGCGAACACCTGGACGTCACCAACGGGTTGATCGTCTCCGAGCGGCTGTCCGCCGAACTGGCCCCGGTGCTGGGCCGCACCCGCGCCAAGGAACTCCTCACGCGGCTGGCCGCGGAGGGGCGCCCGCTCGCCGAGGCACCGGAGCTCGCGGACGTCGACCTCGATCCGACCCAGTACACGGGCTCCGCCGGGGCCCTCACCGACCGCGCCCTGGAGCGACGTTGACACTCCTGAACCATCGTGCCGAAGGACCCTCCTCCGCTCCTCCGCTGCTGCTCGGCCCCTCGCTCGGCACCTCGTACGCCCTGTGGGACGAGGTGGCGCCCGAGCTGTCGGCCGGCCACCGGGTGGTCCGCTGGGACCTGCCGGGGCACGGCGGTTCGGCCGCCGGCCTCATCGGGGCGGGCGCGACGGTCGGCGACCTCGCCGGGCTGGTGCTGGCGCTCGCCGATTCGCTCGGCATCGAGCGGTTCGCGTACGCGGGCGTGTCACTGGGCGGGGCCGTGGGGCTGCATCTCGCGGTGCACCATCCGCAACGGCTGTCGTCACTGGCCGTGATCTGCTCGTCGGCGCACTTCAACGGTTCCACGCCGTGGGAGGAACGGGCCGCGCTGGTGCGGAGGGAGGGGCTGGCCGGACTGGCGGAGAACGCGGGCGCACGCTGGTTCGCCGACGGCTTCAGTGTGCCGCGCCTGCTCCGGGACCACCGGGACGCCGATCCCGAGGCTTACGCCGCCTGCTGTGACGCACTCGCCGCGTTCGACCTGCGGGACCGGCTCGCGGAGATCGCCGTACCGGCCCTGCTGATCGCCGGCCGCGAGGATCCCGCGACGCCGCCCGCGCATCTGCGGGAGATCGCCGACGCCGTGCCGGGCGCGACGCTCGTGGAGCTGCCGGGCGCCTCGCACCTGGCGCCCGCGCAGTGCCCGGAGGCGGTGCTGACCGCCCTGCGCGCCCACCTCGGCCAGGGGGCACTCCCGGGGATGGCGGTACGGCGCGAGGTGCTCGGCGACGCCCACGTCGACCGGGCGCAGGACCGGCAGACTCCGTTCACGGCCCGCTTCCAGGACTTCATCTCACGCTACGCCTGGGGCGAGATCTGGACCGACCCGACCCTCTCGCGCCGCGAGCGCAGCATGATCACCCTCACCGCCCTGGTCGCCCACGGCCACTACGACGAACTGGCCATGCACGTCCGCGCGGCCCGCCGAAACGGCCTCACCCCGGAGGAGATCGGCGCGGTGCTGCTCCAGACGGCGGTGTACTGCGGAGTGCCGGCCGCGAACTCGGCGTTCGCGACGGCCCAGCGGGTACTGGCGGAGGAGGAGGGCACCGCTTGAACCCAGGCGGGGGCGCCATGTCGGGCCCTGGCCGTCATGCCGCCTCCGCGCACTCGCGCCTTCGCTGAGAGGTTCGCCGCAGGTCCGTGTCCGGGCTAGGCCGGGCCGACACCGGCCTGGAGCGCGGCGCGCGCCCGGTCCGCCAGCCCGTCGGCCCCGCAGGAGACCGCCAGGTCCAGGCCGCGGCGCAGGTCGGCCGTCGAGCGGGCGGCGATGCCGAGTTCGATGCGGGCCGCCGCGTGTTCGTACTGGCAGGGCGAGGCCTCCAGGTACGTGACCGCCTGGGCGTAGAGCCGGACCGCCCGCTGGCCGGTCTCCAGGTCGGCGGCGCAGCGCAGGGCCTCTCCTATCGCCGTGTCCGTACCGAAGCGCTCCGCTTGGCGACGGACGTCTACGGCGAGCCGGGCGGCGCGGGCCGGGTCCTCGGTGCTGAGGGCGCGGGCGAGGTCGGCCGCCCAGGGGACGAGCACCGGGTTGTGGTGGCCGCGGGCCGCCGCAGCCTTCTCCGCGGCCTCCAGTTCGTTGATGCCGTCCTTGGTGCGGCCGACGGCCAGCAGCAGCCGGCCGCGCACCGAACGGGGATCGGGCAGGACGATGGTCGACGGATAGGGCGGGGCGAAGCCGTGCTGTTCGGCGACGTCCCAGGCCTGCTCGACATGGCCGCGGGCGAGCAGGGTGTCGACGAGGCTGCACGTCGCCGACCAGTACAGGGGCAGGCCGCGGCCGACGCGCTCGGCGAGGCGCAGCGCCTCGCGCAGGGACGCCTCCGCCTCCTTCAGACGGCCCCGCCTGCGGTGGCCGATCCCGACGTAGGCGTGGGCCAGGGCGAGGTGGCCACCGCTCCAGCCGGCGGTCTCGTAGGAACGCAGCGCTTCGTTGTAGAGGGTCTCGGCGCGGTCGAGGCGGTCGGTGAAGCCGTACGCGTTGGCCAGCATCAGCAGCAGTTCGATGCCCCACTCGGTGTCGGTCCAGCCGAGTCCGGGGGCGAGGCGGCCGTTGACGAGGGCGCGGTCGCACAGCTCGGCGATCTCCTCGGCGTTCTCGCCGTGCATCAAGGCGTCGAAGCCGCGCAGGATGAGCAGGGCCCGTTCGGAGTTGTCCCGGCCGGTGCAGGGGCGGGCGAGGTCGGCGAGCCGCCGGGAGCGGCCGGGTGAGGCGGCCTCACCGGCGTGCAGCCCCTCCCACATGAACTGCGCGGCCTGCAACCGCATCCGGTCGGGGCCCGGCTGGAGCCGGGCGGCCTCCACCTCGACCGTGCGGACGGCCTCCTCCAGCTGGTCGTTGTGGAGCAGCGCCTGGGAGAGCCGGAAGACGGCGTCGACCCGCCGGCCGCCTTGCAGGCCGGGCATGGCGAGCGCGGTCCGCAGATGGCCGATGGTGCGGGCGGGCGCGGTGAGGAAGGTGGCCTCGGCCAGTTCGTACAGCACCTGCGGGTGCGACTCGGGCCGGGGCGGTTCCTCCAGGGCGCGCTCCAGGCAGCGGCGGGCGGCGTCGGGGGCGCCGACGGCGAGGTGCTCGCGGGCGGCCTCGCGCAGTTGCCCGACGAGTTCCTCGTCGTCGTCCGGGTGGACCTCCAGGAGGTGCCGGGCGGCGGCCGCGGCTCCGTGTCCCTCGTCGGCGACGATCCGGGCGGCGATCCCGTGCATGGCGGTACGCAGGGCGTCGGGGATGGAGTTGTAGACGGCGGACGCGATCAGCGGGTGGACGAACTCCAGGTCGCCGGAGGCGCTGCGGCCGGTCGCCGGATCGGGCGCGGTGAGGATGCGGGCGGTGCGCAGCAGGTCTGCGCAGCGGCGGGCGTCGTCCGGGCGCAGGGTGGCGAGCTTGGCGACCAGGCCGGTGGAGATGCCGGTGCCGAGGATGGCGGCGGCCCAAGCGAACCGGGTGGCGTCGATGCCGAGTTGCTCCAGGCGGGCGACGAGGCCGCCGCCGCGGGCCGAGCGGTTCAGTTCGCGCAGTTCACCGGCCCGGGCCTCGACCGGTTCGAGTTCGCTGTCCCGCACCCTGGCGAGGAGCTCGACGGTCTCGTAGGGGTTGCCGGCGGTGACGGCCCAGACCTCGCGGCAGAACGCGGCGTCGGCGTGTTCTCCCAGGGAGGCGCGGGTGAGCCCGGCCGTGGCGTCCGGGGTGAGGGCGCTCAGCGTCGTCACGGGGCCGTCCGCGGCGGCTGCGACGGTGTCGAGGTGGCGGGCACTCGCGCCGGAGACCTCCTCGGGGCGGCGGGTGACGACGACCAGGACGGACGTCTCGTCGATGCGCTCGGCGAGCCCGGCGAGCCAGTGCAGGGTCTCCTGGTCCGCCCAGTGCGCGTCGTCGATCAGCAGCACCAGCGGCCAGTCCCGGCGGGCGAGCCGGCGCACGGCCGCGACCAGGCCGTCGCACACGCCCTGCGGGTCGGCCTGCCGGTCGCCGGGTTCCGCGATGCCGAGGGCGGGGCCTGCGATGTCGTACCAGTCGCCGAGGTACTCGCGGGCCTCCTCCGGCAGCATCGACACCAGGGCCGGCTGCAGCAGTTGCCGTACCACGTTGAAGGGGACCGACCTGAGGGTCTCGCCGCCGCGTGCCGACCAGACCGTGCAGCCGCGGGCCTCGGCGATGCGGCGGGTCTCGGCCAGCAGCGCGGTCTTGCCGAGTCCGGCCTCGGCGCGGAAGACCAGCAGTCCGCCGGGCGAGGAACGGTCCGTGCACAGGATCTCGACCGCCCGCGTGACGGCGGCGACCTCCTCGTCGCGCTCCCACAGGGAAGCCGAGGCGGCGGCCGTGGGCCGTACCTCCGTCATCCCGCTACCTCCCCAAGTCGCCCGAACGACGTACTGACGTCGAGCGTAGCCGTCCGATTGCCCGAGTGGAGGGTGGTCGGGGCACCTCTTGCCGTGACGGGTGACACCGGGTGCGGCCGGGCGACGCGCCTGGCCCGTCACCAGCCGCATCGAGGTCAACGGCAGGTGCATGCACGGCAGGTGACGTTCCCTCAACGGTCGTGGGACGCGCGTCCGCTGCTGCTTCGCCGCTCGCCGCCGGGCCGTCGCGGCCCCGGGGCGACCACCCCCGGGAACATCCGGTTCCGGGTCCTCTCATGCCTCTTTCACCGACGCCTCATACGGTGGGGGCATGACGCAGGAGACTCCTCCCGGGTGGTACCCCGACCCCGGACAGACAAGTGACGGGCCCGCCACCGTGCGCTGGTGGGACGGCAAGACCTGGACGGACCGTGTCCGCCCGGTACAGCCGTCCGCGACCTGGGGTCCCGCGGCCGGGCCGGCGGGCGGGCCGGCAGGCGGGCCCGCTGCCGCCGCCGAGGCGCCGGACGGGGTCGGGACACCGGAAGCCGGAGAGCCGACCGGGAGCGGAACGCCGGGAGCCGGAGAGCCGACCGGGAGCGGAACGGGAGCCGGGGCCCAGGCGGACCCCGAGGGGCCGACCGCCGCCGAGGGGCCGACCGCCGGGCAGCCGACCGGCCCCGCGGGCCCGGACGTCACCGGGCGGCCCGAGGGCGTCCAGGGCTCGGAAGCCGTCGGACATACAGGCGCCGCCGGGTACCCGGACGCCGCCGGCTACCCAAGCGCCGCCGGGTATCCAGGCACCGCCGGCCAGCCGGCGAGCGGCGCGTATCCGGGGGCTGCCGGGTATCCCGCCTACCCCGCCTATCCCGCCGCACCTCCGGGCGGCCGGGGGCGGCGGCTGCGCATAGGCGCCGCCGTCGCTGCGGCCGTGGTCGTGCTCACCAGCATCGGCGTGGGCGTGTACGCCCTGACGGACGACGGCGGGGGCGGCTCGCCCACGTCGCAGGGGCAGCCCGGCGGGCCGGGTGCGCCCGGGGGCCAGGGCGGGCCGTTCGGCGGACCGGGCGGGTCCGGGGGCTCCGGTGGCGACGGCGGATCCGGTGGCGACGGCGGATCCGGTGGGCAGAGTCCGGGGCCCGAGCAGTCCCAGCCGCCGAAGATCAGGAGTGGGTCGGTGACCGACGCGATCAGCGGGATCAGCCTGCCGATACCGAAGGGCTGGTACGGCCAGGAGGCCCAGGTCGGCGCGCAGGTGACGTCCGACGACTCCTACAAGTGCCCCGGCGACACCTCCTCGACCTGCACCAAGGGCGGCGCCTACTCCGCACCGGCCCTCGCCCTCGGCACCAAGGGCGACACCGCCGAGGAGATCGCCAAAGCGGACATCGCGCGGAACGCCGAGGAGTCCTACGGCGGCAAGTCCTACGGCGGGATCACCTCCCACGACGTGCTGGTCTCCAAGGCCGTGACCGTGGCCGGGCAGAAGGGCTACCTGGTCCGCTGGAAGGCCGTCACGAGCAAGGGCGCCGACGGCATCGTGGAGTCGCTGGCATTCCCCTCCCCCGCGAACGCGAAGCAGATGGTCGTCGTCCGGTTCGGCGTCGACGCGGGCCAGCAGGAGACCGTGCTCGACGAGATCACCAAGGGCATCGAGGCGGCGACGGGCAGCGGCAACGGTCAGGACGTCTGACCAGGACGGACGCACACGCCGCAACCGGGCGGCCGGCTGGAAGCGCCCCCGCCGGCCGGGACGGACACCCGCACACCGGTCGGCCGGGTGGGGCGCCCCTGCCGCTCACAGGGGAACCCCACCCGGCCGGGGGTGCGCGCCGCCCCCGTCCCCACGGGTCGGCGCGGTCGGGTCACCGTCCGGTCATCCGGTGGACGGCGGCCCGGGTCTCAGGTCAGGCCCAGCGCCGGCAGCACGGCGGCCTCCACGAACCGGACCAGATAGTCCGGGTCGGCCCACTCGCCCTCCAGAACGGGCCGCACCCGCAGGACGCCCAGCAACTGTGCCGGGATGTACTCCAGCGCCGGATGGTCGGCCGGCACCTCGCCGCGTTCGACCCCACGGCGAATGATCTCCTTCAGCGCGGCGATCTCGGGCTCGACCAGCGCCTCGCGCAACGCACACTGCAACTCCGGATCCTGGCCGGCGGCATGGGCGAGCGCCTGGAGCAGCTTGGTGTCCCGGCCCGACAGCTCACCGGCCGCCCGGGCCGCCTCCCGCAGGTCCTCGGCGAGTGAGCCGGTGTCGATGCAGCGCGTGCGCCGGTGGGAGCGCAGCGCCGCCGCCACGAACCGCGGCTTGGTCTGCCACTGGCGGTAGAGCGTGGACTTGCTGCACCGCGTGCTGGCGGCGATGCCCTCCATGGTGACGGAGTCGTAGCCGCACTCGCCCAGTTGCTCCAGCACGGCGTCGTAGAACTCCTGCTCACGCTCGGGCGTGATCTTGGAGCGGCGCGTGACACCGGACGGCTCGGGCCGGTCCGCGGCCTGCGACGTCATGGGCGGTGCTCCTGGCTTTCGTCGGCGGCCGGAAAATTCCCGGCCGGGGGTGTGTCGTACGTCTATCGATACGGCAGTGTACCGGTACGAGCCCGTATCGGTACACTGCCGTATCGGTACGCTCTCGTACCGATAACAGCGCCACCGTCACCGAAGGGGCCGGGGGATGAATGCCCGCACCGAGCCTGTGCGGGCGGGGTCCGACGCGATAGCGCGACCGCCGCTCGTCCGGGAGCTCCTGCTCGTCGCAGGGCTCTTCCTCGTCTACACGTTCGGCGCCGGCCGGTGAACGCCGTCCTGATCGCCGTCGCCCTGTCCCTCGTCTCCGCCGTCGCCTACGCCGGCGCGGCGGTCGCCCAGGAGCGGCTCGCGTCCCGGTCCCCCGGTGCCGGCACGCTGCGGCTGCTCGGCAGCGGTGCCTGGTGGTGGTCGGTCGGGCTGAACGCGTCGGCCGCGCTGCTGCACGTCGTCGCGCTCCGGTACGGCCCGCTGACCGTCGTCCAGCCGCTCGGCGCGCTCACCCTGGTCGCGGCGGTCCCCATGGGGGCGCGACTGGCGGGACGGCGGGTGAGCCCGGTCGAGTGGAGAGGCACCGCGCTGACGCTGCTGGGCCTGGGCGCGGTCCTGGTCACGGCGTCCGGTCCGGCGCCGGACGATGTGCTGAGCGTTCCCGAGGCGCTCGCGGTGGCGGGCGCCACCGCGGCGTTCATCGCGATGCTGTCCCGGCCGGGCGCCCGTCCCGGGCTGCGGCACGCGACCGCCTCCGGGCTGGCCTCCGGTGTCGCCTCGGCCCTCACCCAGACCGTGACCGTGGCCGCGACGGACCGGACCGGCCCCGTGCTGAGCGTCCAGGTGGTCGGCGTGGCACTGCTCGTGGCGGCCTTCGCGGCCGGTGGGCTGCTGCTGTCGCAGACGGCGTACCGGGGCGGTCTGGGCGCTCCGCTGGCGATGGTGACCCTGACCAACCCGCTGGCCGCCGCGGTGATCGGCCTGTCGCTGCTGGGCGAACGCCTCCAGGGCGGCCCGGCGGGCATCCTGCTCGCGCTCGCCGGGGCGGGCCTGGCGTCCTGGGGCGTGGTGCTGCTCAGCCGGGCGGCACCCGCGGCGGCCGACCGAGCCGACCGGGCCGACCCGGTCGGCGACGACCATCCGGTGGCCGCTGTCCTGGCTCTGGAACCCGGCTCGGCCACGGCCGAACCGGCGCTGGTGCCCCGGCCGCACGATCCGGGGCACCTCACCGCTACGCGGTGATGATCGCCGGGTCGCTCACCCCCGGCCGCCCGTTCTCGACGTGACCGGCGAACCGCCGCAGGAACGCCTTGTCGCCCTCGGCGGTCACGGTCAGGTCGTACCAGCGGCGGCCGGCGGCGAGGTCGACGGTCCGGCACACCCTCGTGCCCGGGCGGACCGTGACGGTCGAGGGCCGGCCGCCGTAGCCGCTCACGAGCTTCAGACGGGCCGTTCCGGAGCCCTGGTTGGTGAAGGTCAGTTCGATGTCGTCACCGGTGTGGCGCGCGGTGACCTCACAGCCGGCGGCCGTGTTCGAGCCCTTGAAGACCCGCACGAAGCCGTTCGGACCGTGCACGGTCAGGTCATAGGAATCCCCGGAGTACGCCGAGTTCCAGGTGTCGGAGAGCGTCTTGCCGGCCTCGGTGGTGTACATCCATGGACCGTCGGCGCGGTTGCCGGAGGTGACGTGGAAGGCCCCGCCCGCCTTCCCGCCGGTGGCGAAGGTGAGGGTGAGCTTCCCGGCCGCGGCGTCGACCGAGGCGTCCACGTGCGGGGCGTACTTCAGCGGCCGGGAGCGGCGCAGGCCGCGCTCCTGGCGGGGCATGCGCGGATCCGCGGGCGGGGTCGGCCTGTAGTCGGGGTGGCGCTCGCGGTCCTGCGGCTCGTACGCGTCGGTGCCGGGCAGCGGGGCCGGTCGCGTGTCCTTGCGGGAGAAGTCGAACGCGGCCGTCAGATCACCGCAGACGGCACGGCGCCAGGGCGAGATGTTGGTCTCGCGCACGCCGAAGCGGCGTTCCATGAACCGCAGGATCGAGGTGTGGTCGAGGGTCTCGGAGCAGACGTAGCCGCCCTTGCTCCACGGCGAGACGACCAGCATCGGCACCCGGGGGCCGAGTCCGTACGGGCCGGCCGTCCTGTTGCCGTCGCCCGGGAAGAAGTCGAGGGAGACGTCGACGGTGGACAGGCCGCGGGAGGCGTCCTTCGGCGGCAGCGGCGGCACCACATGGTCGAAGAAGCCGTCGTTCTCGTCGTACGTGATGAACAGGGTTGTCTTCGACCAGACCTCCGGGTCGGAGGTCAGGGCGTCCAGGACCTGGGCGATGTACCAGGCGCCGTAGTTCGACGGCCAGTTGGAATGCTCGGAGAAGGCCTCGGGGGCGGCGATCCAGGAGATCCGGGGCAGCTTGCCGGACTGGACGTCGGCACGCAGCAGGTCGAAGTAGCCGTCTCCGGCCTTGGCGTTCGTACCCGTGCGGGCCTTGTCGTACCAGGGGTCGCCCGGCTCGGCGCCCCGGTACCGGTTGAAGTAGAGCAGCGAGTTGTCGCCGTAGTTGCCGCGGTAGGCGTCCTCGATCCAGCCCCAGGATCCCCGGGCGTCGAGGCCGTCGCCGATGTCCTGGTAGATCTTCCAGGAGACGCCTGCCTGCTCCAGGCGCTCGGGATAGGTCGTCCAGCCGTAGCCGAGCTCGGCGTTGTCCAGGACCGGGCCGCCGCCGCTGCCGTCGTTGCCGGTGTACCCCGACCACATGTAGTAGCGGTTCGGGTCGGTGGAGCCGATGAACGAGCAGTGGTAGGCGTCGCAGACGGTGAAGGAGTCGGCGAGGGCGTAGTGGAACGGGATGTCCTCGCGGGTCAGGTACGCCATGGCCGTGGTGCCCTTGGCGGGCACCCACCGGTCGTACTTGCCGCCGTTGTAGGCCTGCTGCCCGTCGGGCCAGGAGTGCGGCAGGCCCTCCAGGAACTGCATGCCGAGGTCGTCGGCGTCCGGGTGGAACGGCAGGGTCTCCTTGCCGTCCTTCTCCTGGTGCCAGACCGGTTTGCCGCTGTCGAGGGTGACCGGGCGGGGGTCGCCGAAGCCGCGGACGCCTCTCAGGGCACCGAAGTAGTGGTCGAAAGAACGGTTCTCCTGCATCAGGACGACGATGTGCTCGACGTCCTCGATCGACCCCGTGCGATGGTTCGCCGGAAGCGCGGCCGCGCGCTGGATGCTGGCGGACAGCGCACTGAAGCCCGTGGTGGCGCCCGCGAGTTGGAGGAAGCGGCGCCGGTTGACTTCGGACATGAAGGACAGACCTCTCATCCTGCTGTGCTGGATGGCCGGAACGTGACGGAACCTGCGCGGAAGGAGTGTTTCAGGGACACCAAACGACAAGGAAGGGCCCGGTGACACTCGTGTGAAAGTCGCCGGTACGCCAGGTGTGCCGAAGCATTCCCAGGGGAGGGTGAGGGGCGTGACAGAGACGAAGACGGCCTCCCCGCCGACGCAACGGCCCGTCCGACAGCTCCTCGCCGCCTCGGTGGGCAACGCGGTGGAGTGGTACGACTGGTACGCCTACACGTTTCTGGCCACCTACATCGCCGGCCAGGTCTTCCCGGAGAGCACGGACAACTCTCTGGTGCCGCTGCTGTCCACGTTCGCGGTGTTCGCGGTCGGCTTCTTCATGCGGCCGGTGGGCGGGCTGCTGATGGGCGCGGTCGCGGACCGGCACGGGCGGCGCACCGCGCTGACGGTCACCATCCTGCTGATGGGCGGCAGCAGCCTGCTGGTCGGGCTGACCCCGACCTACGCGACGGTGGGCGTGCTGGCGCCGGTGGTCCTCGTCCTCGCGCGGCTGCTGCAAGGCCTGTCCGTGGGCGGCGAGTTCGCGGCCTCGACGACGTTCCTCGTCGAGTCGGCGGGGCCCGGCCGGCGCGGGCTGTTCTCCAGCTTCCAGTACGTGTCGACGACGGTGGGGCAGCTGGTCGCATCCGGCATCGCTGCCCTGCTGGTGGGCACACTGGACGACGGGCAGATGAACGGCTGGGGCTGGCGGGTGCCGTTCGTGCTCGGGGCCGTGCTGAGCCTGGTCGGCTTCTGGATCCGGCAGGGCGCGCAGGAGACCCGCAGCGCCGAGCAGCGGCAGGCCCCGCGCCCGGGCCTGTTCGAGGCGCTGCGCCGGCACCCGCGCGAGTCGCTCCTCATCGGCGGCATCACGGCGGGCGGCACGATCGCGTACTACACGTGGACGTCGTACCTGCCGACGTACGCCGAACTCAACGCCGGCATCGAGAAGTCGGACGCACTGCTCGCGGGCACGATCTCACTGGCCTTCTTCGCCCTGCTGCAACCCGTCGGCGGACTTCTCTCGGACCGCTTCGGCCGCCGCCCCCTGCTGCTCTTCTTCGGCCTGGGCTTCGCGCTCCTCGCGGTGCCCCTGCTGCACATCCTGCGCGACTCGTTCGCCGTGCTGCTGCTCGTGCAGTGCGCGGGCATGGTGCTGCTGACCGGGTTCACCTCGATCAGCGCGGCCGTGAACGCGGAGATCTTCCCGCCCCGGGTGCGCGCGGCCGGTATCGGTTTCCCCTACTCGCTGACGGTCGCCCTCTTCGGCGGCACGGCTCCCTACGTCGGCACGCTGTTCAAGGAGCAGGGGCACGCGGGATTGTTCCCCTGGTACGTCGCGGTGATCTGCCTGGTGTCGTCGGTGGTGTACCTGCGGTTGCCGGAGACGGCTCACGCGCCGCTGCGGCGGTGAGGAGGTCCGCCGTCGGGGACCGGTTCGCCGTCCCCGTCGCTCCCGTGCGGCTCGTCGTGCGGTCCCGCACCGTTGGGCGACCCGGCGGACGCCGGCGGTCCTTCCCTGACGGCTACTCTCTCGGGGTTGATCACGGCGTCGGTGGTCCGGCCGACCTCCGACAGCGTCATCTGGGCGCGGTCGTCGACGAGACGCGTCACCAGGTGCTGTGCTGCGCCGAAGGCCGCGGCCCAGGCGAGGACCTGCGCCCTGCTGTCGAGGTCGCTGAGTCCGGGGACGAAGGCGCCCCGGATCAGCAGCAGCCCGAGGAAGGCCGACAGGGCGCCGGTGGGCAGCTTGAGCACCGCCGACGCCAGAGGCAGCATGTAGGGGGAGTCGGTGCCCCGGATGCGGCGCAGCGACGCGATGACGGTGAGGGCGGCACCGGCGAGTCCGGCGATCTCCACGGTCAGGATGTCCGTCGCCCGGGCCAGACTGCTCGGGTCGGTGTCGGCCTGCTGGTTGTGATACTCGGCGGTGGGGCACACGACGGTGACCGTGTCTCCGGAGCCGCCCTGGGGTGAGAAGCACAGGCTCAGCGAACTGGGCGAGAACCATCCGTACAGGGCCAGGTTCACCACACCGATCATCACGAGGACCGTCGCGGCCCAGAGGATGTTGCGCAGGCTGCGCACCCGGGCCAGTTCGTCGTCCAGGCTGCAGTACGCGGCGTCGAGCGCCCGGCCCATGAGATCCCGGTCGCTCGCGGTGACGTCGCCGGAGATGATGGGACGCAATCGCTGGGCGAGCCGGACGCGCCGTGGGTCGTCCGCGTCCAGATGGTCCTTGACCAGCGCCATGACCTCACTGACGCGGCCTGCGGCTTCGTCGTCGGAAACCAGTTGAATCAGCAATACCTCGGCATTGCGGATATTCGAGCACACGCCCTCACGGGCTGCGGACCCCGACCACAGCTTCCGCCATCCGAAATACTCGTCCGCGGCCGCGTAGGCCTTTTCCAGATGACTTCGCATTCCGTCGATGAGCGCTGTTCGGTCGCCCGGCGGAAGTCTGCCGCTCTCGTGTTCCAGCTCCGCTTCGAGATAGGCGATACGGGCTCTGGCCCGTGCGCGCCACGCGGTCCGGGGCGGGCCGGGACGCGGGCCCCTGGTGATTCGGCGGCGCGTACGGGCGGTCCGGGTCTCGGTCACTCGTACACGGCGGGTACGTGCAGCCTCTCCCATGACCTGCGGCCCGGCGTGCCATCAGCGTCGTGGCCCGAGAGGCCGAGTTTGTGCTGCCACTTCGAGTACGACTTCCGGTCCGCCTCGCTCCACTGCGAGTCGGGCCCGCCGGCGTACGCCGAGCAGCCCTCCTCGATGAGGCGGTACCCCATGGCCTCGATGACCGGACTGGTCACGGACGACTGGAAGAAGTCGGCACCCGGGAACGGCTCGTACTCGCCGTGCATTTCCGGTGCGGACACGCGAATCTTCTGGCCGGGGAAGATGACGTCCCGATTCTCGATCTGAGGATTCCACTCCAGAATCTGGTCGAGCGTCACATGAAACATGGACGCGATCTTGGTGAGGTTGTCACCGGGCTTCACCACATAGAACTCCGTTGTTCTTTCCATATGTCCACGATAAATGCTTCGCCCGCGATAGCGAAGTCGAGAATTCCGTTTCGATTTCACCGACCGGACGGCGACGCGGGGCCGGGCCCCCTTCCGTGACACGGAAGACGTATTGCGCCCCCGCGCGGTCCGTCCCGACGATGTCGCCACGACCCAGAGACGGGAGCCAGCGCCCATGCCCCACATGACCGCCTTCGCCAGGAACCAGTGGTACGTCGCCGCCTACAGTCACGAGGTCGGGCGGGAGTTGCTCGGCCGGACGATCCTCGGTGAGACGCTCGTGCTCTACCGGACGGAGGAGGACGGCACGCCGGTCGTCCTGCACGACCGCTGTGTGCACCGCCGGTACCCGCTGTCCCAGGCGCCGACGCGTCTGGACGGGGACCGGATCGTGTGCGGTTACCACGGCTTCACGTACGACACGACCGGCACGTGCGTGTACGTGCCGGGGCAGAAGCGGGTGCCGCGCACCGCCCGGGTCGCCTCCTACCCGGTCGTCGAGCAGGACTCGCTGATCTGGGTGTGGGTCGGCGACCCGGCGCTCGCCGACCCGCAGACCATCCCCCGGGCCCGGCACCTGGACTCCCCCGGCTGGGTCACCGTGCGCGGCATGGAGCCCATCGACTGCGACTACGGCCTGCTCGTCGACAACCTCCTGGACCTGTCCCACGAGACGTATCTGCACGGCGGTTACATCGGCACCCCCGAGGTCGCCGAGACGCCGATCACCACCGAGGTCGACGAGGGCGCCGGGATCGTCCGGGTGAGCCGGCACATGGACGACGCCGAGTGCCCGCCGTTCTATGCGAAGTCCACCGGCATCGCGGGCCGGATCACCCGCTGGCAGGACATCGAGTACCACGCACCCTGCTTGTACCTGCTGCACAGCCGTATCGCCCCGGCCGGGGTGCTTCCCGAGGCGGACGGCAGCGACCCGAACGGCTTCCACACCGAGATCACGTACGCGATCACGCCGTCGGGCGACGGCAAGGTGTACGACTTCTGGGCCGTCTCGCGCGACTGGGCCACGGACGACGCCGAGGTCACCGAGTTCCTTCGGGGCAACAACCACACGGTCGTGATGCAGGACGTCACCGCGCTCAACCTGCTGCAGGAGACGCTCGGCACCGAGCGGACCGGTTACCAGGAGCTGAGCATCAACATCGACACCGGTGGCCTGGCCGCCCGCCGCATCCTCGCCCGGCTGGTCGAGCAGGGCGAGAAGCCCGTGGAGGAGGTCCGGTGACGGCTCCGACCGGAGAGATCTACCGCATCGACTGGGTGCCCGGCACCGACGTGCTGCACGGCACGTGCCACTGCGGCCGTGAGCACACCGCGCAGGACCCGGTCGAGATGTGGGAGTGGATGCTCGCCCACCCACAGGGGCATGTGAGCGACGGCGAACCGCGAGGGACCGGCTCATGACCGAGTACGAGGACGAACTGGTCGTTCAGCGCCGGGAGTTCGCCGCCGAGGGAGTGCTCGCCCTGACCTTGCGCCATCCGCTGGGCGAGCCGCTCCCGGCCTGGCAGCCGGGCGCTCACGTCGACGTGCTGCTCGGGCCCGGCCTGGAGCGGCAGTACTCGCTGTGCGGTGATCCGGCGGACCGGTCGGCCTGGCGGGTCGCGGTGCTGCGCGAGCCCGCCGGGCGAGGCGGCTCCGCCCATGTGCACGAGCAGCTGGGCGAGGGCGCCAAGGTGCGGGTGCGCGGGCCCCGGAACAACTTCCGTCTGGAACCCGCCCCTCGCTACCGCTTCGTCGCCGGCGGCATCGGCATCACGCCGCTCCTGCCGATGCTGGCGGCGGCGGAGGCGGCGGGCGCCGAGTGGACGCTGCTGTACGGCGGGCGGACCCGCACGTCCATGGCGTTCGGCGGTGAACTCGGCCGCTACGGGGACCGTGTGACGTTCGCGCCGGAGGACGAGACGGGCCTCCTGGACCTGACCTCGGTGCTGGACGACGTGCCCGAGGGCACGCTCGTCTACTGCTGCGGACCGGGGCCGCTGCTGGACGCCGTCGAGGCCCGCTGCCCGTCCGGGGCCCTGCGCGTCGAGCGGTTCCGGCCGAAGGAGCAGCAGACCGGTGGCGACACGGAGTTCGAGGTGGAGCTGGCGCGCAGCGGCAGGACACTCACCGTCGCGCCGGACGTGTCCGTGCTCGACGCCGTGCGCGCCGCCGGGGTCGAGGTCCTGTACTCCTGCACCGAGGGCACCTGCGGCACGTGCGAGACCGACGTCCTGGACGGCGAGCCGGACCACCGCGACTCGGTGCTGAGCGACGACGAGCGCGCGGCGGGCGAGACGATGCTCATCTGTGTGTCCCGCTGCCGCGGCGGGCGGCTCGTGCTGGACCTGTGACCCGGAGAGAAACGGCCGGCGGACACCGTCGGCCGCCACGGCGGGCCCTGCCGCCCGCCCCGCGCTGCCGCCGGCGGACCACCACCGTCCGGGCCGGTGTCCTCGCCGCGGGTCCGGGCGGTGAAGCGCGGCCGTCGAACCGGTGGGGTCCGGCTGTTCAGGGTGCGGCCCACAGGCCCCGCACGTGCCCCAGGTGCCGGGTCATCACGGCCCGTACGGCCTCCTCGTCACGGGCGAGCAGCGCGTCCAGGATCTCCAGGTGCTCCTCGGCCGACGCCTCCAGCCGCCCCTGCTCCACCAGGGCCGTCAGGCCGTAGAGCCGGGAGCGGCGTCTGAGGTCGCGTACGACGTCGACGAGGTGGGCGTTGCCGGCGAGGGCCAGCAGGCCGAGGTGGAAGCGCAGGTCGGCCTCGACGTAGGCGATGAGGTCGCCGTCCGCGGCGGAGGCGACGATCTCCCGGGCGACCGGGCGGAGCGCCTCCAGGGCCACCGGGTCGGCCGTGCGGGCCAGCTTCGCCGTGGTGGGGATCTCGATCAGTGCCCGGATGTGGGTGTACTCGTCGAGCTGCCGCTCGGAGACGGCGGTGACCCGGAAGCCCTTGTTGGGCACGGTGTCGACCAGTCCCTCCTTGGCCAGGTCGAGCATGGCCTCGCGCACGGGCGTGGCGGAGACGCCGAAGCGGGTGGCGAGGCCGGGGGCCGAGTAGACCTCGCCGGGCCGTAGTTCACCGGCGATCAGGGCGGCCCGCAGCGCGTCCGCGACCCGTTCCCGGTGGCTGGGCTTCCTGCTGCCGAGCACGGGCAGGGCGGGGGTGTGCTGCGCGGCCATGACGGTAGGGGTTCCTCTCTCGTGCCCTTACGGGGGTGTCTACAGGACGAATCCCGCCGGGAACGGGTCCTCCGGGTCCAGCAGGTACTGGGCGGTGCCGGTGATCCAGGCGCGGCCGGTGAAGCTGGGCAGCACGGCCGGGTGGCCGGCCACCTCGGTCGTGCCGAGCAGTCTGCCGGTGAAGCGGGTTCCGATGAAGGATTCGTTCAGGAACTCGGTGTGCAGCGGGAGTTCGCCCCGCGCGTGCAGCTGTGCCATGCGGGCGCTGGTGCCGGTGCCGCAGGGCGAGCGGTCGAACCAGCCGGGGTGGATGGCCATGGTGTGCCGGGAGTGGCGGGCGGTCGAGCCGGGGGCGGCCAGGTAGACGTGGTGGAGGCCGTGGATGAAGGGGTCCTCCGGGTGGACGGGCGGGTCCTCGGCGTTGACGGCGGCCATGAGGGACAGGCCGGCCGCGAGGATCTCGTCCTTGCGGGACCGGTCGAAGGGCAGGCCGAACCGCTCCAGCGGCAGGATGGCGTAGAAGTTGCCACCGAAGGCCAGGTCGTACGTCACCGTCCGGCCGTCGGCGAGGGTGGCCTCGCGGTCGAGGCCGACGGCGAACGAAGGCACGTTCCGCAGGGTGACCGCCTTGGCGGCCCCGTCCTCGACGGCCACCTCGGCGACGACCGGGCCCGCCGGGGTGTCGAGCCGGATGGTGGTGACCGGCTCGACGACCTCGACCATGCCGGTCTCGACGAGGACGGTCGCCACGCCGATGGTGCCGTGCCCGCACATCGGCAGATAGCCGGAGACCTCGATGTAGAGGACGCCCCAGTCGCAGTCGGGCCGGGTCGGCGGCTGGAGGATCGCGCCGCTCATCGCGGAGTGGCCGCGCGGCTCGTTCATCAGCAACTGCTTGATGTCGTCGCGGTGTTCGCGGAACCACAGCCGCCGTTCGTTCATCGTGGCGCCGGGGACGGTGCCGATGCCGCCGGTGATCACACGGGTCGGCATGCCCTCGGTGTGCGAGTCGACGGCGTGCAGGGCGAGTTTGCTGCGCATGGTCCTCAGCTCAGTCCGGCCGCGACGGCCTTCTCCGTGGCGGCGCGGACCGTCGCTTCCTGCCCGGGCAGCAGCGCGGCGCGGGGCGGGCGGCACGGCCCGCCGTGGCGGCCGACGATGTCCATGGACAGCTTGATGGCCTGGACGAACTCCACCTGTGAGTCCCAGCGCAGCAGCGGATGCAGCTGCCGGTACAGGGGCAGCGCGCTGCCGAGGTCGCCGCCGACGGCCGCCCGGTACAGCTCGGTGCAGGCGCGGGGCAGCGCGTTCGGGTAACCCGCCACCCAGCCCTTGGCGCCCGCGACGGCCAGCTCCAGCAGGACGTCGTCCGCGCCGATCAGCAGATCCAGTTCAGGGGCGAGTTCGGCGATCCGGTAGGCCCGGCGGACATCGCCCGAGAACTCCTTCACGCCGCGGATGTACCCCTCGCCGTGCAGCCGGGCGAGCAGCTCGGGCACGAGGTCCACCTTGGTGTCGATCGGGTTGTTGTACGCGACGACCGGCAGGCCCGACCGGGCGACCTCGGCGTAGTGGGCGAGGACGGAGCGCTCGTCGGCGCGGTAGGCGTTGGGCGGCAGCAGCATCACCGCGCGGCAGCCGGCCTCACCGGCCTGCTCGGCCCAGCGGCGGGCCTCGGCGGACCCGTAGGCGGCGACGCCGGGCATCACGCGCTCCCCGCCGATGGCGGCGACGGCCGTCTCGACGACCCGGGCCCGCTCCTCGGGTGTGAGCACCTGGTACTCGCCGAGGGAGCCGTTCGGCACGACGCCGTCGCAGCCGTTCTCCACGAGCCAGGCGCAGTGCTCGGCGTACCGGTCGTGGTTCACCGACAGGTCGTCGTACAGCGGCAGCGCGGTGGCGACGAGGACGCCGCGCCAGGGGCGGTGTTCGGTCATGACGGTCCCTCCTGGGGGTGTTGCCGTGCGAGGACGCCGAGCGGCACGGGACGGGCGAACGGGCGCTTGGCCGGGGTGGGTGCGCAGCCGGCGAGACCGGCGATCGCGGTGCCGCACATCCGGCCCTGGCACCAGCCCATCCCGGCCCGGGTGAGCAGCTTCACGGTGCGTTCGTCGACCGCCCCGAGGTCCAGGGCCTCGCGCACGGCTCCGGCGGTGACCTCCTCGCAGCGGCAGACCACGGTGTCGTCGGTGATCTGCTCGGGCCAGTGCGCGGGCGGCGCGTAGGCGGAGTCGAGGGCGGCTGCGGATCGTTGGAGCGCCGTACGGGCCTTGAGGGCGGCGAGGGCCGGGCCGGGGGCGGCGCCGTGCAGGTGGGCGGCGGCCGAGCAGCCGGCGATGTGCCCCTCGGCGAGGGCGAGGGCCGCGCCACCGATGCCGGTGGCCTCGCCGGCCGCCCACACGCCGGGCACGTCCGTGCGCTGTTCGGTGTCGACGGCCACGGCGAGCCCGTCGAGGCGGCAGCCGAGGCCCTCGGCGAGGTCGGTGTGCGGGAGCATGCCGTGGCCGGCGGCGAGGGTGTCGCAGGGCAGGTGCCGTCCGGTGCCGGGCCGGACGTGCCCGTCGGCGTCGAGTGCGGCCACGGTGACGCCGGTCAGCCGGTCGTCGCCGTGGGCGCGGACGACGGTGTACCGGGCGAGGACCGGGACGCGGTGGCGCAGCAGCCCGGCGACGTATCCGGCGCCCTCGGGGAGCTTGCGCGCCAGGGCGGGGGCATGCCGGGCGAGGCGCCTGGGATCGGCGGACTCGACGAGTGCGGCGACCTCGACACCGGCTGCCGCGAGCCCGGTCGCCACGGGCAGCAGCAGCGGCCCGGTCCCGGCCACCACGGCTCGGCGCCCCGGCACCACGAGCGCGCCCTTGAGCATGGCCTGGGCTCCCCCGGCCGTGATGACGCCCGGCAGGGTCCAGCCGGGGAAGGGCAGCACCTGCTCGTAGCCGCCGGTGGCCAGGAGCACGGTGCGGGCGCGCACCTCGACGGGCTCCTCCTGTTCCGGCCCGAGCAGGGCGTGCAGGGTGAAGCCGTCCGGCGTGCGCTCCACGCACCACACATGGTGGTCCGTCAGGACGCGCACGGCACTGGCGGCGAGTCCGTCCCGCAGCCGCTCCCAGGTCCGCCACCCGTGGTGCAGCGCCTCGGGCCTCCTGGCGCCGAGTTCCGCGGCGGGCTGCCGGTAGAACTGCCCGCCGGTCCGCGGCGCGGCGTCGACGAGCGTGACCCGTACGCCGCGCGCGCAAGCCGCCAGGGCGGCGGCGAGTCCGGCCGGTCCGGCACCGATCACGGCGAGGTCAGTCCGCATGGCGCGCCTCCTCATGACCCGTCCGGTCCCCTGCGCCGGTCTCCCCGTGGCCCGCCCCGTCCCCCGTCCCGGCCCCTCCGTGGCCCGCCCCGTCCCCCGTGCCGGTCTCCCCGTGACCCGTGCCGTCCTGTGAGCCGATCTCGTCGCCCGGCCGCACCGGCACCAGACAGGCCCGTTGGTTGGGGCGGCCGTTGACGGTCACCAGGCAGTCGAAGCAGACGCCGATCCCGCAGAACACCCCGCGCGGACGGCCCTCGACCCGGGTGGAACGCCACGACGTCACCCCTGCCGCCCCCAGCACGGCGGCGACCGTCTGCCCGGGCAGCGCCTCGACCGGCCGCCCGTCGAACGTGACCGTGAAGGCGGGGCCGGGGCGGGCCCCGGCCAGCTCCAGCGGGTTCACCCGGCCTCCTCGGTGAAGCGGTCGGGCCGGAACGGGCCCAGGTCCAGATCGGGCGGGCGCCCCGTCAGCGCCTGGGCGATCAGATGCCCGGTGCCGGTGGCGAGCCCGATGCCCGCGCCCTCGTGCCCGCAGGCGTGGAAGAGCCCGGGCGCCCTAGGATCGGGGCCGATCGCGGGCAGGTGGTCCGGCAGATACGGCCGGAAGCCGGCGTACGTCCGCATCGCCCGGACGCCGGCGAGGAACGGGAAGAGCGCGGTCGCCCCGGCCGCCAGGGCGCGCAGTGCCGGGAGCGAGAGCGACCGGTCGAAGCCGACCCGTTCACGGCTGGCGCCGATGAGGACCGGCCCGGCCGGGGTGCCCTCCACCACCGGGGAGGTCTGCAGCGCCGCCGAGTCGCTCGCGACGTCGGCCACGTAGTCGGCGGCGTACACCTTGTGCCGGATGCGCGGCGGCAGCGGCTCGGTGACCAGTACGAAACCCCTCCGGGGCAGCACCGGCAGGGACACTCCGGCGCGGGCCGCCACCTCGCCGCCCCAGGTGCCGGCCGCGTTGACGACCGCGGGGGCGTGGAGGTCATCCCGGTCGGTACGCACGCCACGCACCGCGCCGCCAGGGCCGCGCAGGATCCCGGTCACCTCCCGGCCGGTGAGCACCCGGGCCTTCGAGGCGCGCAGCAGGTGCGCCGCCGCGAGGGCGGGCATCACCTGGGCGTCCTGCGGGTAGTGCACGCCGCCCGCGAGGCCGGGGGCCAGGTACGGCTCCAGTTCGGTGAGCCGGCCTGGCGGCACCGGGACCGCCTCGACGCCGGCGGCGCGCTGCTCGGCGGCGAGCTTCTCCAGCGCGGCCAGGGCCCGGTCCGAGCCGGCGACGACGACACCGCCCTTGGCCTCGTACTCCACGGCCTCGCCCAGCCCCTCCCGGGCCAGGGCGGCCCACAGCCGGGCGGACAGCAGGGCCAGTTCGAGCTCGGGTCCGGGTTCCTTGTCGGAGACGAGGAGGTTCCCCTCCCCCGCTCCGGTCGTGCCGCCGGCCACCGGCCCCCGGTCCACCACGACGGCGTCCAGGCCCGCGCGGGTCGCGTACAGGGCGGTGGCGGCGCCGACCACACCGGCTCCCACCACCACGACATCGCAGGTCAGCGACTTGCTCACGGCAGTACTATGTCACACACCACAGAGGCTGAGAAGGGTGCGGGGAACGGGCGGCCGACCGCGCGGGAGCGGTCAGTCGGCCACGGGGACGACTCTCAGGTGGGCGGCGGTGCGGCGGGTGCGGCGCTCGCCGGTCGCGGAGCGGCGCGTCTCGCGCAGGACGAACGTGACCCGGGCGCAGCCCAGTTCCTCCAGCGTCCTGGACGTCTCGACGACGATCCGGCACTCGGTGGGGCCCCGGCGCGGGTCCGGGTGGAGCAACGGCCGTACGGCACCGTCCTGCTCGACGGCGTCCTCGCCGACCGCGCGGATCCAGTGCGGCAGGCCGTGCCGGTAGGCGGCCTCCATGATCGGGTCCTGGGCGATGTCCCGGCGGATGCCCTGCAGGCCGTGGTCCGGGCCGTGGATCTCCACGGTCCGTGCGAAGTGCGCGAGCATCGGCAGGCACCAGCTCGCCTCGTGGTCGCCGAGCACCGCGGGGGCGTCGGGGTGGAAGAGCACGAACCGGAGGAAGTTGTCGCCCGGCATGGCCGTGGGGTGCGGGCCCACCTCGCGGAAAAGTGACCGGAAGGCGTTGTTGGTCCGCACCACGTCCCAGCAGTGGTCGACGACGAGCGAGGGGAAGGAGACACCCTCCAGGAGCCCGGCGTAGTCCTCCAGGTAGGCCTGGGCCTCGGGAGTCTCGGGGGCGGGCCGCGGTGCCGGCCGCCGCCCTCCTGCCTGATATGCCATCGGGAGGTCACCCCTCTTGCCTGTGCGGCCCTGACGCGGCGCCCCGATCCTGCTGCCCCGGGCTGAGGCGTGTCAACTATCGTGGCATTCCATGTCTGTTGACGGCTGAAATTGGCCACAGTTGTGGCGAGACCTGGATGTGAGTTCGAACCACCGGCTACGCTCCGGGAAGTTCACGCCGGGGTAGGTCACGGCATCCACTTGTGAGAAGCCTGTGAGATACGTAGGAGATCTGTCGGTGACGGGTGGCTTCGTCGAGGGTCCGGGCGCCACGCCGACGGCCGTGCTACCGGCCGTCGTCTCCCGTGTCGGCGCGCTCGCCGACCGGCTCGGCGTGCCGCACGCCGAGGTCTTCGACATCGGCCGGCTGTCCGTCGCCTCCGGGGTTCCGGACCCCGTGGTCAAGGCCCTGCTCTGTGGCCGGCCGGCGGGTGAGCCCGACGTTCAGGCCCGGTTCCTGCAGCGCCTGGACCTGCTGCGCCGGACCAGGCTCAAGCCCAACGGCCGCAAGTACACCCAGCAGGAGATCGCCGACGGCGCGGGCATGTCCCGCCAGCAGGCCGGCGCCCTCATCAACGGCGACCGGCGGCCGACCATGGAGCACTGCGACGCCCTCCAGCGGTTCTTCCGGGTGCACGCCGGCTTCCTGACGGCCGAGGACCCCGAGGCGCTGGTGAGCGCCCTCCAGAACACCGAGCAGGAACTGCTGCAGAAGCTCGCCGACCGCGAGCGGGAGGCGACCGCTGCGGCGGACGACCCGCTGGAGCGGCTGCTGCAGGACCACGGCGTGCGCGGCATCGCCTGGCGGGCCGCGCAACTGCCCACCGACCAGCACCGCGACAAGGTCGCGGAGTGGCTGGACATGCTCCTGGAGAGCGTCAAGCGGCCCGAGTCGTGACCGTGGGGAGAACTGTGGGCATCGGTAAGGAAATGCGCCGTCTGTGCGGCGAGCTGGTCGCGGAGCTGACCCTCCCCGCGCCGGCTCGGCCCGAGGAGCTGTACGCCGCCCTGTGCGACGGAATGAGCAGACGCCGCGGCCGCCCAGTCCGCTTCCGAACGGCCGCGTTCCCGCCCGGGACCGCCAGCGGACTCTGGCTGGACATGGCGGAGCAGGACCTGGTCGTGATCGAGGAACGCACCGCTCCCGATCACCAGTTGGTGATCCTGGGCCACGAGCTGTGGCACATGAAGGCCGGGCACTGCTCCCACCATGTCGAGGGCGCCGCCGTCGCGGCCCGGTTGCTCGATGACGGTGCCGATCTCCAGGCGACCGTGCTGAAGGTCGCCGCCCGCACCCGCTTCGACCTCGACGACGAGAAGGAGGCCGAGAGCTTCGGCCTGCTGCTCGCCAGCAAGTGCCGGGCCTGGCTCGCCGGTTCGTCGTCGCGCGGCCCGGTGCAGCGGGATCACCTGGCGGGGCGGATCGAGGCGTCACTGGGGTATCGCGGACCGCAGGGCTGACGGGCCGCCCAGCGCGGCGACGGAGCGCGGTGCGCCTCCGCCGAGCGGGCGAACCGGAGGGCTGTGGGGCCGGATTGTCAGTGGTGGGCAGCAAGCTGGAGGGGCGCCACCGCTGTGCGGGGCGTACGCGCCGCGAGGGCGCGGGACCGACGACGCCGACACGGGGAGAGCCGACCGATGCCCACCGCCGTTCTGACCGATCGTGAACGCACCGCCGTCCAAGCCTATCTGCGGCTGCTGCACACCGTCCGGGCCGCCTTCGACGTGGAGGGGGGCCCGCCGCTCGTCCCGCCGGCAGTGCTCGCCGAGGCGGAGCAGGCCCTGGAGCGCGCCGGACTGACCGGCAACGAGGAGGCGTTCTTCCGCCTCCTGGAGAACTGGTGCCCGGAGCCTGGTCCCTGACCTGCCGCGCCGAAGCAGGCTCCGGAGCCTGCCGGATGCCCCGGGCCGCGGGCCGGGACCGGGACCCGCTCCGGCGGAGGGCTCGGGCCGCGGCCCGGGACCGGGACCCGGAGACCTGCTGAGGTACCCCCACCCCGGCCGGGAAGCCGGCCCGAAGCCCCGCGGGTGGCCCGGCCGCGGGCCGGATACGGACCGCACCTGGCGGACGACTCGGCCGCGGGTCCGACGCCGAATCCACACTCCGGCGGTGGTCCCAGGCCGCGGCCCGGGACCAGTCGGTACGCGACCCCCTCGCGCGGCCCCGGAGACCTGCTGAGATGCCCCAACCGCGGCGTGCACCCCCGGCCCGGCGGGCGGCCCGCCAGCAGGCCGGATGCGAGACTCGCGTCCGGCATGCGGCCCGGCCACGAACCCGAAGCCGAATCCACCCCGGCGGCGAGCCCAGGCCGCGGCCCGGGACCGGGCCCCGGAGACCTGCTGAGCTGCCCCGCCCGCGGCATGCACCGCCGGCCCGGCCGCAAGCCGGATGCGGGCCGGATGCCAAGCCCGCACTCCGGCGGCGGGCCCACGCCCCCCCGGGTCCGGCGGATGGCTGTGTCCGCCCGCCGGGCCCGGGTTTCCGGGGCTGAGGGTCCGGTTTTCCCGTCCTGGTGCCGTGAGGGGGCTCGCGGAGTGGACTCAGGTGTGCGGTACCGCTATCGCCGTCGCGATCAGGCCCCGCCCCGCCGTCCAGCGGCCGTCGAAGTGGCCGACGCGGCGGGCGCCCACCCGCGGGCCGGGGACGAGCAACGTCGCGCGGAAGGTGCCGCCGGCGGTGAGGTCGATGTCGGCCTCCATGAAGTCCAGCCACTTCCCGGTGAGGGGGAACCACGCCTTGTAGACGGACTCCTTGGCGCTGAACAGCAGCCGGTCCCAGTGGATGTCGGGGCGTTCGGCCGCGAGCCTGCGCAGGCGGTCCGCCTCGGCCGGCAGGGACACGGACGGCAGGACGCCCTCGGGCAGCGGGCCGTGGGTCTCGGCGTCGATGCCGAGGGACGCGAGGTCGGAGGCGCGCACCAGGGCGGCGGCGCAGTAGCCGTCGCAGTGGGTCATGCTGCCGGCCAGCCCGGCCGGCCAGCGGGGGGCGCCGCGCTCCCCGGGCAGGACCGGCTGCGGCGGCACGCCGAGCTTCTCCATGGCGCGGCGGGCACAGGAGCGCACGGCGGCGAACTCCCCGCGCCGCTTGGCGACCGCCCGGGTCATGAGCGCCGCCTCCTCGGGGAACAGCGGGGTGTCCGCGTCCTCGTGGCCGTAGGCCTCCACGGCGACCACGGCCTCCGGCAGCAGTTCCTCGATCACAGCTCCTCGCCCTCCCTCGGCAGGACGCGCCGCAGCCGCCCCGGCGGTCCGGACCGCTTGCTCCACTCGCGCGGATAGCCCACCGACACCTCCTCGAAGCGCACGCCCTCGTGCCAGGTGGTGCGGGGGATGTGCAGATGGCCGTAGACCATCGTGTGGACGCGGAACCTGCGGTGCCAGTCGGCGGTCAGGTCGGTGCCGCACCACATGGCGAACTCGGGGTGCCACAGGACGTCCATCGGATGCCGGTGCAGCGGGTAGTGGTTGACCGGGATCACCGGCAGGCCGTCGGGCAGTGCGGCGAGTCTGCGTTCGGTCTCGGCGACCCGGGCCCGGCACCAGGCCTCCCGGCTCGGGTACGGGTCGGGGTGCAGCAGGTACTCGTCGGAGCACACGACCCCGGTGCCCTGCGCGTACTCCAGGCCCTGCTCCTTGGTCGTGCAGCCGGCCGGAAGGAACGAGTAGTCGTACAGGAGGAACAGCGGCGCGACGGCGACCGGGCCGCCCGGGCCCTCCCAGACCGGGTAGGGGTCCTCGGGTGTCGTCACGCCGAGTTCGCGGCACATCTCGACCAGGTACTCGTACCGGGCGGCACCGCGCAGGGTGACGGCGTCGCTCGGATGGGTCCACAGCTCGTGGTTGCCAGGCACCCACACGACCCTGCGGAAGCGGGCCGCGAGCGTCTTCAGGGTCCAGCGGATGTCCGACACGGTCTCCGCCACGTCCCCGGCGACGAGCAGCCAGTCGTCGTCCGTCCCGGGCCGCATGCCCTCGACCAGGGCGCGGTTCTCCGGGTAGCCGATGTGCAGATCGCTGATGGCCAAGAGCTGTGCGGCGCCACCGGCCGTCGACGTCACCTCTCGCCCCCTCCGCGCACCCGGACGCCCCCCAAGAGATCACATCCGCGCGACCGGGACAAGAGCGGCCCGGGGGCCGCGGCGGGAGAAATCCTTCACCGGGGCGTTGCACGACGAGGCCCGCCGAAGCCGTATGATCTGGCCCAACACCACCGCTGAAACTTCCCTTTCACAGGGGCGGTTTGGTGTCCCTCCATTTTCCTGCCCGGGCACGGGCTGCTCAGCCCTGCCCGCGAACCGTGAAAGGCGGCGTGCATGGTCTCTCGCGTACGCGTCTGGCTCAACCGCACGTACGCGGAGAACGTGTTCTTCATGGATCAGCTGCGGAGAAATCCCAGCGACCGGGCCGTCGAGATCCACGCCACCCACGGCGACCCCGACTCGCCGGTGCTGGCCGCCGCCGACACCGCCGATCTGGAGCCCGAGAACCTGTCCCCCGCCGGGTACGTCGAGTACGCGCTGGACCAGTGCGCGCGGCGGGGCATCGACGTGTTCGTGCCCCGTCTGCACCAGTCGGCGATCGTGACGCACCGCGCCGAGTTCGAGGCGGCCGGCACGGCGGTGCTGGCGCCGCCGCCCGAGGCCGTGGCCGTCTTCCACGACAAGGTGATCGCCTACGAGGCGGTCCAGGCGATCGGCGTTCCGGTGCCGCCGTGGTACCGGGTCCGCTCGGAGGACGAACTCGTCGCCGCCGTGGAGGAATTGGAGGCCGGTGGGCACAAGGCGTGCTTCAAACCGGCGTCCGGGGCCGGCGGGGTGGGCTTCCGCGTGATCACGCGTACGCCCTTCTCGCTGACGCATCTGAGCGGGTTCCCGAGCCCGTACGTGCCGATGGACCTGGTGCTGGAGGCGCTGCGGGAGGCCGAGGAGCCGGTCGACTGGCTGGTGATGCCGCGCCTGGAGCAGCCCGAGGTGTCGGTGGACTGCCTGACCGGTCCGGACAACCGGGTCCGGCTGGCGGTGGGCCGCACCAAGAACGGCCGCCGACGGGGCTTCACCCTGCACGAGCAGTGGCTGGACCCGGCCCGGCGGATCGCCGAGGGCTTCGGTCTGCACTACCTGTCCAACATCCAGTTCCGGATGTTCGGTGACCGGCCGGTCCTCATGGACGTCAACACCCGCCCGGCCGGCGGCCTGCACCAGCTGTCCCTGTGCGGGATCAACGCCCCCTGGGCCGCCGTGCAGCTGGCGCTCGGCGAGGACCCGGGCGAGGTGGTCCCGCCGTTCCTTGGCCAGGACTACACCGTGGTGTCGGGATTGCGTCCGCTGCGGCCGGTGTCGCTGCCGCAGCCGCGACCGGAGGCGACGGATCCGCTGCCCGCGGTACCCGCGCCCACGGCGGCCGAACCGGTCTCTTCCGTCGGGGCGGCGGCCCAGGCGCTGCCCCTCTGAGGCCTCAGCCCCTGGCCGCGAGCGCCTCGCGCCAGACGGGGCTGTCGACGTAGTGGTTGTCGAAGCGTTCGGAGGAGTCCTTGATCTCCTGCGGGTCGGCCTCGCCGCGCATCACGCGGCCCAGCAGCCGCAGATAGTCGAAGCGTCCCGCGCCCGGGGTGAAGACGAACAGCACGTCGGCCGTCGCACCGGGCGCGGCGGCGAAGGCGTGCGGGGTGTGCGGCGGTACGAGAAGGAAGTCGCCGGCTCGCAGCACGGTGATCTCCTCGCCCACCAGGACCTGGAGCGCGCCGTCGATCACGTAGAACATCTCGGACGCCTCGGTGTGCAGGTGGGCGGGGGCGCCGACCGCGCCTTCCGCGAACGTCGACCGGTAGCTGGTGAGCCGCCCGCCGGTGTTCCCGGAGTCGGCGAGCAGCGTCATCACGCTGCTGGGGTCGCGCGTCGTCTCGGCCTCGGCGGCACGGGTGAGGACCGGTGCGAAGCCGCTGCCGCTGTTTCCCGTTTCGTTCTGTGTCGTCGTCATGACATCGACTCTAGGGAGCCGGGCGACCCACGGCAGGGGGCATTCCGGTGCCGTGATCGTGGGTCAATTCGACGGTGCCAGACGCGGGCCCCCTGCCCGGGACGGTGCCAGACGCGGGCCCCCTGCCCGGGACGGTGCCTGATGTGGCCTCCGCCCGGACGGTGTCGGATGCGGCCCCCGCCCGGACGGTGTCGGATGCGGCCCCCGCCCCGGGACGGTGCCAGAAGCAGCCCCGCCCCGGGTCAGCGCCCTCGCGCGATCAGGCCCCGGCCTCTTGGCCCCGGCGCAGCCGGAGGGTGAGGATCTGGAAGGGCCGCAGCGTGACGGCGACGGCGCCGTCGGTGATCTCCGCTTCCTCCAGCGGCCGCTCCAGCAGGTCGGTGATCTGGGCTCCGGCCAGCGGGAACCCGGTGCGCAGGAAGCCGGTGGCCCGGCCGCCGCGCGACTCGTAGAGGCGTACGACGACATCGCCGGAGGCGTCGTCGGCGAGTTTGACCGCCTCCACGGTCACGCCCTCGCCCTCGGCGGAGACCACCGGTTCGGGGGCGCCTGCCGCCTCCGCCACCCGGAGCGGCAGGTTGAGGGCGTAGCCCCCGGCGACGGCGTCCTCGATGGTCGCGCCGGGCAGCAGCGCGTAGGTGAAGCGGTGGCGGCCCTGGTCGGCCTCGGGGTCCGGGATGCGCGGGGCGCGGACCAGGCTGAGGCGGACGGTGGTCGTGGTGCCTCCGTCCTCGCGGACCGTGCGGGAGACGTCGTGGCCGTACGTCGAGTCGTTGATGACGGCGACGCCGTAGCCGGGTTCGCCGAGGTGCACCCAGCGGTGGCCGGAGACCTCGAAGCGGGCCGCCTCCCAGCTGGTGTTGGTGTGGGTGGGGCGCTGGATGTGACCGAACTGGATCTCGGCGGAGGAGTGCGGGGCCCGGATGTCGACCGGGAAGGCCGCCTTGAGGATCTTCTCGCTCTCGTGCCAGTCGATGTCGGTCTCGATGTCGATCCGGGGGCTGCCGGCGCGGACGGTGATCGTCTGGGTGATCGTGGAGCCCTTGCCGAAGGCCCGCTCGACGCGGATGGCGCCGATCAGCGGATCCTGCTCGGTGACCGTGACGGACGAGGCGTCCAGCAGGTCGGTGTAGCGGTTCTTGTAGTGCTTGTCGATGTCCCAGGCGTCCCAGTAGTTGGGCAGGTCCGTGTGCAGCCGGAGCAGGTTGCCCGGCTCGGCGAGGACCTCGCGGCCGGCGCGCAGATCGCGGACGGAGGACAGGGTGCCGTCCTCGGCCACCTCCACACGGACCAGTCCGTTGTCGAGGGCCAGGCCGTCCACCGTCACGGCCTGCGGGGGCGCGGTGTCGGCGAGGGGCGCGGAACCGTTCGCGGGCACTTCCACGAACACCGGTGCGCCGTCGGCGGTGCGGACCACTTCGGCGCGGTCGTAGGGGCTGGTGTTGAAAACGCGGGGCTCGCCGATGCCCAGCGCGGCCACCGCCTCGGCGGTCAGCGCGTGCAGCTCGCGCGCGACGCGGGCGTACTCCGCCTCGGCCTCGCGGTGCACCCAGGCGATGGAGGAGCCGGGCAGGATGTCGTGGAACTGGTGCAGCAGCACCGTCTTCCACAGCCGGTCCAGCTTCTCGTGCGGGTAGCTGTAGCCCGGCGCGTGCAGCGCGGCCGTGGTCGCCCACAGTTCCGCCTCGCGCAGGAGGTGCTCGGAGCGGCGGTTGCCCTGCTTGGTGCGGGCCTGGGAGGTGTAGGTGGCGCGGTGCAGCTCCAGGTAGAGCTCGCCGACCCACACCGGCGCGTCCGGGTACTCCTCGCGGGCCTTGGCGAAGAACTCGTCGGGGTGCTCGACGACGACCTTGGCGGAGCCTTCCAGGTCCGCCAGCCGGCGGGCGCGCTCCATGATCTCGCGGGTGGGGCCACCGCCGCCGTCACCCCAGCCGAAGGGCGCCAGGGACCGGCTGGCGCCTCCCTTCTCCCGGTAGTTGCGGACCGCGCGGGACATCTCCTCACCGCTGAAGCGGGCGTTGTAGGTGTCGACCGGCGGGAAGTGCGTGAAGATGCGGGTGCCGTCGATGCCCTCCCACCAGAAGGTGTGGTGGGGGAACCGGTTGGTCTGGTTCCAGGAGATCTTCTGGGTGAGGAACCAGTCGTTGCCGGCGAGCTTGGCGATCTGCGGGTAGGCCGCGTTGTAGCCGAAGGAGTCCGGCAGCCACACGCCCTTGGTCTCGATGCCGAAGTGCTCGATGAAGAACCGCTTGCCGTGGATGAACTGGCGGGCGACGGCCTCGCCGCCGGGCAGGTTGCCGTCGGACTCGACCCACATGCCGCCGACCGGCGCCCACTGGCCGTTCTTGACGGACTCCTGGATGCGGGCCCAGACCTTCGGGTAGTTGTCGCGCACCCACTCGTACTGCTGGGCCTGCGAGCAGGCGAAGATGAAGTCGTCGTACTCGTCGGCGAGCGAGGTGACGTTGGAGAAGGTGCGGGACGTCTTGCGCTTGGTCTCGCGGATGGGCCAGAGCCAGGCGGAGTCGATGTGGGCGTGGCCGACACCGGAGATCGTGTGCGCGCTGGCGTGCGCGGGCTTGGACAGCACCGGCTTCAGTGCCTCGCGGATCGCGGCGGCGGAGCCGGAGACGTCGTCCAGGTCGAGCAGGTCCATGGCCCGGTCGAGGGCGTGGGCGATCTCGTGCCGGCGCGGGTCGTGCTCGCCGAGCTCCAGCATCAGTTCGCGCAGTACCTGCACGTCGAGGTCGAGGTGCCAGACCTCCTCGTCGAGGATGGCGAGGTCGGCGCTGCGGAAGGTGTAGAGGGGCTCGTCGCCCGCGGTGAGCTTGTCGCCGAGCGGGGTGGTCTTCGAGAAGTTGTCCGCGAGGATGTCCGGGTTGGAAGCAGCCTCGACCAGGTAGTCGACCGTCTCGCCGCCCTGCGCGGGGTTGGCGATCGCCACGTACTGGTTGAGCGGGTTGACGGCCTTGAGCGGGGTGCCGTCGGTGAGGTGCACGAGGGCCTCGGCCTGGTTGCCGGGCCAGTCGCCGACGAAACCGAGGTCGATGACGGCCTCGACACGTCGGCCCGCCCATTCCCCGGGTACCTGTCCGCGCATGCGGAACCAGGTGGTGCCCCAGGGCGGGCCCCACGGGGTACCCATCGCGAACGGCTCGTAGGAGGCGGCGGCGGCCTCCTCGAACGGGACCGGCTCCCCGGGGGCCTGCCAGGCCTCCACCTCGAAGGGGACGGTGGCCGCGTAGACCGCGGTCTTGATGCGCTGGTCGTGAAGGCGCTGCACGCGCTCCTCGATGCGGCGGCTTTCGTCGTGCATGGGATGTCTCCAGGAAGCGGGGAAGAGCGAGCAGGCGGGAAGCGACCCCGGGGAAAGCGCTTACCGATCGGCGTTCACCTAAGGTACGCCAGCCCCGGATGGACCTCGGCGTAGCCCTCCACCAGCCTGCGGGCCACGTTGACGGAGTCGACCAGCGGGTGCAGGGCGAAGGCCTTCACCGCGGTCGCGCGGGAGCCGGAGCCGGCGGCGGCCAACACCTCGCGCTCGACCGCCTTGACCGCGCAGACCAGGCCGGTGGCGTGATCGGGCAGCGGGTCGACGGTGACGGGGTGGGCGCCGTTGGCGTCGACGAGGCAGGGAACCTCGATGACGGCCTCCGCGTCCAGGACCGACAGCGTGCGCTGGTTGCGGACGTTGAGGATCAGGGTGGTGCGCTCGTCCCGGGCGATGGCCCGCATCAGCGCGAGCGCGACCTTCTCGTAGCCGCCGGACAGGTCGTCCTCATCGCGTTCACCCGCGCCCGCTGTCTCGCGGTTCTCGGCCATGTACGTGGCCTCGCGCTCGGCGCGGGTGCGGTCCCAGACCCTCAGGGCGGGGGCGTGCGGGTTCTTCATCTCGGCGTAGAAGCGGGCCTGCTGCTCGTGCAGGAACGCGCCGCGGGTCTTCTCGGCCTGCTGGTAGGCGCGTACGGCCTCGCGGTTGAAGTAGTAGTAGTGCAGGTACTCGTTGGGGATAGCGCCCAGGGAGCGCAGCCAGTCGGCGCCGAAGAGCTTGCCCTCCTCGAAGGAGCCGAGCAGATCGGGGTCGGCGAGCAGACGCGGCAGCTCGTCGCGGCCGGCGACGCGCAGGCCGCGCACCCAGCCGAGGTGGTTGAGGCCGACGTAGTCGATCCACGCCTCCCCCGGGTTCTCCACGCCGAGCACCCGGGCGATACGGCGGCCGAGACCGACCGGGGAGTCGCAGATGCCGATGACACGGTTGCCGAGGTGACGGGACATGGCCTCGGTGACCAGGCCGGCCGGGTTGGTGAAGTTGATGACCCAGGCGTCGGGGGCGAGCCGGGCCACGCGTTGCGCGATGTCGACGGCGACCGGGACCGTGCGCAGGCCGTAGGCGATGCCGCCCGCGCCCACGGTCTCCTGCCCCAGCACGCCCTCGGCCAGGGCCACGCGCTCGTCGTGCGCGCGTCCTTCCAGGCCGCCCACGCGGATCGCGGAGAACACGAAGTCGGCGCCGCGCAAGGCCTCGTCGAGGTCGGTGGTGGCGGTCACCTCGGGCGCGTCGGCCACTTGGGCCGCCTGCTCGGCGAGGACGCGTGTCACCGCCGACAGCCGCCCGGCGTCCAGATCGTGCAGGACGACGTGGGTCACCCGCCCCTCGGCATGGTCCTGGAGGAGCGCTCCGTACACCAGCGGCACGCGGAATCCTCCGCCGCCCAGAATCGTCAGCTTCACCGGGTTCCTCCGATAGGGCAGGCTGCGGACGGCATGTGGCGGGAACCGGACACGCGCCACCTCCTTGGACTTGCTTCAGGGCCCCGGGCCGGCTCCGGCCCCGCTGGTGTCGGGAGAGCGAGAGCCCTCTGTGTGCGGAACGGCGGGGCGGCCCGGTCCGGGCGCCCGTCGGCCGGGAGAGAGTTCAAGCCTGCACCTTTCCCGCCACGACGACCTCGACGCCCGCCTCCTGGAAGGAGGTGCGCGTGACCGCGTCGACCGGCTCGTTCGTCACGACCGCGGTCAGGTCCTCGGGGCCGCAGACCTTCGCCATCCCGTGCCCCGGGAACTTCGCCGTGTCGGCGAGCAGCACCACCTTCTCGCTCGCCTTGATCATGGCTCGCTTCACCGGCACCTCCACGACCGTCGTGTCCATGACCTGACCGCCGGGCCGCACCCCGCTGGTGCCCAGGAAGAGCCAGTCGGCGTGCAGCTGGCGCAGGTTGTCCTCGGTGAGGAAGCCGACCAGGGAGCGGTACTCGCGGCGGACCATGCCGCCGAGCAGGACCAGCTCGATGCCCTCGTCGTCGGCGAGTTCCTCGTAGACCACCAGGTTGCTGGTGATCACGGTGAGCCGGCGGCCGTGCAGCTGCCGGGCCAGGCGGTAGGCCGTCGTCCCGATGTCCAGCAGAACCGACTGGCCGTCGCTGATCATCGCGGCGGCTCGTTCGGCTATGGCGTCCTTCTCGGTGACGCGCACCTCGGCGACCTCGGCGAAGGGCTGGTCGCCCTCCTCCACGACGGCGCCGCCGTGCACGCGCGTGAGCAGTCCGTCTTCTTCCAGTTTGACCAGGTCACGCCTAATTGTGGCGGGACTCACGCCCAACTGCTCCGAGAGGTCGGTCACGGCCGCGGGCCCGCCGGAGCGCAGGGCCCGCAGGATGAGGTGGTGTCGTCGTTCTGCCAGCACGGCGTGCACATTACTCGTCATCTTCAATCATCGCCATGCTTATTTCTGCTCGGGTATTGACCAATCTCGGCAAGGCAGCGCACGATTCCGGTCACCGAAATGAAGAGTTTTGACGATCTCCGTCGAAGCCGTGAGCGAGAGGACACATCCGTGGACGGTGACCGGCCCGATGTGCTGCTGACCGGCCTGCTCTTCTACGACCTCGTCCTGACGGGGCTCGGCAAGCCGCCGACGCCGGGCGAGGAGATCTGGACCGGGGGCATGGGCTGCGGCCCGGGCGGCATCGCGAACCTCGCGGTGGCCGCCTCCCGCTTCGGCCTCAGGACCTCCCTGGCCACGGTCTTCGGCGACGACTTCTACGGCGGGTACTGCCAGGACGTCCTCGGCGGCCAGGAAGGCGTCGACCTCTCGCTCTCCCGTACGGCGGACGGCTGGCCCACCCCGGTCACCGTCTCCTTCGCCCACGATCACGACCGGGCCCTGCTCACCCACGGCCAGGAGCCGCCGTACTCGCAGGACGTGCTGATGGGCGACCCGCCCGACGCGCTGACCGCCCTGGTGCACATCGAGGCCCGGCCGCGCGAGTGGCTCGCCAAGGCCGCGGCGAACGGCACGCGGATCTACGCCGACGTCGGCTGGGACCCCTCCCAGGAGTGGCCGACGGCCCTCCTGGAGCAGCTGTCCCTGTGCCACGCCTTCCTCCCGAACGAGGCCGAGGCGATGGCCTACACCCGCACCGACAGCGCGCCGGCCGCGCTCGGCACGCTCTCGGAGCTGGTGCCGGTCGCCGTGGTGACCCGGGGCGGGGACGGCGCCATCGCCGTCGACCAGATCACCGGCGAGTACGCCGATGTCCCGGCCCTGGACACCGACGTCCTGGACGCGACGGGCGCCGGGGACGTCTTCGGCGCGAGCTTCGTCGCGGCGTCCCTCGGCGGCTGGCCGCTGGCGGAACGGCTGCGCTTCGCGGTGCTGGCGGCCGGGCTGTCCGTCGGGCACCACGGCGGCGCCCTCGCGGCCCCCGGCTGGCACGGCGTCGACCGCTGGTGGCGCTCCCTGACCGACCCGGAGCTGAAGCGGTCCTACGGATTCCTCGTGGACCGGCTCCCGGCGAACCCCGGACCGCCCGTGCACCACGCCCCTGTCACCCCGCCTGCCCCGAACACCCCCGTCACCCCGCACACCCCCGTCGGTCCGCAAACCCCCTTCGGTCCGCGCGCCTCCGAAGGGCCGCACCGACCACCCACCCCTCCGGCACGTCGAACAGGAACAACAGGAGTGACCCGTGGACCTTTCTCGTAGAGGCTTCCTCCAGGCCGCCGCGCTGACCGCGGCCGCCTCCGGTCTGACCGTCGCCTGCGGTGGCGGCTCCGGCTCGGCCGGCAGCAAGAACGGCAAGAACCTCACCTTGTGGTACTGGGGGGGCGCGCTCAGCGACAAGGTGGTCGCCGAGGCGAAGACGCACTTCGGCAGCCAGGTGAAGCTGACCGTTGCCTCCATCGGCGGCGACTTCAAGCAGAAGCTGACCACCACTCTCGCGGCGGGCGCCTCCGTGCCCGACATCACCGGCATCAAGGGCGAGGACATGGCGTCCTTCCTGCCCAACGCGAATCGCTTCCTCGACCTGAACGACCTGGGCTTCAAGAAGATCGCGTCGCAGTACCTGGACTGGAAGACCAAGCTCGCCCGGACCGAGGACGGCAAGCAGATCGGCTTCCCGATCGACATCGGCCCGACCGCGCTCTTCTACCGCGCTGACATGTTCGACGAGGCCGGGCTGCCCACGGACCCCGACAAGGTCGCCTCCCGGGCCGGGACCTGGGAGGAGTACTTCGCGCTGGGCACCGAGCTGCGCGCGAAGGTGCCGGGCACCTACCTGGTCAACAACATCGGCTCGGTCTTCACCATGGCGGTCGGGCAGGGCACCGAGCGGTTCATCGACAGGGACAACCGCTTCATCGGCGACCAGGACCACATCCGCAAGGCCTGGACCACGGCGGTCCGCCCCCACACCCTCGGCATCGACGCCAAGATCAACGACAACACCTGGAACGCCGCCGTCGGCAAGACCCTCAGCACCGAACTCGGTGCGGCCTGGCACGCCCTGGACATCGAGCAGGCGGCCCCCAAGACCAAGGGCAGCTGGCGGGTCTGCGCGATGCCCGGCGGCCCGGCCAACCAGGGCGGCTCCTACCTGGCCCTGCCCAAGCAGTGCCGGAACCCCGAAGAGGCGTTCAAGATCATCAGCTGGATCCTCAGCCCGGAGAACGACGCCCGCGGCTTCGCCGACGCCGCCATCTTCCCCGCCGCACCGGCGGCGTACACCATGCCGGCCATGACGGGCGGCGACCCCTTCTTCGGCGGGCAGAAGGTCATCGAGGTCTTCGGCCCCGCCGCCAAGGCCATCCCGGCCGCCTACGAGGCACCCGCCGACGCCGCCGTCATGGCGCCTTTCATGACCGAACTGTCCAGCATCGAGGCCAAGGGCAAGAAGGCCGACGACGCCTGGAAGGACGCGGTCGCCCAGGCCAGGCAGATCGCCCGGCGGCAGGGGGTGAACTGAGGTGTCCTCACCTCCGGTCGCCGGTTCCGCCGCGGTGCCCCGGCGCCACGGCGGGCCCGGCCCGGCCCGCTTCCGCCCGCGGCGCACCGCGCCCGCGGGCGCGGTGCGACCGACGCGTCGCGAGGTGCTGTCCCACTGGCGGCAGTACCTGGCGGTCTCGCCCTTCTTCCTGATCTTCGGCGTCTTCTCGTTCTTCCCGGTCCTGTACTCGCTGTACCTCTCCTTCCAGCGCTGGGACGGCATGGGCACCGTGCAGTTCGTGGGACTGCAGCAGTTCCGGTTCCTTCTGGACGACCCGGTCTTCTGGCTGTCGATCCGCAACACCCTGGTGATCTGGGTGCTGTCCACCGTCCCCACGCTGTTCGGTGCCCTGGTGCTGGCGACGCTGCTGCATTCGGTGCGCCGCTTCAAGGGCTTCTACCGCATCGCCCTCTACATACCGAACGTCACCTCGATCGTCGCGGTGTCGATCTTCTTCGGGGCGGTGTTCAGCAACAACTTCGGCCTGGTCAACGCGATCCTGGGCACCGTCGGCATCTCACCCGTCCCGTGGCTGAGCAATCCGTGGCTGATCAAACTGGTCATCGCGCTGCTGATGACCTGGATGTGGACCGGCTACAACATGATCATCTACCTGGCCGGCCTCCAGGCCATCCCCACCCAGATCTATGAGGCGGCCAGGCTGGACGGCGCCGGCCCGATCCGCACGTTCTTCCAGATCACCATGCCGATCATGCGGCCCATCATCCTGTTCACGGTCATCATCTCGACCATCAACGGCCTGCAGAGCTTCAGCGAACCCCAGGTCATGTTCGGCAGCAACGCCGCCAACCCCAACCTCGGCGGGCCCGGCCAGGCGGGCCTGACCACGCTTCTGTACTTCTACCAGTCGGCCTTCGTGAACAACGACTACGGCTACGGCGCGGCCATCGTGTGGGCCTTCTTCGTACTGATCATGCTGCTGGTCGTCGTCAACTGGCGCGTCGTCCAGCGCGGGAGGAAGTCATGACCGCAGTGGTCCCGAGGCGGTCACGGCGTCCCAAGGGCCTGACCGCGCACATCGTCCTCGCCCTGGCCGTCCTGATCTCGGTCTTCCCGTTCGCGTGGACGATCGTCATGGCGACGAACACCACCGAGGACATCTACAAGAGCCCGCCGAAACTGACCTTCGGTTCCCATCTGCTGGAGAACGTCCGGCACGTGCTCGACACCATCGACTTCTTCGGGTCGATGCTGAACACGGTCGTCGTCGCCTCCGTCACCACCGTCCTGGTCCTCTTCATCGACTCCCTGGCGGCGTTCGTCTTCGCCAAGTTCGACTTCCCCGGGCGCAAGGTGCTGTTCGCGACGCTGGTCGGCTTCATGATGCTGCCGCTCCAGCTGGCCGTCCTCCCCCAGTTCATCCTCATGTCCGACATCGGCTGGGTCGGCACGCTCAAGGCACTGGTCCTCCCGGCCCTCGCCAACGCCTTCGGCATCTTCTGGCTGCGCCAGTACATAGAGAACGGCGTGCCGGACGAACTCCTCGACGCCGCGCGCATCGACGGCGCGGGCTTCTTCCGCCAGTACTGGAACATCGTGCTGCCGATGATCAGACCGGCGCTGTCCTTCCTCGCCATCTACGCCTTCGTCAACGCCTGGAACGACTACATCTGGCCGCTCGTCGTGCTCAACGACCCCGCGCACCTCACCCTCCAGGTGGCGCTGGCCCAGCTCCACGTCGGCCACACCACCGACTACAGCATGGTCATGGCCGGTGTCCTCATGGCGTCCGTGCCGCTCGTCGTGGTCTTCACGATCTTCGCCCGCGGGTTCATCGCGGGCGCCACGGAGGGGGCGGTGCAGGGCAGTTGACGCGCCCCGGGGGCGCGGGGAACTGCGCGACCAGCCACGGCGAACGCGCACCCGGGAACGGGCCGGTGGCCCCGGGCTCTGCCGACCACACGAGAGAGGCACCCAGTGAAGGACGCCAACACCGCGAGCCCACGCACCAAGGTGCTCGTCGTCGGCATGGACGGCCTGCGCCACGACCGGCTGACCCGCTCCCCCTCCACCGCACCCGTGCTGCACCGGCTGATGGCCACCGGTGCCCACGGTACGAGCCTGCTGCCCTACGGCCGAGCCGACGACGGGCCCTCGGCCGGCCTGGCCTACACCGACTCCGGGCCCGGATGGTCGAGCATCCTCACCGGGGTGTGGCCCGACCGCCACGGGGTCACCGGCAACGATTTCAAAGGTGCCGACTACGCCCGCTACCCCGACTTCCTGACCCGGGCCGCCACCGCCCGGCCCGGTCTGCGCACGGCGGCGGCCGTGTCCTGGCCGGCCCTGGTGCGTCGCGGCACACTCGGCAGGGTCATCGGCCGGCGTGTGCGTCACAACGGCGAATCCAGGGGCTACGAAACCGCGGACCGCCGCGTCGCCCGCACGGTCCTGCGCTGGCTCACCGAGGACGACCCGGACGCCCTGTTCGTGTACTTCGGCGCCACCGACGAGGCCGGCCACGCCACGGGCCCCCTGTCCCCCGCCTACGACCGGGCCCTCCTCGACCAGGACGCCCACCTCGGGCGGCTCCTGGAGGCGATCGACGTCCGGCGCTCGGCTCCGGGGCGTGCCGAGGAGCGCTGGACCGTGCTGGTCACCACCGACCACGGGCACCTCGACTCCGGTGGCCACGGCGGCGACTCGCGTGCCGAACGTGAGGTCTTCGTCATCCTCGCCGAACCCGGGGGGCCCGCCGGCATCCGGCTCGACACGCCCCGCCTCATCGACATCGCCCCCACCGTTCTGGACCGTCTCGGCATCCCCCTCGAACCCGCCTGGGGCCTGCAGGGCCGTGTCCTGCCCGGTCCCGCCGCACCCACTTCGGAATGGTCATGACCGACGCACACCTCGACCCCCTGATCGCCCTGCGCCCCTGGCAGGCGCCTGAGGTGACCTCCTGGGGCCGGCTGCCGATGAACGCGGTCGACCGGCGCCGCGGAGCCCTCCCGCTCGACGGCGACTGGCGCTTCCAGCTGCTGCCCTCGCCGGACGCCCCGCCCCGGGAGGTCTGGTCGTCGTCGTACGTCCCAGGCGTGTGGACCCTGCAGGGCACGGACGATCCACCGCGGTACCTCAACGTCCGTATGCCGTTCGCCGAGTTCCCGCCGGACGTGCCCGCCGCCAACCCGACCGGCGTCTACGAACGGGTGGTGGAGGTGCCCGCCGAGTGGGCCGGGCGGCGGATCGTGCTCCACGTAGGGGCTGCCGAGAGCGTGCTGCTGGTGCACGTGGACGGGCGGCCCGCCGGGATCTCCAAGGACTCGCACCTGGCGGCCGAGTTCGACCTCACGCCGATGGTGCGCCCCGGGGAGCGGGCCACCGTGCGCCTGACCGTGGTGAAGTGGTCGGACGCCTCCCACATCGAGGACCAGGACCAGTGGTGGCACGGCGGGATCACCCGCTCGGTGCTGCTGTACGCCACCGACCCGCTGCACCTCGCGGACGTCACCGTGCGGGCCCGGCGTGACGGCGACCTGCTGGTGGAGTGCCGGGTGCGGGACGCCGACGGGGCACTGCCCGAGGGCTGGTACGTCAGCGGGGAGCTGGACGGGCAGCCGCTCAACCAGGACGCGGAGTTCGACCGGGCCAACGCCGAGGACGAACGCGTCTCCGGCTTCCTCGGCGAGGCCCGGCTGCGTGCCACCGTGCCGGAGGTGCGCACCTGGAACGCCGAGACGCCCGAGCTGTACGGCCTGACCGTCCGCCTCCACCGGGCCGACGGCACGGTCGCCGACACCTCCCGGCACCGGATCGGCTTCCGTGACGTCGAGATCACCGGCCGGGACCTGCTGGTCAACGGCGAGCGCGTGTTCATCCGGGGCGTCAACCGGCACGACTTCCATCCGCTGACCGGGCGGACGGTGTCGTACGACGACATGCGCGCGGACCTCCTGCTGTTGAAGCGTTTCGGCTTCAACGCGATCCGCACCGCGCACTACCCGAACGACCCGTCCTTGTACGACCTGGCCGACGAGCTCGGCTTCTACGTCGTCGACGAGGCCGACATCGAGTCCCACGACCACGCGCACGAGATCGCCGACGACCCCCGCTACCTGGGCGCCTTCGTGGACCGGGTCGCGCGCATGGTGCTGCGGGACAAGAACCACCCGTCCGTCATCGTCTGGTCGCTGGGCAACGAGTCGGACTACGGCGCGAACCACGACGCGGCGGCGGGCTGGGTGCGCCGGCACGACCCGACCCGGCCGGTGCAGTACGAGGGCGCGGCCAAGCGCGGCTGGGCGGATCCGGACGTGGCCTCCGACATCGCCTGCCCCATGTACGCGCCGCTGGAGGAGTGCCTGGCGCACGCCCTGTCCGGCACCCAGACCAAGCCGCTCATCCAGTGCGAGTACTCGCACGCCATGGGCAACAGCAACGGCACGCTGGCGGACCACTGGGCGGCCATCGAGGCCACCCCGGGTCTTCAGGGCGGATTCATCTGGGAGTTCCGGGACCACGGCATCCTCCAGCGTGTGAACGACGGCAGACCGGCCGGGCGTGGGGGCGCCGGGCTCCATGACAACGGTGTCGCCGCGCCCGGGCACCGCTGGGCCTACGGCGGCGACTTCGGGGAGACGGACCACGACGGCGCCTTCGTCGCCGACGGTGTCGTCTTCCCCGACCGGGCCCCCAAGCCCGTGCTGTTCGAGCACCGGGAGATCGCCGCGCCGGTGCGCATCGACGGCTTCCGGCACGAGGGCGTCGTGCTGGGCAACCACCAGCAATTCCGGGGCCTGGACTGGCTGTCCGGGGCGTGGGAGCTGTCCCTCGCCGACGGCACCACACTGACGGCTCCGGCCGGGCTGCCCGATCTCGGGCCGGGTGAGGCGGCCGCGGTGCCGCTGCCGTTCGAGCTGCCCGCGGAGGGCGGCGAGGCGTGGCTGACGCTGCGGGTCACGACGGCCGGGGACGAGCCGTGGGCGCCGCGCGGCACCGTCGTGTGCCTGCCTCAGGTGCGGCTGCGGGCGGCGCTCCCGCCGGTGCACACCCGGGCCCCGGGCGGTCCGGTCGAGGTCGACGGGGAGGGGCTGCTCGTCCATCCGCTGCTGACGGCCGCGCCCGTGCTGTCGCTGTGGCGGGCGCCGACCGACAACGACGAGCTGGGTGGCATGGCGGCCCGCTGGCGGGACTGGGGACTGGAGGAGCCCGTCCGCCAGGTCGTCTCCGTGCGGCGTGACCCGGGCCGGGTGGCCGTGGTGTCCCACTATGTCTGCGCGGGCGGGACCGTCCGGCACGAGCAGGTGCTGACGGCCGTGGAGGGCGGTCTGCTCGTCGCGGAGAGCGCCGAGCTGCCCGAGTCGCTGCACGACGTGGCCCGGGTGGGAACCGTGTTCGAGACGGTCCCCGGGCTGAACCTGCTGGAGTGGTTCGGGCAGGGCCCCTGGGAGTCGTACCCGGACCGGGCCGCCGGCGCGCCCGTCGGCCACCACTGCCTCCCGGTGGACGAGCTGTTCACGCCCTATCTGCGGCCGCAGGAGAGCGGAGGGCGGCACGGGGTGCGGCGGTTCACGCTGTCCGCACCGGACGCCACCGGGCTCGCGGTGCGCCTGGACCGGCCCCGCCAGGTCTCGGTGACCCGGCACCGCGCGGCCGGGCTCGCCGCCGTCGCGCATCACGACGAACTGGTGCCGCGGGCCGGGTGCGTGGTGCACATCGACGCGGCGCACCGCGGGCTCGGCACGGCGTCGTGCGGGCCCGACACCTTCGCTTCCTACCTCGTCGCGGCGGGCGTCCATCGCTGGAGCTGGTCGCTGCGCGTTCTCTGAGTTCTCCCCTCTCGATCCCCCGTCTCAGTCACCTCATGGAGGACCCGTGTGCACTTCGCATGACCACGGCCCGGGCGAGGCGCCCCAGGCCGGTGCCGGAAGACGCGGCTTCCTCCGCGCCACCGCCCTGCTCGGCGTGACCGCCGCTGCCGTGAGCGCGCTGCCGGCCGTCACCGCCGAGGCGGCGGCCTCGACATGGCGCCCCGATCCCGGCAGCCGCCGCTTCACACTCGCGGTGATGCCCGACACGCAGTACCTCTTCGACGGCCCCAGCATCGACAAGGCGCCGGTCGAAGCCTCGCTGCGGTATCTGCTGGAGCACGGCCGGGAGGAGAACATCGTCTTCCTGTCCCACCTCGGCGACCTCACGCAGAACGGCGTGAAGGAGGAGTTCGCCGCGATCGGCGAGGCGTTCCGGCTGCTGGACCGGCGGGGCGTCGGCTACAGCGTCCTGGCCGGCAACCACGACGTGAAGTCGTCGACGACCGACCAGCGCGGCGCGACACCGTACCTGGACGCCTTCGGGCCGCAGCGGTTCGCGGGGCAGCCCACATTCGGCGGGGCCTCGGCCGACGGGTACAACTCCTTCCACCTGTTCACCGCGGGCGGCCGGGAATGGCTGGTCCTGGCGCTGGACTGGCGGCTGTCACCGCAGGGCTACACCTGGGCGAAGGACGTCCTGGCGAAGCATCCGAAGACACCAGTGATCCTCACGACGCACGAACTGGTCGTGGAGGACGACACCTTGTCGGACTACGGGCAGCAGCTGTGGGACCGGCTGATCGAGGACCACGACCAGATCTTCCTGGCGCTCGGCGGGCACTACTGGCCCGCCGGCCGCGTGACACGGAAGAACGCGGCCGGACACGACGTCCATCTGCATCTGACGAACTACCAGAACCGCTACTTCGGCGGCGCGGCCATGATCCGTCTGTACCGGTTCGACCTGGACCGCGGGGTCATCGACGTGGAGACGCTCTCGCCGTGGATCCTCGGCCGGGCCGCGAAGGGGCTCAACGAGCTGGAGCGGCAGGAGATGGAACTGAGCGGCGACGCCGACCGGTTCTCCGTCGGGATCGACTTCGAGCGGCGCTTCGCCGGATTCGCGCCCGTGCCCGCCCGTGCGGCCCGGCCCGCCTCGAAGCTGCTCGTCCCGGGCACGATGGCGTACTGGCGCTTCGACAAGCCCGTGGACGGCACGGCCGGCACGGTCCGCGACCTGTCCGGGCGGGGCAACGACCTCGCCCTCGTCGCGATCGGCGGCGGCGCGCTGGGCTGGTCCGCCGATCACCACCCCGACCAGCCGGGCCACGGCAGCCTGGAGTTCCAGGGCTTCAAGTCCCCGCTGAAGGGCGCCTACCTGCGCACGGTCGACGGCGCCCCGGTCAACTCGGCCACGTTCGAGGACGGTTACACCATCGAGGCGTTCTACCGGCTGCCCGCTGACTGGGACCCCGCCCGCCACGCGTGGTCGGGCCTGGTCTCCCGCACGGGCACGGGAGGCGCCGCCGGGAAGACCGCCGACGACCCCGACGAGCCGCTGGCCACGCTGTCCCTGTCCAACGACCGCGAACCGCAGTGGGCGATGCGCCCGCTCAACCAGCAGGGCATCGCCACCAACTGGGGCCAGGAGACCCCGCTGGAGACCTGGTGGCACCTCGCGGTCGTCAACGACGGCAGGCGCACCACGCTGTACGTCGAGGGGTGCCCGGTGCTCCGCAACCCGAAGGCGACCTCCGTCGGCATCACCTCCGTCGGCCTGCCGTGGCTGCTCGGCGGCTACGAGTACGGCGGCAAGATCGACCAGATCTTCCACGGCCGGCTCGGCGACGTCCGGATCGTCGCCCGGGCGCTGCCCGTCACCTCCTTCATGAACCACTGACCTCACCGACTCGCGAGGATCCTTCATGACCGAGCAGCAGCTGCCCGCCTGGGCCGACCCGTCCGTCTCCCCCGCCGCGCTCGATCCGCAGGGCGTCTCCCGCCGCGGGCTCCTGCGCCGCGCGGGCCTGTTCGGCGCCGCGTTCGCCCTCGGCCCGGCGAGCCCGGCCCTGGCCGCCGGCGGCGACGACAGACGGCTGGGCGGCGAGGACCCCCGCCTCGCCTACCTCGTCGGCGACCACCACGTCCACTCCGTCTACAGCCACGACGCCAAGTACACGTTCTCCCAGCTGGCCGCCGCGGGCGCGAAGTACGGCCTGGACTGGATGGTCTTCACCGAGCACTCCAACTTCGGGCACGCCGACTTCGGCGCCGCCCTGGAGCACGAGGAGATCCTTCAGGCGCGTGCCGAGAACCCGCGTCAGCTGATCTTCCAGGGCCTGGAGTGGTACATCCCGGCCGCCGAGCACTGCACGGTGTTCGCCGCGCCCGGTCCGCACGAGGTCGACGTGCTGACCCGCTTCGAGAGCGCCTACGACGGCAAGCTCCTCGGCTACGACAGGGGCGGCCCCGCCGACGCGGACACCGCCCGTAACGAGGCGCACGCCGTCAAGGCGATCAAATGGCTGGCCGAGCAGCGCCGTTCGGGCTACGTCGACGACGTACTGGTCCTCGCCAACCACCCCATGCGTCTGGGCATCGACTCCCCGCACGAGCTGCGCGACTGGCGGGACGCTGCGCCCGAGATCATGATCGGCATGGAGGGCGCGCCCGGTGCCCAGGGAGCGGCCATCCCCGGCTGGCGCGGGTCCGACTCGATCCGCGGCGAGTACGAGAACAAGCCGTCCGCGCAGTCCTGGCCCGGCTACCCGGCGGACGCCTACCTGACCTACGGCGGCTTCGACTGGGCGACCGCGACCGTGGGCGGACTGTGGGACTCGATGCTGGCCGAGGGCCGGCTGTTCTCGGTCACCACCAACTCCGACGCCCACCGCATCGTCTTCGACACCTGGAAGAACGGCGACTGGCAGCCCGGCCAGACCTTCGACGGCACCGGCAGGCTGCCCGACCCGGTGAACACGGACACCCCGCAGCCGGGCAGCGATTTCTGGCCCGGCCAGTTCAGCCGTACGCACGTGGGCGTGACCCGCTACGGCTACCGCGCGCTCATGGCGGGTTTGCGGGCGGGCCGGGTCTGGCTCGACCACGGGCATCTGGTCGACGGGCTCGACGTCCGGCTGAAGCGGGACCGCGACCGGGGCCGGGGCGTAACGCTCGGCGGCCGGCTGCGGGTCCGCAAGGGCGAGAAGCTCACCCTGGACGTCACCGTGACGACCGCCTCGCGGCCCAACCCGCAGGGCGTCCTGCCCGAGTTGGCGCACGTGGACGTCATCCGCGGCGCGGTGCGCGGCCCGGTCGCCGACCGCGACACCTGGAAGGCCCCCGACACCCGCGTCGTCCGCTCGCAGGACGTCTCCGGCCGCACGGGGACCTTCACGCTCCGCATCCCGCTGACCGCGGGCGAGGAGTCCTTCTACGTCCGGCTGCGCGGCAGCGACGGCAACCGCAACGGCCCCGGCTGCCTCGGCGCCTCGGTCGATCCGCACGGGCCGGTCCCGCACGCGCCCGGGAACGGTGACCCGTGGGCGGACACGTGGTTCTACTCGAACCCCGTGTTCGTCGACGTCGAGGGGGCCTGATCCCCGGGTACCAGCAGGTCACGGACTGATCGGGCGGAGGTACGGTGGGCCGCGTGACCGGTGAAGAGTCGCTGCGGCCCCAGTCCCTCATGCTGACGTTCCTGGGCGACCAGGTGCTCGGGCGCGACGTGTGCGTGTACTCGGGCAGCGTCATCGAGGTGTTCGCCCGCGCCGGGATCGGCGAGCAGGCGACCCGTTCGACGCTGACCCGGATGGTCAACCGTGACCTGCTGCGCCGCCAGCGCGAGGGCCGCCGGATGTACTTCGGGCTGACCGAGCGTTCGGAGGCCGTGCTACGCGACGGCGAGCGGCGCATCTGGCAGACCGGCGCCGTCAACCGGCACTGGGACGGCACCTGGACTCTGCTCGGCTTCTCCCTGCCCGAGTCCTGGCAGCGCCAGCGCCACGACCTGCGCTCCCAGCTGACCTGGAGCGGCTTCGGCCCGCTGTTCAACGGCTTGTGGATCGCGCCGGGCGAGGTCGACGTGTCGGCGCTGGTGGCCGAGCTCGGCCTGTCCGCCCACGTGAAGGTCTTCCGCGCGCACGCCGACGCCGGGATGGACATCGGCCAGATGATCGACGAGACCTGGGAGCTGTCTGACCTGGCCGGGCGCTACGAGGCGTTCGTACGGCGCTGGCAGCCCTGGGAGGACGAGCTGCCGCATCCCGACGACGGGCTCGTGCTGCGGCTGCGGCTCCAGACCGAGTGGCTGCGGATCGTCCGGCGCGATCCGCGCCTGCCCGTCAAGCACCTGCCGGACGACTGGCCGGCGGAACAAGCCGAGAAGACGTTCCGGGCGGTGCACGACCGGCTCTCACCGCTCGCGCGTGACGCCTCGGAACGCCGGCTCGACCTGGTGCCCGCGCGGCCTCAGGCGTAGAACCGCGACAGGCTCTGCAGCACCGCGGCCGGCTTGGTGGCACCCTCGATCTCGATGGCACCCTCGACGGTGATCTGCGCGCCGCCCGGCACCTCCTCGACCTCGGTGAGCTTCGCCGTCAGGCGGATGCGGGAACCGACCTTGACCGGCGAGGGGAAACGCACCTTGTTGAGACCGTAGTTGACCTTCGTCGTCACGCCCTGGACGTCCAGCAGCTCGGTGAACAGGGGGATGAAGAGGGAGAGGGTGAGGTAACCGTGCGCGATGGGGGCGCCGAAGGGGCCGTCCTTGGCGCGCTCGGGGTCCACGTGGATCCACTGGTGGTCGCCCGTGGCGTCGGCGAAGGTGTTGATGCGCTCCTGCGTCACCTCGATCCACTCGCTGGTGCCGAGATCGCTGCCGGCGAGCTTCTTGAGTTCGTCGAGGCCGTTGACGGTGAGGCTCATGTGGATCCTTCCTGGGTGCCGTAGCGCGTACGGACACGGGACTTGAGGAGTTTTCCGGAGGCGGTGCGCGGGAGTTCGTCCGCGACGACCACCGACTTCGGGATCTTGTACTTGGCAAGGCGGCCGGCGAGCGACGCGAGCACCTCGTCCGGGTCGATTGCGGTGCCCTCGCGGGGCACGACGACCGCGCGGGGCACCTCGCCCCACTTGTCGTCCGGCACCCCGATCACCGCGCACTCGACGATGTCCGGGTGGGCGAGGAGCTGGTCCTCGATCTCGGCGGGGTAGATGTTCTCGCCGCCGGAGATGATCATGTCCTTGAGGCGGTCGACGATGTGGACGTAGCCGTCCTCGTCGATCTGGGCGGCGTCGCCGCTGCGGAACCAGCCGTCCGCGAACGACGCGGCCGTCTCCTCGGGCAGCCCCCAGTAGCCGGGCATGACGTGCGGCCCGCGCACCACGACCTCGCCCACCTCGCCGATGTCGACCGGCGCGAGGTCGGGCCGTACGACGCGTACATCGCTGAAGAAGTGCGGCACGCCCGCCGACCCGGCCTTGCTGACGGCGTGCTCGGCGTCCAGGAACAGCGTGCCGGGGGCGGCCTCGGTCATGCCGTAGCCCTGGAGGAAGGTCAGGCCGCGCCGCTGGTACGCCGCGATCAGCGGGGTCGGGACCGGGGAGCCGCCGCAGGTCAGGATGCGCAGCGACGACAGGTCGGCGTCCGGCCAGCGCGGGTGCCGGGCCACCTGGTCGAACATGGTGGGCACGCCGAACATGAAGGTGATCCGGTGGCGTTCGATGAGCTCGAAGGTGGCGTCCGGGTCGAAGGCGTCGACCAGGACGCAGGTGCCGCCCTTCAGCAGCACCGGCAGCGTCAGCATGTTCAGGCCCGCGGTGTGGAACAGCGGGGCGGAGACCAGGGCGCGTTCGTCGGCGATCAGGTCGTGGTCGACGAGGACGTTGACCGCGTTCCAGGTGAGGTTGCCGTGGGTGAGCATGGCGCCCTTGGGGCGGCCCGTCGTCCCCGAGGTGTACATGATGATGCAGGTGTCGTCCGGGGTGACCGGTGTGTCGATGGGCTCCCGCGAGGCCGAGGCCAGCGCCTCCTCGTACTCGGCGCCCACCTCGACATACGTACGGACGTCCGTGCTGCCCGGCAGGCCCGCGACCAGACCGGTGTGCGAGGGGCCGTAGACGAGGGCCTTGGCTCCGGAGTCGGCAAGCTGGTAGGCGATCTCGGGACCGGCCAGTCGGATGTTGAGGGGGACGAATACCGCGCCGAGGGTGCCGGCCGCGAACATGGTCTCCAGATAGGCGGGGTGGTTCGGGCCGAGGTAGGCGACGCGGTCGCCGCGGCGGACGCCCCGGTCGCGCAGCGCGTGCGCGAGCCGGGTGGTGCGGTCGTACAGGCCGGCGTAGCTGCGGGTGGTGTCGCCGTGGATCAGGGCGGTGCGGTGCGGGGTCTTGCGGGCCCGGCGTGCGGGCCATGACCCCAGTCCCTCGTTGCGCATGTCACGCCCCTTACGGTTTCGTCAGCCCGAGCAGGCGGGCCGCGTTCCCCTTGAGGATCTTCGGCCGGACCTCGTCCTTGATCGTCAGCTTGCCGAAGTCGGCGAGCCAGCGGTCGGGGGTGAGGACGGGGAAGTCGGAGCCGAAGAGGACCTTGTCCTTGAGCAGGGTGTTCGCGTACTGCACGAGCTGCGGCGGGAAGTACTTCGGCGACCAGCCGGACAGGTCGATGTGCACGCCCGGCTTGTGCGTGGCGACGGCCAGGGCCTCGTCCTGCCACGGGAAGGACGGGTGGGCGAGGATGATCTTCAGGTGCGGGAAGTCGGCCGCCACGTCGTCGACGTGGAGCGGGTTGGAGTACTTCAGCCTGATCCCGCCCCCGCCGGGGACGCCGGCGCCGATGCCCGTCTGGCCGGTGTGGAACAGGGCGATCGTGCCGGTCTCCTCGATCACCTCGTACAGGTCGTAGGCCACCGAGCGGTCGTTGGGGAAGAAGCCCTGGATGCTGGGGTGGAACTTGAAGCCCTTCACCCCGTACTCCTCGACCAGCCGCCGGGCCTGCTTCACCCCCGCCTTCCCGCGGAAGGGGTCGATGGAGGCGAAGGGGATGAGGACGTCGGCGTTGGCGGCGGCCGCCTCGGCGACCTCCTCGTTCGGTACCGGCGGGGTGCCGGTGGCGGATTCGGCGTCCACCGTGAAGATCACGGCGGCCATGTTCCGCTCGCGGTAGTAGGCGGCCGTCTCCTCCAGGGTCGGCTTCCGCTTGCCCTCGACCTTGAAGTAGGCGGAGGAGGCGTCGTGCAGGTCGTCGTCCAGGGAGGAGTGGCCCTTGGAGGAGACCTCGGCGTGGGTGTGGACGTCGATCGCGACCAGTGACTCCAGGTCCATCACGGGGTCCATCACGCCTCCGGGAACTTCGGCGCCGGGATGCCGACCGACTGGAGCTCGGCACCGACCGAGGTGGGCCAGGCGTCGGCGAGGGTGGCGGGGGTCCAGCCGCCGTCGGCGTAGGCCGCCCTGATCTCCTGCGGATGCGACCAGAGTGCCACCTTGTCGCCGCCGATGCCGACGCACTGGCCGGTGACGCCCCGGGCGGCCTCGGAGGCGAGGAACGGCACCAGGGCCGCGCAGTCCTCGGGGGTGCCGAAGCCCTCGCCCTTGCGCAGGAAGTCCGGCAGTGGCTCACCGCTCTTCATGGCCTCGACGTACGGGGCGAAGGCCGGGATGGTCTCGGTCATCGCGGTGGCGGCGACCGGCACGATGGCGTTGACCGTGATGCCCGCGCGGCCCAGTTCCATCGACCAGGTGCGGGCCATCGCCGCGATGCCGGCCTTGGCGGCGGCGTAGTTCGTCTGGCCGAAGTTGCCGCGCTGGCCGGCCGGGGAGCCGACCAGGATCAGCGAGCCGCCCTCGCCCTGCTCGCGCATCTTGACGGCGGCGGCGCGGGCGCAGGTGAAGGTGCCCTTGAGGTGGGTGGTGAGCACCGCGTCGAAGTCCTCGTCGGTCATCTTCCACAGGACCTTGTCGCGCAGGATGCCCGCGTTGGTGACGAGGACGTCCAGCCGGCCGAACTCCTCGACCGCGCGGTTCACCAGCCGCTCGGCGGCCTCCGCGGTGCCGACCGGGACGACCTCGGCGACGGCCCTGCCGCCCGCTTCCACGATGGACTTCACGGCCGCCTCGGCCACCGCCTCGTCGACGTCGTTGACGACCACGGACGCACCGTGGGCGGCCAGGGCGTGGGCATAGGCGAGGCCGAGGCCTCGGCCGCTGCCGGTGACGACGGCGGCCTTGCCGGAGAGATCGATGCTGGGCACGGGTGGGTCCCTTCACGAGCTGATGCGGGTGGTACGGCTGCGAGATCGAAGCTAAGAGCAATAATTGTCGTCGTCAATAGTTGTTGGAGACCTGTGGGTGCGAGATGCTGGAATCACCGGCAAGCAGCACCGAGCACAGGGAGCCCGCCATCACACGCCAGAACGTCACCGCGAAGCCCATGGACGCGCACGAGCCGTGGATGCGCGGACTGCACGCCGACACGGGCTACCTGCTGTACCGGCTGGGCCTGCGCTCGGGGCAGCTCTTCAACGCCTGCCTCCAGGAGTCGGGCCTGCGCCTGCGCCACTACGCCGTGCTGCGCTACCTCGCCACCACGGACGGCACCCCGCAGCGCGAGCTGAGCGCGCGTCTCGGCTACGACCCGAGCGCGATCGTCGGCCTGGTCGACGACCTGGAGAAGCTGGGCTTCGCCGAGCGCCGCCCCTCCCCCGACGACCGCCGCAGCCGGATCGTCGTCCTGACCGAGAGCGGCAGCGACTTCCTCCGCGACACCGACGAGGCCGGCCTGCGGGTGACCGGCGAACTGCTGGGCCCCCTGGACCCGGCCGAGCGGGAGACCCTGCACGCACTGCTGCTGCGCATCGCCGAGGACGGCCTGAACTAATGTTGTGCAAATGATTGACGGCTGCACGATGGGTGCATAACTTCACGGACCAACCGCGCCCCGTCCCCAGGGAGCCCACCGTGCAGCCATCCCCGCCCGCCCCCCAAGTGTCCTCCGATAAACGGCAGTTGCGGCGCGTCGCCGTCTCCGGCCTGCTCGGCACCACCGTCGAGTTCTACGACTTCCTCGTCTACGGCACGGTCGCCGCGCTCGTCTTCGGCGAACTGTTCTTCCCGCGGGCCGACCCGGCGGTCGGCACCATCGCGGCGTTCGGCACCTTCGCCGCGGGCTATCTCGCCCGCCCGATCGGCGGCGTCCTCTTCGGCCACTTCGGCGACCGGCTCGGCCGCAAGTCGATGCTGCTGCTCACCATGGTCCTGATGGGGTCCGGCAGCTTCCTCATCGGCCTGCTGCCGACGTACGACGCCATCGGCGTCTGGGCCCCGGTGCTGCTGGTCGCCCTGCGCGTGGTGCAGGGCATCGCGATCGGCGGCGAGTGGGGCGGCGCGATGCTGATGGTCGTCGAGCACGCCGAACACGCGCGGGGTTCCCGGCGCGGCCTGTGGTCCAGCTTCACCCAGCTCGGCGCCCCGCTCGGTTCCGTGCTGTCGGCCGGTGTGGTCACCCTGGTCGCCACCCTGCCGGACGAGCAGTTCCGCTCCTGGGGATGGCGGGTGCCGTTCCTGCTGAGCATCGTGCTGCTGGGCGTAGGCCTGTTCGTGCGGCTGAAGGTCGCCGAGAGCCCGCTGTTCGCGCGGGCCGAGCGGGAGCCGGTGGCCCGGCCGCCGATCGTGGAGGTGCTGCGCCGCCCGAAGCCGGTGCTGCTGGCCGCCTGCGTCGGCATCGGCGCGTTCACCGCGCAGTCCCTGCTGACGAGCTTCATGATCTCCTACGCCGTCGACGAGGGGTACACCCGCCCGCAGGTGCTGACGGCGGTCACCGTCGCCTCCTGTGTGGCCCTCGTCGTCCTGCCCGCCGCGTCCGCGCTGTCCGACCGGGTCGGCCGCCGGCCCGTCGTGCTAGCCGGTGCCATCGCCTCGGCGGCGCTCGCCTTCCCGGTGCTGGCCCTGGTCGACTCCGGCTCCCCCGGCCTGCTGATCCTCGCCCTCGCGCTCGGCCACGGCGTCGCCCAGTCGACGATGTACGGGCCGCTCGGCGCCCTGCTCACCGAGATGTTCGGCACCCGCGTCCGCTACACCGGCGCCTCCCTCGGCTACCAGGGGGCGACCCTGATCGGCGCCGGGTTCTCCCCGCTGATCGCCGGCAGTCTCCTGGCCTCCTTCGGCGGCGGCAGCACCCCGGTGTCGCTGCTGCTGTGCGCCGGCGCGGCCGTCACCGCGGTCACCGTGTGGCGGATGCGCGAGACGCACACGGACGCCCTGGACAGCCCCGCCGCCGCCCCCGCCCTGGAAGGAACCCCGCGTTGAGGATCCGCCTCGCTTCGCTGACGGCCGCCTGCCTGTCCCTGGCGGCGACCGCCCTGCCCGCGCAGGCCGCCACCGCGGACACCCACCTGGAGGGCCGGCTCCCGTCCGGGGCCGCGTACGTGATGGACGTCCCCGCGTCCTGGAACGGCACGGTCCTGCTCTACAGCCACGGCTACACCCCGGCCGGGGCCCCCAACCCGGCCCAGAACTCGCCCGGTCCGGCCGCCCGCGACAAGCTGCTCGCCGAGGGCTACGCCCTGATCGGCTCCTCGTACGCGACGACCGGCTGGGCCGTCACCGAGGCGGTGCCGGACCAGCTCGCCACGCTGGACCTGTTCACCGGGAAGTTCGGAGCGGCCCGGCGGACCCTGGCCTGGGGCACCTCGTACGGCGGCCTCGTCACCAGCATGCTCGCCGAGCGACACGCCGGCCGGTTCGACGGATCCCTGTCGATGTGCGGGCTGGTGCAGGGCGGAGTCGCCAACTGGAACAGCACCCTGGACCCGGTGTTCGCGCTGCGCACGCTGCTCGCTCCGGACTCCGGTGTCCGGCTCGCGGGGTTCACGGACCAGGCCGAGGCGGTCGCCGCCGGCAAGGCGCTCGCCTCGAAGGTCGACGCGGCCCAGCGCACCCCCGGCGGGCGGGCCCGGATCGCCCTGGCCGCCGCCCTGCACGACATCCCCGGCTACAACGACCCCGCGCAGACCCGGCCGGGCCCCACCGACTTCACGACGGCCCAGGCCAACCAGTACGCCGCCGTCCGGGGCCTGCTCCAGTTGCCCGCGTTCAGCTGGCGGCAGGAGGCCGAGAGCCGGGCGGGCGGCAACCCGTCCTGGAACACGGGCGTCGACTACCGCTCGATGCTCGTACGCTCCCCGCTGTACAAAGAGGTGACGGAGCTCTACAAGGAGGCGGGACTGCCCTTGCGCACCGACCTCTCGGCCCTGGGCCGGGCACCCCGGATCGCCGCCGACCCGTCGGCGGTGCGGTGGATGCGCGGCACCAGCGTGCTCTCCGGCCGCCTCACCGACCCCCAGCTGAACATCCACACGACCGGTGACGCCCTGATCCCGGTGCAGTCGGAGAGCGCCTACCGGCGGGCCGCCGGCAGAGCGGGCTCCGCCGGGCTCCTCCGCCAGGCCTACGTCGACGGCCCCGGACACTGCACCTTCACCCCGGGCGAGACACTGGCCGCCCTGCACACCCTGGAGCACCGCCTGGACACCGGCCGCTGGGACGCCTCGCCGAGCACCCTCAACTCCCGTGCGGAGGCCGAGGACCCGGCGAGCGAGCCCCGCTACGTCCGGTACCGCCCGAGCACCTACCCCCGCCCCTACGACCTGGCCCACCCGGGAGACGCCCGGCCATGACCGGCCCCACCGCGCCCGACCGGCTGCTGTCCGTGCTCGCGGCCTTCGACCACGAGCATCCGGCGCTGTGCCTGACGGACATCAGCCGGCGGGCCGGGCTGAGCCTGACCACCGCGCACCGGCTGGTGGGCGCGCTCACCGAGTGGGGCGCCCTGGAGCGGGACGAGTCCGGCGTCTACCACGTCGGACTGCGGCTGTGGGAGCTCGCCGCGCTGGCCCCCCGCGGCCTCGCCCTGCGGCAGATCGCGCTGCCGTATTTGGAGGACCTGTACGAGGCGACGCACGAGAACGTGCAGCTGGCCGTGCGGGACGGCCGGGACGTCGTCTACATCGAGTGGCTGTCGGGGCGGTCGGCGGTCGGCGTGCACATCCGTGTCGGCGCCCGCTGGCCGCTGCACGCCACCGGCGTCGGACTCGCCCTTCTGGCTCACGGCGACCCGGTGTTCCGGCAGGAGTACTGCGCGGGCGAACTCGCGTCCTTCACCCCGTACACGATCACCGAACCGGAGCGGCTGCGGCGGGCACTGGCCGAAGTACGCAGGTCGGGAGTGGCGGTGAGCGACCGTCAGGTCACCGAGGACGCCCTGTCCGTGGCCGCACCGGTGCGCGGGGCGGACGGCACGGTGACCGCCGCCGTGTCGATCGTGGTGCCCCACGCGGACGCCCAGGTGCCGGTCCTCGGTCCGGCCGTGCGGATGGCGGCGCGCGGCATCTCGCGGGCGCTGGGGTGGCAGCCCTGAGCCTCAGGCAGCGCTGCCTGAGCGCTCAGGCAGCGCTCCCGAGCCGGAGTCACGCCCCAGGCCGCGCGGCGAATCCCACGGCTGCTCGGGGGACAACCCTGACCGCTCACCAGCACTCCCGGGCCGGAGTCACAACGCAGGCCCTGCGCCGACTCTCGTGGGTGCTCGGGTGACAGCCCTGAGCGCTCAGGCAGCGCTCCCGAGCCGGAGTCACGCCCCAGGCCGCGCGCCGAATGCCACGGCTGCTCGGGTGACAACCCTGACCGCTCAGACCTCCCGGGCCGGGGTCATGGCCCAGCGGATGGTCCGGGTCAGGGCCCGGCCGGTCGGGCGTACGGCGAGGTCCTCGACGACCGGCACCCGGGGCAGCCACAGCATGCCGCGCGCCCAGGGCGGGAGCAGGGTGACGGCGTTCGCGGCCAGCCCGCCGTAGAACGGCCGGACGGCGAGGGGCAGGGGAGGCTGGAACAGCAGGAACCGGGCGGCTGCCCGGGCCTCGGGCGTCGCCCGCAGCTCGGGCCTGTAGGCGGTCAGGCGCTCGTCCAGTTCACGGCGGTCCCGCGGCGGGTCGGTCACCCCCAGCGCCTCGGCGACGCGCGCGGTGTCGGCGACGTAGGCGTCGTAGCCGGCGGCGTCCAGGGGCCGGGCCCCGTAGCGTTCGTGGGCGCGCAGGAAGCTGTCCGCCTCGGCGGCGTGCACCCAGCCGAGCAGATGCGGGTCGGCCGCGTGGTACGGCACGCCCTCGGCGCTCGTGCCGCGGATCCGCTCGTGGATGCCCCGCACGTGGTCGACCGCCTGCCGGGCGTCGGCGACGGTGCCGTACGTCGTCACGGCCAGGAAGGTGCTGGTGCGCTGCAGCCGGCCCCACGGGTCGCCGCGGAAGCCGGAGTGCCCGGCGACGGCCGCCATCGCGAGCGGGTGCAGCGACTGCAGGAGCAGGGCGGTCAGCCCGCCGATGAACATCGAGGCGTCGCCGTGGACCGTGCGGATCGGCCGGTCCGGTCCGAACCAGCGCGGGCCCGGCGTGTGGTGGATACGGGCACGGGTCGCGGGTCCTCCCGGGCCCGCGACGCGGCGGAACAGGGCCTGGCCCAGCTGTTCACGGACTCCGGTCAGCACGGTCGGCCTCCCTTCTCCTGCTGACCAGTGTCCGGCATGACCGGGCCCTTGCGGCCATGCCGGTCTGCCGGAGTCAGGGCCCGGGCTCGGCCGCCGCGTGGTCGGCGCGTCCGCCGGCGCCGAGCGGGCCGGTGTAGCGGACCGGGCCCGAGGCCTCCAGGCGGGGCAGTGCGCGACGTGCGACGCGCAGGACCACGGGGGGCATGACCGGGCGTATCGGCTGGGCCAGCCGCAGCCAAGCCGGTGCGTACACGGCCGTGCGCCGCCGCTCCATGCCCCTGACCAGGCGGGCGGCGACCACCTCCACGGGGTACACGCGGCGGGCCGGAGGCGGCATGTGCAGCCGCAGTTCCCGCAGGACGGCGTACCGGTCGGCGTCGCGGATCATGTCGGTGTCCGTCCAGTTGAGGTAGGCGATGCCCACCCCGACACCGCGGTGCGCCACCTCCGCCCGCAGGGAGTGCGCGAAGGCCTCGACCCCCGCCTTGGAGGCGCAGTAGGCGCTCATGAGCGGGGCGGCGCCGATCGAGGCCAGGGAGGCGACCTGGAGGAAGTAGCCCGCCGTGGCGAGCAGGTCCGGCAGGAACGCCCGGGCGGTCTGGGCGCTGCCGGTGAGATTGACGTCGATCACGCGCCGCCAGGCGTCCGGGTCCGAGGCGAGAAGGGCGCCGCCTTCGGCGATACCGGCGTTCGCCACCACGGCCGAGGGGCGGCCGAGGCGGTCCCGCACGGTGGTTGCCGCGGCCTCCAGCGCGGAGAGGTCGGTGACGTCGGCCTCGAGGGCGAGGGCCGGGCCCGGCAGGGAGGCGGCCACCGCGTCCAGGGCGGTCTTCTCGTGGCCGACGAGCGCCACCCGGGCGCCGCGCCGGGCGGCTTCGCGGGCCAGAGCCGCGCCCACACCGCGGGCGGCTCCGGTGACGACGATCGTGCGCTCGGCGAGCGGACTGCCGGCCATGGACGTTCCTCCTTCCGGCTCGGACCTCCCCGGAGGGCGGGGTCAGCGCCTGACTCCGGTGCGGTCACGGTGGGCGAGGAGCCGCTGGGCGCCGGCGAGACCGGGGGGCCGGTTGCGGCGCAGGGCGGCCCGGGCGGCGTTGGCTCCGGGCGCCCCGTGCACCCCGCCGCCGGGATGGGCTCCGGAGGAGGCGAGGTACAGGCCCGGCACCGGGGTCTCCGGGCGGCCGGTGCCGGGCAGGGGGCGGAAGACGAGCTGCTGGTGCATCGCGGTGGTGCCCCCGTTGATGGCGCCGCCCGCGAGGTTGCCGTCGAGCGCCTCCAGGGTCGGGGGCGCCAGGATGCGGCGGCCTCGGATCAGGGAGCGGAAGCCGGGTGCGAAGCGTTCCACCTGGCGTTCGCACCGGTCGGCCATGAGTTCCTGGTCCTTGGTGTCCCAGCGGCCGGTGATGCCCTCGTCCGCGGCGTCGGCGGCGATCTCGTGGGGAAGGTGCGTGTAGGCCCAGGCGGACTCGGTGCCCTGCGGGGAACGGGTGGCGTCGGAGGTGGTCATCTGGCCGAAGATCAGGAAGGGCCGGTCCGGGACCTGCCGCATGGCGATCTGCGCGGCGAAGCGTGTGAGCTCGTCCATGCCGTCGGCGAGGTGCACGGTGCCCGCCCGGGACGCCTGCTCGGTCCGCCACGGCACCGGGCTGTCGAGCGCCCAGTCGACCTTGAACGTGGCGAAGTCCCACTGGAAGCGCCGCAGGTCGTCCAGGAGCTGCGCGGGCAGATACTCGGGCTCGACGAGCTCGCCGTACAGCAGAGGCACCGACACGTCCGCGAGCACCGCCCGGCGGGCCCGCACCGCGTCACCGGACGCCGTGCGCACGCCGAGCGCCCGCCCACCGCCGACGACGATCCGCTCGACGCGCTGTCCGCAGCGCACCCGCCCGCCCCGGGACTCCAGGCGGCGCACCAGGGCCGAGGTCAGCGCCCCGGAGCCGCCGGCCGGGACCGGGAAGCCGTAGGTCTGCCCCAGCATGGCCATCAGCCAGCCGAAGCCGCCGCTGCCGGCCGACTCGGGGGCGAGGTCGGCGTGCAGGGCGTTACCGGCCAGCAGCAGGCGCCCGCCCTGGCCTCGGAACTCCTCCTCCCCCAGGCGCCGCACCGGCAGAACCAGGGAGCGGGCCATGCGCAGTCCGCCCGCCGCCCGCAGCCGCCGGGCCAGCCGTGCCGTCGCGCGGACCGGCGGGAACGGGGTGAACAGGGCGTCCAGGAGGTCGGGGCGCAGGCTCTGCCACACCTCGTGCAGCCGCTGCCAGGCGGCTCCGTCGCCCGGCTCGAAGGTGTCCAGCGACGCGGCGGTGGCGTCGACGTTCCGGTCCAGGACGGCGCAGCTGCCGTCGGTCAGGGGGTGGGCGAGCACGCTGGGCGCGTGGCTCCAGCGCAGCCCGTGCTCCTCGGGGTGCAGGGAGGCAAGGACGGGCGAGGCTGCCGCGAGCGGATAGAAGGAGCTGAACAGGTCGTTGACATAGGCGGGGTCGACGCCCCGGTCGTGGCGTACGGCGCCGCCCGGTTCGGGCTGCTCCTCCAGCACCTCGACGCTCCATCCGGCGTCCGCGAGGACATTGGCCGCGACCAGACCGTTGGGGCCCGCGCCGATCACCACGGCGTCAGGCATGACCGGCACCGCCGGCTTTGGATCCCGTGGTCACCTGACCCAGGGCGCGCCCGGTGCCTCCCGGCTGCCCGGCCTCCGCCTCGCACAGCCTGGCCAGCCGGGCCAGCATCGTGCGGTGGCGCAGCTGGATCAGCGCCTCGAAGCCGACGTTGTGCAGCCGGCCGCCCGCGCCCCGCAGGGGATGCTCGTCCACGATCACCAAGGAGTGCTCGCCCCAGGGCCGCAGCTCGATCGCGATGCGGGCCGTGCCCAGGGCACCGGCCTTGGCCTCCAGCTCCAGCCGGGTGCCTTCCTCGCAGGAGCGGACGACCGTCTCGTTGTCGAGCCGCACCGGGCCGAGCCGGACCTGGTAGCGGATCGCGGCGCCCGTGCGCGGCCACTGTCCGCGCACCGGGTGGGACTCCGAGGTACCCACGACCCACTCCGCGTAGCGGTGGCCGTCGGCAAGGACGTCCCACACGGTGCCCGGGCCGACTCGGATGAGGTGATGGCGTACGGCCACGAATGCCTCCTGCTGCGCTCGACCGGTGGTCCTTCGTCCACCCCGAGTGCCCCGGGAGTCCTGGTTCAACAGCGACACTTCGGGCGACCGGCGAAGGTGTCGAGAGCGCTCACGAGAGCGCTCTCAGGGCCGCCTCCCCTGGTCCCTTCAAGAGGTGCACTCATCAGTCGTCCCGTACTTTTCCCGGCTTTACCTCTTGACGCCCCGGACGGCGTGGAGCACATTGGCGGCACTTTGAGAGCGCTCTCACCCCCTTCCCCGAGAGGCCCCCACATGAGCGGAACCTCAATCACCCCCCGCAGACCCCGTCCCTTCCGACGGGCGTTCGTCGCCGTCGTCAGCACGCTCGGCCTCGCGGCCGCCGCCTCGGCGGTCGCCACCCCCTCCGCGAACGCCTCCGCGCCGCCGCCCCCGTCGGGCTGGACGCAGGTGTTCGTGGACGACTTCAACGGCGCCGCCGGCACCGGCGTCAACACCTCCGACTGGCGGTACGCGACCGGCAGGGGGTACCCGGGCGGTCCCACGGGCTGGGGCACCGGCGAGATCGAGACGATGACGGACAGCACGGACAACGTCGCGCTCGACGGCAACGGCAACCTCCGCATCACGCCCCGCCGCGACGCCGCGGGCAACTGGACCTCCGGCCGCATCGAGACCAACCGCACCGACTTCCAGCCCCCGGCCGGCGGCAAGCTCCGGGTCGAGTCCCGCATCCAGGTGCCGAACGTCACCGGCGCCGCCGCCAAGGGCTACTGGCCGGCGTTCTGGATGCTGGGCGCCCCGTACCGCGGCGACTACTGGAACTGGCCGGCGGTCGGCGAGCTGGACATCATGGAGAACACCCAGGGCATGAACACGGTGTTCGCCACGATGCACTGTGGCACCTCGCCGGGCGGCCCCTGCAACGAGACCAGCGGCATCGGCGGTTCGACCACCTGCCAGGGCACCTCCTGTCAGGCCGGCTTCCACACCTACCGGATGGAGTGGGACCGCTCGACGAGCGTCGAGGAGATCCGCTTCTACCTCGACGGCGTCAACTTCCACACGGTGCGCGCCAACCAGGTCGACGCGACGACCTGGCGGAACGCCACCGACCACGGCTTCTTCATCATCCTGAACGTCGCGATGGGCGGCGGCTTCCCCGACGCGTTCGGCGGCGGCCCGGACGCCGGGACGCAGCCCGGCCACCCGATGGTCGTCGACTACGTCCAGGTGCTGTCGTCCGGCGGCGGCACCACGCCTCCCCCGGCCGGCGACCGCGACGCCTTCCGCGCCATCGAGGCCGAGTCCTACGACGGCCAGTCCGGCGTGATCACCGAGACGACGTCCGACTCCGGCGGCGGCCGGAACGTCGGCGCGCTCGCCAACGGCGACTGGCTGCACTACAAGGGCGTCGACTTCGGCTCCTCGGCGGCCCGGCAGTTCAGCGCCCGGGTGGCGAGCGGAGCGGCGGGCGGCGTCAGCGGGCTGGTCGAGGTGCGGCTGGACAGCCGCGGCAACGCGCCGGTGGGGAGCTTCGCGGTGGGCGGCACCGGGGGCTGGCAGTCGTGGCGGACCATCCCGGCCAACATCAGTGGCGTGACCGGCACGCACGACGTGTATCTGACCTTCACCAGCGGTCAGCCGGCGGACTTCGTGAACGTCAACTGGTTCACCTTCGGGCGCTGAGAACGCGCGAGGAGGGGCTCCACGCGCGCGTGGGGCCCCTCCTCGCGCGTTCTCAGCGCAGTTCGGCCCGGAAGGCCGCCGGGGTCTGGTCCGTGTGCTGGTGGAAGAACTTGGAGAAGTTCGCGGCGTCCGGGCAGCCGACCGCCACGCCGACCCGGCCGATCGGCAGTTCGGTGTGGGCGAGGAGCCGTTTGGCCTCCAGGACCACGCGTTTGTCGATGAAGGCCTTGGGGGTCTCGCCGGTCGCGGCGCGCACCGCCCGGACCAGGGTGCGGCGGGAGTAGCCGAGCGCGTCGGCGTAGGCGCTGACACTGTGGTTGGTGGCGAACTCCCGCTCCACGGCGTCCCGGAAGAGGGTGAAGGTGGAGTCGGGGCGCCGGTGCGGGGCCGGGGCCGAACTCGCCGCGAGATGGGCGAGACGCAGCAGGAACGCCGTCAGCGTGTGGCGCAGGACGGCGGTGTGCAGGCTCAGCGGGAGCGTGGCCGCGTCCTGGTACTCGCGCTGCAGCTGTGCGAGCGCGGCTTGCAGACCGGCGAGTTGGGGCGCGTCGGGGCGCAGCAGCGGCGGCATGTCGTAGCGGTAGAGGCCGGTGGCCTCCACGGTCGAGCGGGGCAGGAAGCCGGGCTGCATGGTCAGCGCGGTTCCGCGGTACTCGCCGGTGCGCGAGAAGCGGTGGACCTGCCCCGGGCGGATCCACAGCAGGTCCCCGGCCATGGCGTCGTACTCGGTGAAGTCGACCATGTGCCGGACCGGGCCCGCGCCGAACAGCATCACGACGTGGAAGTCGATGCGGTGCACGCGCTCCAGGGGCGCGTCGGCGTGCCAGGTGCGGCCGGCGCCCATCGGCCCGATCTGCATGCCCACGCCGCCGACGCTGAGTTCGACCGGGAAGGGGAAGGTATCGATCCCGTCGCCGCCTTGGATGCTTCTGTCCGCCATGCCCGCCTCGTCCCGCCCCGTTCGCGCGCCCTGCTGCCGCTGGGTGTCCCACTTTCACCACAGGCTGGCACACGCCGACCTTCCGCAGTAAAAGTCAGACTTTTAGTTTTGAACGCGTCAGACCAGCAACTCCGCTCCGATCGAGGACTTCTTGAAGATGAGCACGCAGACAGCGGACAGTTTCGAATGGACCGAACTCGACCGGCGTGCCGTCGACACCGCCCGGCTCCTGGCGGCCGACGCCGTCCAGCGGGTGGGCAACGGGCACCCCGGTACCGCGATGAGCCTGGCACCGGCCGCCTACACGATCTTTCAGAAGGTGATGCGGCACGATCCCGCCGATCCCGAGTGGACCGGCCGTGACCGCTTCGTCCTGTCCCCCGGCCACACGTCCCTGACCCTGTACACGCAGCTGTACCTGGCGGGCTACGAGCTGGAGCTGGACGACCTGAAGGCGTTCCGCACGCACGGCTCCAAGACGCCGGGCCACCCCGAGTACGGGCACACCGCGGGGGTGGAGACCACCACGGGCCCGCTCGGCCAGGGCGTCGCGAACGCCGTCGGCATGGCGATGGCCGCCCGCTACGAGCGCGGTCTGTTCGACCCGGGCGCCCCCGAGGGCGACTCCCCCTTCGACCACACGATCTGGGCGATCGTCTCCGACGGCGACCTCCAGGAGGGCGTCTCCGCGGAGGCCTCCTCGCTCGCCGGTCACCAGAAGCTGGGCAACCTGGTCTTCCTCTACGACGACAACCACATCTCCATCGAGGGCGACACCGCGACCGCGTTCTCCGAGGACGTGCTGAAGCGCTACGAGGCCTACGGCTGGCACGTGCAGCGGATCGAGCCGCGGGAGGACGGCGACATCGACGTGCGGGCGCTGCACGGGGCGCTGAAGGCGGCTCAGGCCGAGACCGCACGGCCGTCCATCATCGCCATGCGCACGATCATCGCCTGGCCCGCCCCGAACGCGCGCGACACGGAGGCCTCCCACGGCTCGGCGCTCGGCGAGGACGAGGTCGCCGCCACCAAGCGCCTCCTCGGCTTCGACCCGGAGCGGTCCTTCGAGGTCGCCGACGAGGTGCTGGCTCACACCCGCCGGGCCCTGGACCGCGGGGCCGACGCGCACGCCGCCTGGGACAAGCGGATCGCCGCCTGGCGGGGCGACAACCCGGACCGGGCCGCCACGTTCGACCGTGTCAACAAGGGCGAGCTGCCCGCAGGCTGGAAGGACGCCCTGCCGGTGTTCGAGTCCGGCGGGGCGGTCGCCACCCGTGCCGCCTCCGGCAAGGTCCTCCAGGCGCTCGGCCCGGTCGTCCCCGAGCTGTGGGGCGGCTCGGCCGACCTGGCGGGTTCGAACAACACCACCATCGACAAGACCAGTTCGTTCCTCCCGGAGGGCAACCCGCTGCCCGAGGCCGACCCGTACGGCCGCACGATCCACTTCGGCATCCGCGAGTTCTCCATGGCCGCGGAGATGAACGGCATCGCCCTGCACGGCAACACCCGGATCTACGGCGGCACCTTCCTGGTGTTCTCCGACTACATGCGCAACGCGGTGCGGATGTCCGCCCTGATGCAGCTGCCGGTGACGTACGTGTGGACGCACGACTCCATCGGCCTGGGCGAGGACGGCCCGACCCACCAGCCGGTGGAGCACCTGGCCGCGCTGCGGGCCATCCCGGGCCTGAACGTCGTACGCCCCGCCGACGCCAACGAGACCGCGATCGTCTGGGCCGAGATCCTCGAGCGCCACAGCACCGCCCCGGCCCCGCACGGCCTCGCGCTCACCCGCCAGGGCGTGCCCACGTACGAGCCGGACCCGGACGCGGCTCGCGGCGGCTACGTGCGGTTCGAGGCCGAGGGCGGCAAGCCCCAGGTGATCCTGATCGCGACCGGTTCCGAGGTGCACGTCGCCGCCGGGGCGCGCGAGCTGCTCCAAGGCGCCGGCGTGCCCACCCGCGTCGTGTCGATGCCGTCCGTGGAGTGGTTCGAGGAGCAGCCGCGCTCGTACCGCGACAGCGTGCTTCCGCCGTCCGTGAGGGCCCGGGTCGCCGTCGAGGCCGGGATCGGCCTGACCTGGCACCGGTTCGTCGGGGACGCGGGACGCATCGTCTCCCTGGAGCACTTCGGCGCCTCCGCCGACGCGCGGACCCTGTTCGCCGAGTACGGCTTCACCCCCGAGAACGTCGTCGCCGCCGCGCGGGAATCCCTGTCCGCGGCTCGTGGCTGACCGCACCGCCCGAAAGAAGATGATCACTGTGACCGAAGCGACCGCGAACGCGGGAGCACTCAAGCGCCTGTCCGACGAGGGCGTGTCGATCTGGCTCGACGACCTGTCGCGCCGGCGGATCGAGTCCGGCAGCCTGGCCGGGCTCGTCGCCACGGGGAACGTCGTCGGCGTCACCACCAACCCGTCCATCTTCCAGGCCGCCATCGGCTCGGGCACGGGATACGAGGAGCAGCTCGCCGACCTGGCGGTGCGCGGGGTGACCGTCGACGAGGCCGTCCGGATGATGACGACCGCCGACGTCCGGGCCGCCGCCGATGTCCTGCGGCCGGTGTACGAGGCGAGTGGCGGCCGGGACGGCCGGGTCTCCATCGAGGTCGACCCGCGGCTGGCCCACGACACGGCGGCGACCGTCGCCGAGGCCCGGCAGCTGGCCTGGCTGGTGGACCGCCCCAACGTGATGATCAAGATCCCGGCGACGGAGGCGGGCCTGCCGGCGATCACGGAAGTGACCGGAGCGGGTATCAGTGTCAATGTGACGCTGATCTTCTCCCTGGAGCGCTACCGCGAGGTGATGGACGCCTACCTCGCCGGTCTGGAGAAGGCGCGGGCGGCGGGGCTCGGCCTGTCGGCCGTTCACTCGGTCGCGTCGTTCTTCGTCTCCCGTGTGGACTCCGAGATCGACAAGCGGCTGACGGTGCTGGGCACGGACGAGGCCCTCGCCCTCAAGGGCCGGGCGGCCCTGGCCAACGCCCGGCTCGCCTACGAGGCGTACGAACAGGCCTTCGACGGGGGGCGCTGGCGGGCCCTGGAAGGCGCCGGAGCCAACCGGCAGCGCCCCCTTTGGGCCTCCACCGGTGTGAAGGACCCCGCCTACAAGGACACCCTGTACGTGGACGAACTGGTCGCCCCCGGCACGGTCAACACCATGCCGGAGGCCACGCTGAACGCCGTCGCCGACCACGGTGACGTCCGGGGCGACACCGTGACCGGCGGCTACGACCGGGCCCGCGCGGACCTGGCGGCCGTCGAACGGCTCGGCATTGCATACGACGAGGTGGTGCGGCAACTGGAGGACGAGGGCGTGGCCAAGTTCGAGGTGGCCTGGCAGGACCTGCTGGACGCGGTCACCAAGTCCCTGAACAGCAAGGGAGTTGACGCGGAATGAGCGAGGGCATCGAAGGCATCCCCCAGACGGCCGAACAGGAGACCAAGGGGACCAAGGAGGACAAGGAGGCCCGGGCGGCCCAGGAGGCGGCCGGGGTCGAGCAGACCGGGGTGAGCGGCACGGCGGAGGCCGCCCCGGCCACGAACCGCGCCGACACCGACTTCGTCAACCCGCTGCGCGACCCGCAGGACCGCCGGCTGCCCAGGATCGCGGGCCCTTCCGGGCTGGTCATCTTCGGCGTGACCGGCGACCTGTCCCGCAAGAAGCTCATGCCGGCGGTGTACGACCTGGCCAACCGCGGCCTGCTGCCGCCGGGCTTCTCCCTGGTGGGCTTCGCCCGCCGGGACTGGGAGGACCAGGACTTCGCGCAGGTGGTGCACGACGCGGTCCGTGAGCACGCGCGCACCCCGTTCCGCGAGGAGGTCTGGCAGCAGCTCGCCGAGGGCATGCGGTTCATCCCCGGCGACTTCGACGACGACACGGCGTTCAAGCAGCTGCGCTCCGCCGTCGAGGAGCTGGACGCCTCCCGGGGCACCAGCGGCAATTACGCCTTCTACCTCTCGGTGCCGCCGAAGTTCTTCCCGAAGGTCGTCCAGCAGCTGAAGAAGCACAAGCTGGCGAGCGCCCCCGAGGGTTCCTGGCGCCGCGCGGTCATCGAGAAGCCGTTCGGGCACGATCTGCGCTCGGCCGAGGAGCTCAACGCGATCGTGCACGACGTGTTCGACCCGGAGCAGGTCTTCCGCATCGACCACTACCTGGGCAAGGAGACCGTCCAGAACCTCCTGGCGCTGCGCTTCGCCAACCAGATGTTCGAGCCGATCTGGAACCGGTCCTTCGTGGACCACGTGCAGATCACCATGGCCGAGGACATCGGCATCGGCGGCCGGGCCGGGTACTACGACGGGATCGGCGCCGCCCGTGACGTCATCCAGAACCACCTGCTCCAGCTGATGGCGCTCACCGCGATGGAGGAACCGGCCGCCTTCGACGCGGCCTCGCTGCTCACCGAGAAGCTGAAGGTCCTCAAGGCCGTGCGGCTGCCGCAGGACCTGGGCCAGGGCACCGTGCGCGGGCAGTACGCGGCGGCGTGGCAGGGCGGCACCAAGGTGCGCGGCTATCTGGAGGAGGACGGCATCGACCAGTCCTCGACCACCGACACGTACGCCGCGGTCCGGCTCCAGGTGGAGAACCGCCGCTGGGCCGGCGTCCCGTTCTACCTGCGCACCGGCAAGCGGCTGGGCCGCCGCGTGACGGAGATCGCCGTGGTGTTCCAGCGGGCCCCGCACTCCCCCTTCGACTCCACCGCGACCGAGGAGCTGGGCTCCAACGCGATCGTCATCCGCGTCCAGCCGGACGAGGGCATGACGGTCCGCTTCGGCTCGAAGGTGCCGGGCACCTCGATGGAGATCCGGGACGTGACGATGGACTTCGCCTACGGCGAGTCGTTCACCGAGTCGAGCCCCGAGGCGTACGAACGGCTGATCCTCGACGTCCTCCTGGGCGACGCCAACCTGTTCCCCCGTCACCAGGAAGTGGAAGAGTCCTGGAAGATCCTCGACCCGATCGAGCAGTACTGGGCCACGCACGGCCGGCCCGCGCAGTACGCCTCGGGCAGCTGGGGACCCGAGGAAGCCGACGAGATGCTCGCACGAGACGGACGGAGCTGGCGCAGGCCATGAAGATCGACCTGACCGATACGACGGCAAGCAAGATCAACAAGGCGCTGGTGCAGGGCCGCCGCGCCATCGGCACGCCCGCCGTGGGCATGGTCCTGACGATGGTGATCGTCACGGACGAGGAGAACGCCTACGACGCGATCAAGGCTGCCGAGGAGGCCTCGCACGAGCACCCCTCGCGGACCCTGGTCGTCATCAAGCGGCACGCCCGCACCCCGCGCGACCGCCAGTCCTCCCGCCTGGACGCCGAGGTCCGGGTGGGCGCCGACGCGGGCACCGGCGAGACGGTGATCCTGCGGACCTACGGCGAGGTGTCCGACCACGCGGACTCGGTGGTGCTGCCGCTGCTGCTGCCGGACGCGCCGGTGGTGGTGTGGTGGCCGGTGGACGCCCCCGAGGTGCCTTCCAAGGACCCGCTCGGGGCACTGGCCCAGCGGCGGATCACCGACCTGTACGCGGTCGAGAACCCCTTGGAGACGCTCCAGGCCCGGGTCCGCGCCTACGCGCCGGGCGACACCGACCTCGCCTGGACCCGGCTGACGCCCTGGCGTTCGATGCTGGCGGCGGCGCTGGACCAGGCCCGGGCGCGGATCGTCTCGGCGGCGGTGGAGGCCGAGGCCGACAACCCGGCCGCCGAACTGCTGGCCCGCTGGCTGGAGGCGCGGCTGCACGTCCGCGTGGACCGCGTGGTCACCGCCGGGCCGGTGGTGACGGCCGTGCGCCTGGGCACGGAGAACGGGGAGATCGTCATCGACCGCCCCGAAGGGCCGCTGGCCACGCTGACCCTGCCGGGCCAGCCGTCGCGCACCCTGGCCCTGAAGGTCCGTGCCACCTCCGAACTCATCGCCGAGGAGCTGCGGCGCCTCGACGCGGACGAGATGTACGCCATCGCCCTGAACGGCGAGGCGACCGAGGAGACCCCTGCCCATGTCTGACTCCCCCTCCGCAACCCCCCGGCTCACCCGGCGTCCCGAGTGGACCGCCCTGGAGGACCACCGCAAGGACGCCCTGCCGCAGCCCGATCTGCGGGAGCTGTTCGCGGCGGACCCGGGGCGCGCCGAGCGCTACGTCGTGCACGTCGGCGACCTGCGGATCGACTACTCCAAGCACCTGGTCACCGACGAGACGCTGGCCCTGCTCCAGGAACTGGCCGCCGCCACCGGCGTGTCCGGGTTGCGGGACGCCATGTTCCGCGGCGAGCGGATCAACGTCACCGAGGACCGGGCCGTGCTGCACACGGCGCTGCGCGCCCCGCGCGACGCCGTGGTCGAGGTCGACGGCGAGAACGTCGTCCCCGGTGTGCACGCGGTGCTCGACAAGATGGCCGCCTTCGCGAACCGGGTGCGCTCGGGCGAGTGGACCGGCCACACCGGCAAGCGGATCCGCAACGTCGTCAACATCGGCATCGGCGGCTCCGACCTCGGCCCGGCGATGGCCTACGAGGTGCTGCGGCCGTTCACCGACCGGGAGTTGACGTTCCGGTTCGTGTCGAACGTGGACGGCTCCGACCTGCACGAGGCGGTGCGCGACCTGGACCCGGCGGAGACGCTGTTCATCGTCGCGTCCAAGACCTTCACCACCATCGAGACGATCACGAACGCGACCTCGGCGCGTTCCTGGCTCGTGGACGGGCTGGGGGGTGACGAGAAGGCGGTGGCGAAGCACTTCGTCGCGCTGTCGACCAACGCGGACAAGGTCGCCGGCTTCGGCATCGACGTCGACAACATGTTCGAGTTCTGGGACTGGGTCGGCGGCCGCTACTCCTACGATTCCGCGATCGGCCTGTCCCTGATGATCGCCATCGGCCCGGACCGCTTCCGGGAGATGCTCGACGGCTTCCGCATCGTCGACGAGCACTTCCGCAACGCCCCGGCCGAGGCCAACGCCCCGATCCTCATGGGCCTGCTGGGCATCTGGTACGGCAACTTCCACGACGCCCAGTCGCACGCGGTGCTGCCCTACAGCCACTACCTGTCCAAGTTCACCGCCTACCTCCAGCAGCTCGACATGGAGTCCAACGGCAAGTCGGTGGACCGCGACGGAAACCCGGTGGACTGGCAGACCGGGCCGGTGGTGTGGGGCACGCCGGGCACCAACGGACAGCACGCCTACTACCAGCTCATCCACCAGGGCACCAAGCTCATCCCGGCGGACCTCATCGGCTTCGCCCGGCCCGTCGCCGAGCTCGGTGACGAACTGAAGGCGCAGCACGACCTGCTGATGGCCAACCTGTTCGCACAGGGGCAGGCGCTCGCCTTCGGCAAGACCGCCGAGGAGGTGCGGGCCGAGGGCGTGCCCGAGGAACAGGTGCCGCACCGCACGTTCCAGGGAAACCACCCCACCACGACGATCCTGGCCACCGAACTGACCCCGTCGGTCCTCGGCCAGCTGGTCGCCCTCTACGAGCACAAGGTGTTCGTGCAGGGCGCGGTGTGGAACATCGACTCCTTCGACCAGTGGGGCGTCGAACTCGGCAAGGTCCTCGCCAAGCGCGTCGAGCCCGCCCTGACCGAGGGCGCAGACGTCCCCGGTCTCGATCCGTCCACGGCCGCGCTGGTGGCCGCCTACCGCAATCTTCGGGAAGTGAACTGACATGCAGATCGGTCTTGTGGGTCTCGGCAAGATGGGCGGCAACATGCGCGAGCGCCTGCGCAACGCCGGCCACACCGTCATCGGCTACGACACCAACCCGGACAAGTCCGACGTGGCCAGCCTGGCCGACCTCGTCAACCAGCTGGAGGCGCCGCGCACGGTCTGGGTCATGGTCCCGGCCGGCGACCCCACCCAGCACGTCATCGACCGTCTGGGGGACCTCCTCAAGCCGTACGACACGGTGGTCGACGGCGGCAACTCCCGCTGGACGGACGACGAGAAGCACGCCGAGGAGCTGAGCAAGCGCGGCATCGGCTTCGTCGACGCGGGCGTCTCGGGCGGCGTGTGGGGCCTGAAGAACGGCTACGCCCTGATGGTCGGCGGCGAGAAGGAGTACGTCGACCGGCTCCGGCCGATCTTCGAGGCGCTCAAGCCGGAGGGCCCGTACGGCTTCGTCCACGCGGGCAGCGTCGGCGCCGGGCACTTCGCGAAGATGGTCCACAACGGCATCGAGTACGCGATGATGCAGGCCTACGCCGAGGGCTGGGAGCTGCTGGAGGCCGTGGACTCGGTGGACAACGTCCGCGAGGTGTTCCGCTCCTGGCAGGACGGCACCGTCATCCGCTCCTGGCTGCTCGACCTCGCGGTCAACGCGCTCGACGAGGACGAGCATCTGGAGACCCTGCGGGGCTACGCCCAGGACTCCGGCGAGGGCCGCTGGACCGTGGAGGCCGCGATCGACAACTCCGTGCCGCTGCCCGCGATCACCGCGTCCCTCTTCTCCCGCTTCGCCTCCCGGCAGGACGACTCGCCGCAGATGAAGATGATCGCGGCGCTGCGCAACCAGTTCGGCGGCCACGCCGTCGAGTCCGCGAAGAAGGCGTAGGACGTGGGAGATCTGCTGCTGGTCCGCCACGGCGAGACGGAGTGGAGCCGGAGCGGACAGCACACCAGCTTCACCGACCTGCCCCTCACCCGGCACGGTGAGGAGCAGGCCGAGTCCCTCGCCCCGCTCCTGGCGGGCCGTACCTTCGCCCTGGTCCTCACGAGCCCGCTCGCCCGCGCGGTGCGCACCGCCGAACTCGCGGGCCTGACCGGGACCGTACGGGACGCGGACCTGCACGAGTGGTACTACGGCGCCTACGAGGGCGTCACCACCGAGGAGATACACCGCACCCGGCCCGACTGGGACCTGTGGACCGACGGCGGGCCGGCCGGCTCCGACGGCCGGCCCGGCGAGTCGCCCGCCGAGGTCGGCGAACGCGCCGACCGGGTGCTCGGCCGGGCGGCGAAGGCGCTGCCCGAGGGCGATGTGATGCTGGTGGCGCACGGCCACTTCCTCCGCGTGCTGACGGCCCGGCGGCTGGGCCTGTCCCCTGCGGAGGGGCGGCTGTTCCGGCTGGAGACCGGGACGGTCTGCCGACTGTCGACCGAGCACGGCCGGCCCGTGCTCGCGGAGTGGAACACCAGGGCGTAACCGGCCCCGGCCGGAGGTGAGTTGACAGCCTCCGGCCGGGCGCGTCAGAGTCCCCGCTGATGGAGATCGACGACATGACACCCGCCGAGGAGCGGGTGTGGCGTGCCTATCCGCGCGGCCAGGACGTGGACTTCCGGGGCCCGGCCGACGAGGACCCGGCGCGGGGCGCGGACTGGGGACCCGAGCGGACCGTGCGCGCGTCCGTGGTGCGGGCGCTGCTGCTGAGCGCCCCGCAGGAGGACGGGGAGACGGCCGCCCTCCGGCTGGCGGGCGCACGGATCACCGGGACGCTGAACCTCCAGTACGGCGAGATCGACCACGCCGTGCGTCTCAGTCACTGCTGGTTCGAGCACGCGCCCGTGCTGTACGCGGCCCGGCTGCGCCAGCTGAACCTGCGCGGCTCGGTGCTGCCCGGCCTGGACGCCGCCACCCTGCGGGTCGAGGGCGTCCTGCGCATGTCGGACTGTCTGTTCGACAGGCCCGTGCGGCTGGGCGGGGCGCAGATCTCCGGCGCGCTGTTCATGGACGGCGCCGCCATCGCCGAGCCGCCGCACGGTCAGCCGGCGCTCCAGCTCAACCACGTGACCGTCGGGGACGGCCTGTCGGCGCCGGGCCTGCGCACGCGCGGCGAGGTGCGGCTGACGGGCGCGTCGGTCGCCGGCACCGTCGACCTCAACGCTGCGCGGCTCACGGCCGGTGCGGGTGAGATCGCCCTCGACGCGGAGACGCTCACCGTCGAGGGCGACGCCCTGCTGCGCGAAGCGGACGTGCTGGGCTGGATCGGCCTGCGCGGCGCCCGGATCGCGGGCCGCCTCGACCTGTCGCACGCCCGGCTCGCGAACCCGGGGGACGCGGCGCTGCGGGCCAGCAGCTGCACCATCGGGGAACTCTGGCTGCGCAAGGGCCCCCGCCCGGAGGGCACCCTCAATCTGCGCCGTGCCCAGGTCGACGTGCTGTTCCTGGAGCCGGAGGTGGTCCCCGACGAGGTCCTGCTCAACAGCCTCGTCTACACCTCCCTCACCCCGCACGAGCCCGCCGAGCGGCGCCTGGCGATGCTGGAGCGGGACGGCGAGGGGTATGTCCCGCACGCCTACGAGCAGTTGACCGCCGCCTACCGCAGGATCGGCGACGATCCGGCCGCCCGCCTCGTCCAGCTCGCCAAGCAGCGCCGCCGGCGCGGCACCCTGCCCTGGTACGGCCGGCTGTGGGGCCATCTGCAGGACGCCACCGTCGGTTACGGCTTCCGTCCCCTGCGGGCCGCGGGCTGGCTGGTGTCGCTGCTCATGGCCGGCTCCCTCGCCTACGCGCTGCACCACCCCGCGCCGCTGAAGGCGGACGAGGCACCGCAGTTCAATCCGGTGTTCTACACACTCGACCTGCTGCTGCCGGTGATCTCCTTCGGGCAGGAGGCCGCGTTCGCCCCCACCGGTGGGTACCAGTGGCTCTCGTACGCCCTGGTGCTGACGGGCTGGATCCTGGCCACGACGGTCGTCACCGGCATCACCCGGTCGGTCAGCCGCCAGTGAGTGCCCGTGCCGTGTGCTGTGCCGCCAGCCGCACGGGGGCGTTCGGAGCGCCGTAGCCCCGGTAGCCGTCGTCGCGCTGGACCAGTTCGAAGAAGACGCGGCCGACGGTTCGGGTGTAGCAGTGGCGGAAGACGCCGTGGGCGTCGCGGTCGTAGAGGATGCCGAGGTCGCGGTAGGTCTCCAGCTCCCCGTCGGCGAACTCGAAGCGGGCGGCGAGATCGTCGTAGTAGTTCGCCGGGACGGGCAGCAGAGCGCCGCCGGCGTCCCGGAAGCGGCGGGCCGAGGCGACCACGTCGTCGGTGGCCAGGGCGATGTGCTGGGCGTGGACGGTGTCGTCCGTGGGCGCGGGACCGACGGTGAGGGCGATCCGGACGCTGCCGTCGGCGTTGGTGACGGCACGGCTGCGCAGCAGACCGTAAGGATCGGCGACGTCCACGCTCTCCTGGGCGTGCAGTCCGAGCACGCCCCGGTGGAAGAGGGCCGCCTCGTCGAAGTGGTGCCAGGGCTGGACGAGGGCGAGATGGTCGATGCGGCGGACGGTCTCGGGCGCGGGTGCCGGGTCGGTGTCCTCGAAGTCGGCCCGCCAGTCGGGCAGGCCCGGACGGCCGGTGGCGCAGAAGAAGAGTTCCGTGCCGTCGGGGGCGGCGACCGCGTCGAGCGGGGCGTCCCCGGGTGCGCGGCGGCGCGGCAGGACGGGCGCCAGCAGTGCCTCCGCACGCCGGGCCGCCGCGGCCGGGTCCGGTGACTCCAGCCCGATGGCGGCGAGCTGGGTGCCGTCGCGGCGGACGGCCGGCCCGGTGTTGACGAGGATCCGGGCGTCCCCCTGCTCCCACAGGGCGACGGGCTTGCCGCGGTGGCGGGCGGTGCGGGCGAAGCCGAGGGCGCCGAGCAGGGCGGTGAGGGGTTCGGCGTCGGGCGTGACCAGTTCGGCGAAGGCGACGCCGGTGGGGACGACGGGCTCGGGCAGGGCGGCCCGGCCCACCGACTCCTGGAGGACCAGCAGGGAACGCCGGGCGTCGACGGCGGTCGGACCGGCCTCGGCCTGGCGGAAGACGTCGTTGAAGACCTCCAGGGAGAGCGGGCCGTCGTAGCCGGTGCGCAGCACGTGCCGCAGCAGGCCGGCGACGTCGAAGCCGCCCTGGCCGGGGAAGCAGCGGTAGTGCCGGCTCCACTGCAGGACGTCCATGGCGAGCAGCGGGGCGTCGGCGAGCTGGAGGAAGAAGATCTTCTCGCCGGGGATGTCCTCGATGCCCTTGGGGTCCGAGCCGCGCGAGAGGATGTGGAAGCTGTCCAGGCAGGTGCCGAGGGCGGGATGCCCGGCCGACTCGACGATGCGCCAGGCGTGGTCGTACGTGCTGACGTGCCGCCCCCAGGCCAGGGCCTCGTAGGCCACCCGGATGCCGAACTCCTGGGCCGTGCCGGCGAGCCGGCTCAGCTGCTCGGCGGCGAGGGCGTCGTCGTCCACCGCCCGCGGGGAGACACTGGAGCAGACGAGGACGGTGTCGGCGCCGAGCCTGCGCATCAGCTCGAACTTGTGCCGGGTCCGCCGCAGGTTGCGGGCGAACTCGTCCTCGGGGACGGCCTCGATGTCCCGCATCGGCTGGTACAGGTCGATGGCGAGGCCGAGGTCGGCGCAGCGGGCGCGGATCTCCTCGGGGGTGAGGGGGCTGGCCAGCAGGTCGTTCTCGAAGATCTCCACCCCGTCGAAGCCGGCCCGGGCGGCGGCCGTGAGCTTCTCGGTGAGGGATCCGCTGAGGGAGACGGTGGCGATGGACGTACGCACGTCGGTTCCTCTCTTCAGTTCGATGCCCCGACGGCTCCGGCCAGTTCGGTCAGGTCCGCCAGCATCCGCGCGGCGTCGGGTTCCCGTCCGGTGAACAGGCGGAACGCGTCGGCGGCCTGGAAGGCGGCCATGCCGCCGCCGTCGAGGGTGGCGCAGCCCAGCGCGCGGGCGGTGCGCAGCAGTTCGGTCTCCAGCGGGCGGTAGACGACCTCGGCGACCCACAGCCCGGGGTGGAGCAGTCCGGCGGGCAGCGGCAGGCCGGGGTGGGCCGCCATGCCTGTGGGCGTGGCGTGGACGATGCCGTCGGCCTGCGCGAGCAGCCGCGCCTGCCGGTCCGGGGGCGCGGCGGCGGCACGGTCCTGGCCGAAGGCGCGGTTCAGGGCGTCGGCCAGGGCGGCGGCCCGTTCGGGCAGGGCGTCGACGACGGTGACCCGCTCGGCGCCGAGGGTGAGCAGGGCGTGCGCGACGGCCGCACCCGCGCCGCCGGCGCCCAGCTGCACGACCCGCTCCAGCGGGGCGTCGGGCAGTCCGCGCGCGAAGGACGCGGCGAAGCCGGTGACGTCCGTGTTGTGGCCGACCGCGCGGCCGTCCTCGAAGACCACGGTGTTGACCGCGCCCAGCGCTTCGGCCTGCGGGGTGAGCCCGTCCAGGTGCTCGATGACGAGCTGTTTGCAGGGGTACGTGATGTTGAGCCCGTCGAACCCGAGGTCGCGGGCGGCCCGCACCAGATCGCCCACCGCCTCGGGCGGCACCCCGAGCGGGTCGATGTCGATCAGCCGGTACAGCAGACGCAGGCCCTGCCGGTCACCCTCACGCTCGTGGAGTGCCGGGCTGAGCGACGGGCCGATACCGGAACCGATCAGTCCGACGAGGTACGAGTCCTTGGGCACACGGGCCTCCCGAGCCGCTCAGTAATGTACGAACTAGTACGTTAGCTATATCAGCCGAGCTCGACCACGGGAAGGCCCCGGTGGGATCCGGCCCCTGCTCCTAGAATCACCGGCACCGGCCCCTCCGCCCGAAGGAACCTGATGACCAGCGTCGAAGAACCGGCCCGTCCTGGCGAGCGCGAGCGCGTCCGTGACGCCACCCGCACCCAGGCCGAGATCCTCGACGTCGCCACGCAGGAGTTCGCCCGGGCCGGCTACGACGGGGCCCGGGTGGACGAGATCGCCGCCCGCACCCGCACCACGAAGCGGATGATCTACTACTACTTCGGCGGCAAGGAACAGCTGTTCACGGCCGTCCTGGAACGGGCCTACGGCGTGATCCGGGAGGCCGAGCAGCAGCTCGACGTCGAGCACCTGGACCCGGTGGCGGCCATCCGGCGTCTGGCCGAGGTGACCTTCGACCACCACGAGCAGCACCCGGACTTCATCCGCCTGGTCAGCATCGAGAACATCCACGAGGCCCAGCACATCGCCGCCTCCGAGAAGCTGGGGAGGATCGGCTCCCCCGCCCTGGACGTGATCCGCCGCATCCTGGAGGAAGGCCGCAGGTCAGGGCTGTTCACGGCGGAGGTCGACGCCGTCGACCTGCACGCGATGATCTCCTCCTTCTGCTTCTTCCGGGTCTCCAACCGGCACACCTTCGGCGCGCTGTTCGGCCGCGACCTGGTCGCCCCGGCGCAGCGCGCGCACTACCGCGCGATGCTGGGCGACATGGTGATCGCGTACCTCACGGCGGAGCGCGCGGCGGACTGAACGACCGGCGCCGAACACCGGCGCACGACCCCTTGACACCGGCGGCACTCGGGCGCAGCATCCCTAGCCATCCCCTACTAACTACCCAGTGGGTTAATTAGCCGCGATCCGGCACTTCCCCCTTCGCTCGCCCTTCTGTTCACTCCGCCTATGGTGGAGCCCGCTAAGGAGCCGCCGTGTCCGTCCCCGCCACGCCCCGAGGGGCCGCAGCCCCGCCCGGTCAGCCCAGGAAAGCCGCGACCGCCGCCTGGATCGGCAGCGCGCTGGAGTACTACGACTTCTTCATCTACGGCAGTGCCGCAGCGCTGATCTTCCCCGAGGTGTTCTTCGACGAGTCGGACCCGGCCACCGCGACCCTGCTGTCGCTGGCCACGTTCGGCGTCGCGTACGCCGCCCGCCCGGTCGGCGCGCTGGTCCTCGGCCACTTCGGCGACAAGCTCGGCCGCAAGAAGATCATGGTCTTCACGCTGATGCTGATGGGCCTGTCGACGTTCCTGATCGGCTGTCTGCCGACCCGGGACCAGGTCGGCACGCTCGCCCCGGTCCTGCTCGTGCTGTGTCGGGTGCTCCAGGGCATCTCGGCGGCGGGCGAACAGGCCAGCGCCAACTCCATGACGCTGGAACACGCGCCGCCGGGCCGGCGCGGCTTCTTCACCAGCTTCACCCTCAGCGGCACGCAGGGCGGCCAGTTGCTGGCCACGCTGGTCTTCATCCCGGTCGCCGCGATGCCCGAGGACCAGTTGCTGTCCTGGGGCTGGCGGGTGCCGTTCTGGCTGAGCGTCGCGGTCGCCGTCGTCGGCTACGTCATCCGCCGCAAGCTGGACGAGACCCCGGCCTTCGCCCAGCAGGCCGCCGAGCAGGGCGTCGTCAAGATGCCGCTGGTGGTGCTGCTGCGCGAGCACTGGGCGGACGTGCTGCGGGTGATCGCGGGCGCGCTCATCGCCTCGGTCAGCACCATCTTCACGGTGTGGGCCCTGGCCTACGCCACGAGCGACGCGGTCGGCATGTCGCGCACCGCCATGCTGTGGGTGGGCGCCCTGGCCAACCTCGTCGCACTCGCCGCGATCCCGCTGTGGGCCACCCTGTCCGACCGGATCGGCCGCCGACCGGTGTACCTGATCGGCGCGGCCGGCAGCGCGGTGACGATGTTCCTGTACCTGTGGGCCGTCTCCACGGGCTCGTACCCGCTGACGTTCGTGCTGGGCATCGTCTGCTTCGGCGTGGTCTACAGCGCCGCGAACGGCGTGTGGCCCGCCTTCTACGGAGAGATGTTCACGACCCGGGTCCGGCTGTCCGGCGTGGCCATCGGCACGCAGATCGGCTTCGCGGCGGCCGGCTTCGCGGTAACGTTCGCCGCGCGGATCGCGGGACCGGGCGGCGACGACTGGTCGGCGGTGGCCCTGTTCACGGCGGCCCTGTGCGTGCCGCCGGTCATCGCCGCGCTGTCGGCCCGCGAGACACACCGGGTTCCGACGGAGGCGCTCGGCCTGCACCCGGCCCGGGCGACCACGGAGCCGGAGAAGGTGACGGCCTGAGCCCGGACCACTCTCCGCCGGGTCCTCGCGGGCCCGGCGGGTCTCGTCAGCTGTTGGACCAGGCCCGGCGGCACAGCACCAGGCGGTAGCCGTCGGGGTCCTCGATGGTGACGCCCCATTCGTTCCAGTAGGGGTTGGGGGATTCGACCCGCTTGCCGCCGTGCCGCTCCAAGCGGGCGATCAGGTCCTCCGGGACCGGGGCGTCGGCGTAGACGACCAGCAGATCCTCCTCGGTGGGGCGGGGCTCCACCGGCCGGGCCGGCTCATGCACGAGCTCCAGATGCCAGTCGGCGTCGGGCCAGCCGAGCATCAGCAGGTCGTGGTGACCCGGTGCGGATCCGCCCTCGGACCGCCACACGACACTCAGCCCGAGCCCGTCGCGCCAGAACCGCTCGGCCGCCGCGAGGTCACGGGAGGGACGGGCGATCCGGATGTGACTGCGACCGTTCACGGGCATGGTGACCTCTTCTCGTGGCGTCCTGGTCTGCTGCGGCGGCGACCCGCCTCGCAGCTTAGGAAGCCGGCCGTCGCCTGACATCGGCCATCGGTCCTGCGACCCCGAACCTAGGCCTTGGCGTGCACGAGCTGGATCAGGCTGCCGTTCCTGCGTGATGTTGCCGTTCCTGCGTGATCACGAATGGTTCCTGCACGAGGATGGGGTCTGAGGCGGTCCGGTCGGGGTATGCCGGTTCTCACCTCGACGAGCGCGACGGAGGATGAGCGATGGCACAGCTGCGGCAAGAGGTCGACCCGGGCGAGGCCGGGCTGGATCCAAAGGCGCTGAGCCGCCTGGACCGGCACTTCGCCGGTCTCGTCGAGGAGGGCCGGCTGCCGGGCTTCCTCGTGTCCGTGGCCCGCGGCGGACGCGTCGCCCACCTCACGACGCACGGCCTGCGCGACATCGCGGCCGGGCTCCCCGTCGAGCCGGACACGCTGTGGCGGGTCTACTCCATGACGAAACCGGTCACCGCGGTCGCCGCGCTGCTGCTGGTGGAGGAGGGCCGGCTGTCACTGGACGACCCGGTCGCCGACCACCTGCCGGCCTTCGCGAACCCCCGAGTCCACATCGAGGGCTCCGGGGCCGACGTCAGAACCCGCCCGGCCACCGGCCCCATACTCGTCCGGCACCTGATGACCCACACCTCGGGCCTGACCTTCGGCTTCTACCACACCCACCCGGTGGACGCCCTGTACCGCGAGGCCGGCCTGGAGTCGTCGGTGCGGCCGGGCGCGGACCTGGCCGAGACGATCGAGTTGTACGCGAGTCTGCCGTTGCAGTTCGAGCCGGGCACGCAGTGGAACTACTCGGTGGCGAGCAACGTGCTGGGCCGGCTCGTCGAGGTCGTGTCGGGGCAGCCGCTCGACGTGTTCTGCGCCGAGCGCATCTTCGGCCCGCTCGGCATGACGGACGCGGGGTTCCACGTCACGCACGAACAGGCGCCCCGGCTGTCCGAGATGTACGGGGAGAAGGAGGGCGGTGGCATCGAGCGGATCGCCGGGCTGCCGCTGCGCGGCGGCCGGCCGCGGTTCCTGTCCGGCAGTGGCGGCATGGTGGCCTCCGCCCACGACTACCACCGCTTCATGGAGATGCTGCGCCGCCGGGGCGAGCTCGACGGCGTGCGCCTGCTCGCCCCGCAGACCGTGGACCTCATGACCCGCAACCACCTGCCCGGCGGCGCCGATCTGCGGGCCTTCGGCAGCAGCCCCGCCCACGACGAGCCCGGCAACGAGGGGCTCGGCTTCGGCCTCAACTGCTCCGTGGTGATCGACCCGTCCCGCACCCTGGTGCCGTCCGGACTCGGCGCCTTCGGCTGGAGCGGCGTGGCCACGACGACGTTCTGGGTGGACCAGGGCCGCGACCTGACGGTGCAGTTCATGACGCAGGTGCGGCCCAGGACCTCCCACACGGTCTTCCAGGACCTGAAGAAGTTCGTCCACGAGGCCGTGTCGGGCTGACCTGCTCTACCGGTCGACGCGGAGTGTGAACTCGACGCCGTCCCGGGCGAGTTCGCTCAGCCACTGTTCGGACCGTGCCGCCGTCCCGGCGGCCCGGTTCAGGCCCGGCGGCAGGGAGCCGTCCAGGACGTGGCGGACGCCCAGGGCGAGGGTGCGCGAGACGCAGCGGGCCATCGCGCTCTCCCGCGCGTCGCCCACCAGGTCCAGGAGGTAACCGCCCGCCCAGGCCCGGCCGGTCCCGGCCCGCACGTCCAGCGACACGGCGAGGACGACCCGGTCGCGGTCGTCGTCCGTGGTGGGGTACGCGGCGGCCAACTCCTGGGCCAGGGCGGTGATCCGCGCGACGTCGCCCCGCTTCAGCTCCTCGAAGACGCCGTCCCAGGCGCGCAGCCAGCCCTCCAGACGCAGGGTGCCGCGGACGAACGTGCGCGGTGTCCAGGCGTCCGGCAGTCCGTACTGCGCGACGAAGGGGACGCTGTCGCGGTTGGGGTACACCTCGAAGGTCTCCCCGTCGACGACGTGCCGCCGGGTCGCCTCCCACGGGCGGCCGGCCACCGTCTCGGCGCCGCCCTCGATGTAACGGGCCGGGGAACGCAGGGCGTTGAGGACCCCCATCGGTGCCCAGCTGAACCGGTACGTGAAGTCGTTCGGGACGGCCGGGACGCCACCGCAGTACGAGGTGAGGCTGTACGAGGCGGGCGTCTCGTCCCCGATGGCCTCCCGCGCGCGGGCGACGAGGGCGTGGGCGAAGAGATGGTCGATGCCCGGGTCGAGCCCCGCCTCGGTCAGGACGACGACCCCGGCCTTCTCCGCGGCGGGCACCTGGTCGAGGACCGCCTGGGACACATAGCTGGAGCAGGCGAAGTGCGCGCCGAGCCGGACGCACTCGGCGAGCAGCGGCGCGTGCTCCGGCGCGGGCAGCATGGAGACGACGACATCGCCGGGCGCCAGTTCGGCGGCGAGGGCGGCCAGCGTGTACGCGCGGGGCTCGGCCCGACCGGCGAGGCCCAGCCGGTCCAGGGCGTCGGCCGCGCGGTTCTCGGTGCGGTGCCAGAGCCGTACGCGCTCGGCGGTGTCGCACAGGGCGGCCAGACCGCTGCCCGTGGACAGGCCGGCGCCGATCCAGTGGACGGTGCCGCTCGCGGGGACCGGGTCAGTGGTCAAGGGTCTCCCCCTGGTCGAGCCCGTGTTCACGGCATGCCTGACGGAACCGGTCCAGACAGCGTCCCCAGGGCCCGGTGACGCCGAAGTCGAGCAGGTGGGGCAGGAGGGCGGCGGAGAAGTCGGCGCTGGACTCCAGCGGCAGCAGGGAGGGCAGGTTGTCGATGGCGATCAGGTCGAGCGGCGGGTCTTCGCGCAGCCGGTGGACGGGCTCGTCCCAGTCGGTGGTCTCGTCGTACACCGGAAGGACGTTGAGCGGGGAGCCGACGTCGCACGTGACGTCGCACAGGGTGCGCAGGCGGCGGCCCGGGGTGTCGAGGTCCTGCTCGCGGAGGAAGGGCGGGACGGGGCTGGTGGCGAGCACCGCGTTCACCATCACGTCGTGCTCCAGCAGGGCGCGGCGGTCCACATCGCGGGTCTCGGCGAGGTCCCAGCAGGTCGGGTCCGCACCGGCGGTGGCGAAGGCCGTCCGGGCGCCGCGGCCGCTGCGTCCCAGGGCGCCGATGACCAGGCCGGTGAACTGGGCGTCGTCCGCGGCGGGCTTCAGCGTCTCGTCCAGGGCCTCCTTCGTCGTGGGCGTCAGCGGTGCCCGCAGCCGGCCGCGGTGCTGGAGCACGGCGAGGGCCGCGCCCAGGTAGCCGGCCCAGAACCCGAAGGCGGCGAGGCGCCGCCCGGTGTCGTCGACCAGGTACTCCAGGTCGAACAGCGCCCCGCCCCCGGCGGCGAACCGGCGCAGCAGGCCGGCCGCCCCGGGCTGGCCCTTGTAGGCGTGGCCGAAGGAAATGTGCCGGTGCGTCAGCTCGGCCGGTTCCTCGGGCAGTTCCTTCAGGCCGAGCACGACGGTGTCCGGCGGGGCCGTCACCCAGGAGCCGGCGGGCGCGACACGGCAGCCGGCCGCCTCGTACTCCCCGGTCGGGAAGACCCGCTGCGGGGAGTCCTCGACGGTCAGTGCCACTCCGTGCTCGACGAGCCGCCGGGCGTCGTCGGGCACGACCGGCGTACGCCGCTCGGTCGTTCGAACCTCGTGGCGCAGCCACAGATGGAGCTCGGTCATACCAGGTGGGCCTCCGGACGTGAGGCGCCGGCCGCTGAGGGCCGGCGCTCAAGGGACGGACGTCCCCGCAGCGTACGCGGCCCGCCCGCGGGTCGCGTACGAATGCGCCCAGGTCACGTCGAGGGGCTCCGGATCCGCCCCGGCGTCTCAGGAGGAGCTGACCACCGCGTCGAGGTGGGGCAGGTGGTGGTCGAGGCGCTCCCGCTTGGTGCGCAGATAGGTGATGTTGTTCTCGCACGGCGGGATCAGCAGCGGTACCTGCTCGGCGACCTCGATGCCGTGGTCCACCAGCGCCTCGCGCTTGCGCGGGTTGTTGGACATCAGGCGCACCGACCGCACGCCGAGGTCCTCCAGGATCCGGGCGGCGACACCGTAGTCGCGGGCGTCGACCGGGAGGCCGAGGGCGAGGTTGGCCTCGACGGTGTCCAGACCCTCCGCCTGCAGGGCCATCGCGCGCAGCTTGGCGAGCAGGCCGATGCCGCGGCCTTCATGCCCTCTGAGGTAGACCACGACGCCGGCGCCCTCGGCGACGACCGCGCGCAGGGCGGCGTCGAGCTGGTCGCCGCACTCGCAGTGCTGGGAGCCGAAGGCGTCACCGGTCAGGCACTCCGAGTGCAGCCGGATGAGGACGTCGTCCGTGCCGATCTCTCCGTAGACCAGCGCCACCTGTTCGTCACCGCGGTCATGGTCCAGGTAGCCGACCGCCTGGAATTTCCCGTACACGGTGGGCAAGGGCGCATTCACGACGCGTTCCACGCCGGTCCGCTGCGCCGACTTCTTGCCGAGTACGCCAACTTTTTCTGTCATGATTCTCGAGTTCCTAAGCAGAGACGAAAGGCCGTGACGTTATGAGTGATCTGGTGCCGGCGGACACCACGGAAGACGTACGGACGCGGGGCGCCGATGTCTCACGGCAGGTCGCGGTGCTTCCCGTGGGGAGCTTCGAGCAGCACGGTCCGTACCTCCCGCTGGCGACCGACACGCTCGTCGCCTGTGCCGTCGCGCGGGAGATAGCCGGCGCGTACCCGGTGCACCTCCTTCCTCCGGTGACGATCTCGTGCTCGCACGAACACGCGGCCTGGCCGGGGACCGTGAGCATCTCCTCGGTGACCCTTCATGCGGTGGTACGGGACATTGCGGCTTCGCTGCGCCGGTCCGGCGTCGACGCCCTGGTGGTGGTCAACGGGCACGGCGGCAACTACGTGCTGGGCAACGTGGTTCAGGAGTCCTCCGCGCGAGGCGAGCGGATGGCGCTCTTCCCGGCCGCGGAGGACTGGGAGGCGGCGCGCGAGCGGGCGGGGGTGGTCACCTCGCTGCTCACCGACATGCACGCGGGGGAAATAGAGACCTCCATCCTTCTGCACGCTCATCCCGAAATGCTCCGTCCCGGTTATGAGACTTCCGATTTCGTCGCTGACGACCGGCGTCATCTGCTCACCCTCGGCATGTCCGGCTACACCGATTCCGGTGTCATCGGTCGTCCTTCGCTGGGTTCGGCGGAAAAAGGGAAGGAACTCCTGGCGAGCCTGGCGGATTCCTTCGGGGCGTATTTCTCGATGCTGACCTCCGACGCGTAGTCAACCTGCGGCGCGGACTCGGGTTCCGGGGCCTGTGCGGTGGCCCGGGGCCCGGCCCGCAGGCCCGCGTACCAGCGCGCGACGAGGACGATCAGACCGGGCAGGCTCGCCACGAGGCTGAGCACCCCGTAGACGACCGCGACGGCCAGTCCCCGGCCCGCGCCGAGCCCCGCGGCGCCGAACGCCCAGGCGGTGACGCCCTCCCTGGGCCCCCAGCCGCCGACGTTCAGCGGCAGCCCCATCGCCAGCAGGGCGAGGACCGCGAGGGGCAGCAGGACGGCAACGGAGGCGGCGGCCCCGGCGACCCGGGCGGCGAGTACGAACATCGCGACGTAACCTGCCAGCACCACCGCGGAGGAGACGACCACTCCGGGCCCGTTCCGACGCGACAGCAGCCCTTCGCGGGCCTCGGCGAGGACCGCGCGCAGCCTGCGGCCGCGGGCGGAGGGGGCCGGGCGGTTCATGCGCAGGGCGAAGACGACGGCGAACGCGCCCAGGACGGCCAGGGCCGCCGGCGGGGCGATGTGCCGGGCCTCGTCCAGTACCGGGGACGGCATGACCAGCAGGACGACGGCACCGACCGCGAACAACGCGATCTGCCCGGCGGTCCGTTCGAGGACGACGGCCTTCACACCCCGCCGCAGATCCCCCTCGCTCTGCCCGTGCCGCACGGCCCGGTGCACATCGCCGAGGACGCCGCCGGGCAGCGCCGCGTTCAGGAACAGCGCGCGGTAGTAGTCGGCGACGGCGGATCCGAACGGCAGCCGGATCCTGAGCCCCCGGGCGACGATCGCCCACCGCCACGCGCTGCACACGGTGGTGACGAGCCCGATGCCGAGCGCGAGCAGCAGCGACACGCCGTCGATACGCCGCAGCCCGTCCAGGAAGACGCCGGTACCGAGCCGCCAGAACAGCACCGCCAGGATGGCGATCCCGGCGATGGTGCCGAGATGCGTACGGACCGCCGGAGTGCCGAGCCGGGCGAGAGCGCCACGGATCGGGCCGCGCGGAGAAGCACCGGCGCGGTCCTGGGCGGGCGACGACGTACCGGTGCCGTTCGGGCCGACAGAACCGTCGCCGCCGAAGCCGGGGCTGTCCGTGCCGGCGCTGTCCGTGCCGGTGTCGGTCGGGGCGGTGTCGGTGGAGCCGTCACCTCCCAAGCCGACGCCGTCCGTGCCGCCGTCGATCCGGGCGGTGCCGCCCAGGCCGGTGCCGTTCGGGCCCGTGCCGTTCGGGCCCGTGCCGTTCGGGCCTGTGCCGTTCGGGCCCGTGCCCTCAGGGGCGGGCGACGACGTGCTGTCGGCGGCCGGCGGCGGGACGGCGGCCGGCCGGGCCGGGCCGGCCGGGGTCGAGGCGGCCGGGGTCGAGGCGGCCGGGGTCGAGGCGGCGGGGGCGCTCCTGTCGCCCGCGGCCGGACGCGGCACGGCCGCGTCCGCCCGGGCCGTGCCCGCCGTACCGGACACCGGCACCACACGGGTGCCGCTGCCGGTGGCGGGACGGTTCTCGGTGGGCGTGGTGCGCGAGCGCGTTCCCGTCGCCTGGGGGGTCATGACGCTCCGTCCACCGGACGGGACAGGGCCAGGAGGTCGACGTGGTGGACGGTGACGCGCAACTCGCCCGCGGCCAGGGCCGCCAGCCGCTTGGTCAGGTAGACGTCGGCTTCGGCCCGCAGCTCGGGGCGCTCCTCGACGGCGGCGCCGATCCAGCCGCGCAGCCACTGCTCGGTCAGCGCGGCCTGCTCGGAGCCGAGCCGCCAGGGGCTCGGGTGCAGCCGCACGGTCGCGCCGTGCTCGGAGAACGCCTCGGCCGCCGCCGTGACCGCGTCGGGGCCGAGCAGGCCGTCGCGGCGCTGGTGGTCGTTGAACGCCTGGGCGAGCTCCGCGTCCAGCGGGTGCGACGGGGTCAGTTCCACCCGCCCCGCGACGGACAGCGTCAGCAGGGCGGGGCAGCCGGCTCCGGCGCACGCGGCGGCGAAGGTGTCGATCTCCTCGCGGGTGAGGACGTCCAGCAGGGCTGACGCCGTGACCAGGGAGGCGCCCTGCAGAGCGTCCGGTGTGAGTCGGGCGATGTCACCGCGCCGCGTCTCGACGGAGACCCGGCTGCCGTCGGCGGCCGAGCGCGGGGAGGCGACGGCCGCGAAGTGCAGCAGGTACGGGTCGCGGTCGTGCAGGATCCAGTGCTGGGCGCCGTCCAGGCGGGGCGCGAGCCAGCGGCCCATGGAGCCGGTGCCGCAGCCCAGGTCGTGGATGACGACGCCGCCCGGCTTGCCCGGCAGGTTGGCGAGCCGGATCCGCAGCGGGTCGAGCAGGTCGTGCGCCCGCGCGGCGGCATCGGCCGGCTCCCGCAGCTCCAGCCACTCGGGCGCGTAACGGGGCGGATCGTCCGGGCCCGCCTCACGCAGCTTGACGGTCGGCCGCGAGCCGGGCTTGCCACTGGGGCCGGCACCGGGGATGACGCCCCCGGGGGCCTGCCCCGGGCCGAACTCGATGCTGGAACCCAGGCCCGGAACCACGCCGTCCGTCACTCTCCTGACCTCCCTGGGCCCGGGCTGCGCCGGGATCGCCCCGCTCTGCTGGGTCGTCGTCGCCGGGTTCGTCATGCTGACCTCCGGGGTTCGGTCGGGAGCCGGCGCAGCACCGCAGCCAGGCTCTGTGCGGTCGTCGCCCAGCCGCCGAGGGCGGCGCGGCGGCTGCGGGCGGCGGCCTTCAGCCGGCGTCGTACGTCCGCCTCGCCGAACCAGCCGCGCAGTTCGGCGGCGATGGCGGCGGGGTTCTCCGGCGGGACGAGGATGCCGGGCACGCCGCCGTCGGGCGCGCGGCCGACCGCCTCCGGGAGCCCGCCGACGTCCGTGGCCATCACCGGGATGCCGCGTGCCAGGGCCTCGGTCACCGCCATGCCGTACGTCTCGGCGTACGAGGTGAGGACCATCAGGTCGGCGGTGGCGTAGCTGGCGTCGAGCGCGGGACCGGACTTCGGCCCGGTCAGCTCCAGCCGGTCCTGCAGGCCGTGCCGGGCGATGAGGGTCCGCAGGTGGGCGACGTACTCCGGATCCTGGGTGAGCGCGCCGACGCAGACGCAGCTCCACGGCAGGTCGCGGACCATGGCCAGCGCCTCCACCAGCCGGTGCTGGCCCTTGCGCGGGGTCACGGCGGCCACGCACAGCAGGCGCGACACACCGTCGGTGCCGGGCGCGAGCGGCGCGATGTCCGCGCCGGGGGCCGCGACGTGGACCCGCTCGGGCGGAAGGCCGTGGTGGGCGACCAGGCGGCGGACCGCCCAGTCGCTGGTGCCGATCACCGCCGGCACCGCCCGCAGCACCGTCCGCTCCTTGGCGTCCAGTTCGGCGGCCACGGCCGCGTCCAGCCCTGTCTCGTCGCCGAGCGGGAGGTGGACGAGGACGGCCATGCTCAGCCGTTCCGCCTCGGGCACCACGATCTCCGGCACGCCGCAGGCCACCAGCCCGTCGAGCAGGACGGCGGCCCCGTCGGGCAATGCGCTCAGGGTGCCGGCGAGTTCCGCGCGGGCGTCGGCCCCCGGGCTGGGCCAGTCACCGGCCACGACGTGCTTGGTCACCTGCCAGCCGAAGCCGGGCAGGTCCAGGCACACCCGCCGGTCGTAGGCGTTGCCGCCGCTCGGCACCGCCGGGTCGTCGACGCCGCCCGGCAGCACGAAGTGCACGGTGCGCAGGGACATGGGGATGATCTCGGCGTTCTTCAGGGAAGCGTGCTGCACGGGAACATAATTCAGCCGCGCCGGCGCCGGACCCATGTGCTCGGGCCGCTCGATGGTCGTGTCGGTCACAACGCACGCTCGAAACTCGCCCAGGCGATGTGCGACTCGTGCAGCGTGACGGTGAGGCCCGCGATGCCCTTGGCCCCCTCGCCCAGCGCCCCCTTGTGGATGCGCTCGGCGAGCCGGTCGGCGATGACCTTGGCGAGGAACTCCGTGGAGGTGTTGACTCCGGCGAAGTCGGGCTCGTTGTCGAGATTGCGGTAGTTCAGTTCGCTGACTACCGCGCCGAGTTCCTGGGTGGCCAGCCCGATGTCGACGACGATGTTGTCCTCGTCCAGCTGCTCGCGCCGGAACGTGGCGTCCACGAGGAATGTGGCCCCGTGCAGGCGCTGGGCCGGTCCGAAGACGTCGCCACGGAAGCTGTGGGCGATCATGATGTGATCGCGGACGGTGATGCTGAACAACGGACGACCCTCCAGGTGCGGCGCGTCTGTTCCCCGCTCTCGGGTGCCGGGGATGCCGGGTAGTACGGCTCGTTGCCTTCCCCTGTTCAGCCTTCCGTACGTCTTTTCTCAGGTCAGGCGCTCTTGTCGTGGCGAACTCGTACCGGATGGAACGAATCGTCAGTCGATCCGTCCATCGCTCTCGTCGTATCGGACACGGTGGCACAGCGCGGGGACCTCGCCGGAGACCAGCTGGGGCAGCACGTCGGGCAGGTCCTCGAAGGCGGATTCGCCGGTGATCAGGGCGTCGAGCGCGGGGTCGGCGAGCAGGTCCAGGGCGACCGCGAGCCGGTCGGCGTAGGTGCGGTTGGGCCGGGCCGGGGACACGGTGCCGACCTGGCTGCTGCGGATGACGAGCCGCCGGGAGTGGAAGGCCTCACCGAGCGGGAGGCTGACCTGCCGGTCGCCGTACCAGCTGAGTTCGAGGACGGTCCCCTCGGCCGTGAGGAGTTCCAGGGACCTGGCGAGGCCCTGTTCCGTGGCGCTGGCGTGCACGACCAGGTCGCGGTCCCCGTCGGCGTCCTGCGGGGTGGCGAAGCCGACGCCGAGCGCCTCGGCGATCTTCGCGCGGGACGGGTCGGCGTCGACCAGCTGGACGCGGACGCCGGGGAACCGGGCGAGGAGAGCGGCCACCGAGCAGCCGACCATGCCGCCGCCGACCACGGCGATCCGGTCGCCGACCAGGGGCGCGGCGTCCCACAGGGCGTTGACGGCGGTCTCCACGGTCCCGGCGAGCACGGCCCGTTCGGCGGGCACGGTGTCCGGGACGGGGGTGACGGCTGTGGCCGGTACGACATAGCGCGTCTGGTGCGGGTAGAGGCAGAAGACGGTGCGGCCGGTGAGTTCCCGGGGGCCTTCCTCCACCACGCCGACGTTGAGGTAGCCGTACTTCACCGGGCCCGGGAAGTCGCCCTCCTGGAACGGCGCGCGCATGGCGGTGTGCTGGCTGACGGGCACGCCGCCGCGGAAGACGAGCGTCTCGGTGCCGCGGCTCACGCCGGAGTACAGCGTGCGGACCAGCACCTCGCCCTCGCCGGGCGGCGGCAGGGTGACGTCCCGGATGCCGCCTCGCCCAGGCGAGTCGATCCAGAACGCCCGTGCGGTGTGCTTCATCGAAGTCCTCCTGAACGATCGGGAAGCTGCTTGCGTACCGAGGGGTGCACAGGCCGCGCACAAGGTAGCGGCGTTGATCGACTCTGTCACACGGCCGGAGGGTGTTCGGTGGCCCTGAACAACACGTACGACGCGAGGCTCCAGCAGGAGACCGCCCTGGGGGCGGGGGTGCAGGTTCTGCTGCTGGCCCTGATCGGCACGGCGATCGGGATGGGGCCTGCGGGCTGGCTGACCGGCCTCGCGTTCGCGATCGCCACCTGGGCGGTTCTCTCACGGGCCCTGCACCGCTCCCGGCTGCGCTCGTTCGGCGCGGCGAACCGGGTCACCCTCGGCCGGGCCACCCTCGTCGGCGGGGTCACGGCTCTGGTGGCCGACTCCTTCCAGAGCTCGCCGCCCGTGTCGCTGTTCGTCGGTCTGACGGCGGTGGCGCTGATCCTCGACGGCGTCGACGGCAAGGTCGCCCGCCGCACCGGCACTTCGTCCCCGCTGGGCGCGCGCTTCGACATGGAGGTCGACGCGTTCCTGATCCTGGTGCTGAGCGTGTACGTGTCGATGCAACTGGGCCCGTGGGTGCTGCTGATCGGTGGCATGCGGTACGTCTTCGTCGCCGCCGCGCGGGTGTGGCCCTGGCTGACCGCCGCGCTCCCGCCGAGCACCGCCCGCAAGACGGTCGCCGCCCTCCAGGGCGTGCTCCTGCTGGTCGCGGGCGCCGATCTGCTGCCGTACGCGGGCAACTTCGGCGTGGCGGCCCTGGCCCTGGGCCTGCTGGTCTGGTCGTTCGGGCGTGACGTGCTGTGGCTGTACCGGACCTCGCGCGTCGAGGAGCCGGTGGCGCCCCGTCAGGTGCGGGAACTGGTCGCCGGCTGACGGCGGGCACGGCAGGGCGGTCATTCGTCGAACCGCCCGCGCGCCGCCTCGATGTGACCGAGGTACCGGTGGGTCCAGCCGCAGATGGCGTCGACCGTGGCCCGCAGGGCCCGGCCCGGCTCGGTCAGGGTGTATTCGACCCTGGGCGGCACGGTGGGGTGCACCTTCCGGTCGACCAGGCCGTTGCGCTCCAGCATCCGGAGGTTCTGGGTCAGCATCTTGTGGCTGACGCCCTCGACCTCGTCCCGTACTTCGCTGAAGCGCAGGGTGCGTTCGCCGAGGGCCTCGATGATCAGAAGCGCCCATTTGTTGGCCACGTCGGAGAAGATCTCCCGCGCAAGGGAGTCCGCCCGCCGCAGATCCGCGTTCTCGGGCAGGTCCCTCAGCTGCTTGGTCACCATCTGGTTCCCCCGTTACCGAAAAGTGCGTTCTTCCAGGTAGGCGGTCACTCTCCTACGGTTTCCCAGTAACCGCAAGAGAGCACGGGTTCGTGCTCGACGGAAGGACACCGACTGTGACCACCATCGACCTCTACGACCACGGCATCCCGGCCGAGAGCCACTTCGGCTACGCGCAGGCGATCAGGTCCGGTGATCTGATCCATGTCTCCGGGCAGCTCTCGTTCGACGAGGCGGGCGGCTTCCGCCCCGAGGACGACGTCACCGCCCAGCTGGAGCGGACCTACACCAACCTCGACAGGATCCTGGCCCACTACGGCGTGACGCGCGGCCAGATCGTGTCCCAGACGCTGTACGCGGTGGACCTGGTGCGGAACGCCGAGGTCGTGGCGAAGGCCAACCGGGCGTACTTCGGGGCCCACCGCCCGGTCAGCACGGCCCTGGGCGTCACCGAACTGACGTTTCCCGGGCAGCTCGTCGAGATCAGCTGCGTGATCGACACGAAGCTGCCCGCTTGAACGGGCCGGTCAGCGACCGCGTTCCGATGCCGACCCCTGAACGGGCCGGTCAGCGACGCGTTCCGGTTCCGACCAGGGTCCTCTCGTACGGGTCGAGCAGCACGCCCCGCACCTTGGTGGAGACACCGGCGATGATCCGCTGGTGGGCCAGCGGCACGACCGCGTCCGTGCGGAGGATCGCCGCCTCGGCCGCCATGGCGGCGTCCTGCCGCTCTCCGGTGCCATCGGTCCCGACGGCCTCGGCGACGGCCCGGTCGGTCTTCTCCTCGCACAACCGGGCCAGGTTGTAGCCGCCGTCGCAGGTGTAGTCGCTGCCGAGGACACCGACGGGATCACCGGTGTCCAGGAGGCTGTTGCGGGCGCCGATGAACGCGTCGAACTTCCCGGCGAGCGCGTCGCTCTCCAGCCGCGAGTACTCGCGCACCTCCAGCCTCACCGTGAATCCGGCCTTCTGGAGCTGCTGTTGCACGACCTGGGCGACCTCGGGCAGCTCGGGCCGGTTGTCGTAGGTGGCCAGGGTGATCGACGTGCCGTCGGGCCGGGTGGCCTTCGCGCGGCCGGCCGGCTTCACGCGCTTGCTCGCGGCCCAGGTGACGGCGGGTCCGAAGAGGCCGGCACCCGGGTCGGCGTACCCCTCGAAGACGCCCTTGACGAGGGCGGTGGGCGCGATCGCCGTGCGGGCGGCGGCACGCAGCTCCGGGTTCTTGAAGGGCCCGGTCTCCGTGTTGAGCTGCAGGCTGGTGGTCCGGGTGGTGCCGGCTTCCCTGAGGGTGGCCTTGTCGAGGGTTGCGGCCTGGGCGACGGGGATCGCCTCGGCGATGTCGACGTCGCCGGTGCGGACGCCGTTGGCGCGCGCTGTACCGTCCTTGACGAACCGTACGTCGATGCCTGAGGCGTGGGCGAGGCCGTCCCAATAGTCGTCGTAGCGGTCGAGGCCGGCGGAGGTGCCGCCGTTGACCTCGGTGATCTCGAAGGGGCCGGTGGCGGTGCCGACCGGGGTGGGGTTGCCCTTCTTCTCGTACGCCTTCGGGGAAAGGATCGCCAGGCTCGGACCGGCCAGCCGCATGGGCAGGACGGGGTCGGGCTTTCGGGTGGTGACGCGGAGGCCGTGCTCGCCGTCGGCCTGCGCGTCGAGGGTGACGCCCGCGAGGGCGGCGGGGGCGGGCTCGGCCTTGGTGGCGTGGGTGAGCGCGGCGGCCACGGCGGCGGGCGTGACGTCCGTGCCGTCCTGGAAGGTGGCCTCGCGCAGGGTGAACCGCCAGGTCCGGTCGCCCTCCCGGAGCCAGGACCGGGCGAGCGCGGGAGCCGCGGCACCGTTGGCGTCCAGGGCGGTGAGTCCCTCGGTGACGCCGAGGCGGCTGAGCAGCGTGGCGTCGGCTCCGTACGGCGAGAAGTTCTCGGCGGGCGGGAAGGCGAGGGCGACGCGCAGCCGCGACCCCGCCGGCCCGCCCGCCGACGAGGACTGCCCGCCGGGGGACACGAAGCAGCCGGCCAGACACGGCGCGAGGGCGAGGGCGGTGAGAAACCGGAGGCGGCCCTTGATGCTCTGAAAACGCACTTGCACAGCATATGCATCAACTGGAACAGGCCGGTCAGCCGGGTGATCCAGGCCGGCGCGCCTTCGAATCCCGTATGGAGTACAAGATTTGACATGGATGCAGACCACTCCTTAAACCTATCCACATGACATCCATTTTCAAAAAGGTGGGGCGGTCGTGAGGGTCGCGTTCGTCGGCAAGGGCGGCAGCGGCAAGACCACACTGTCCGCACTCTTCTCCCGCCACCTGGCGCGCTCCGGCGCACCGGTCCTCGCCATCGACGGCGACATCAACCAGCACCTGGCCGAGGCGCTCGGCGGCACGGAGGAGTCCGCCCCTCCCCTGGGCGCGCACGTGCCCGAGATCAAGACCATGCTGCGGGGCGACAACCCCCATATTCCGTCCGCCGAGGCGATGGTCAAGACGACCCCGCCGGGCCGCGGTTCCCGTCTCCTCCGCCCGCTCGGCGACGACGAACTGCACACACGGCACGTCGGCCGGGCGGGCGGCGTCCCCCTCATGGTGACGGGCGAGTTCGACGAGTCGGACCTGGGCGTGGCCTGCTACCACTCCAAGCTGGGCGCGGTGGAGCTGTACCTCGGCCACCTGCTGGACGGCCCCGGCGAATACGTCGTGGTCGACATGACGGCGGGCGCGGACGCCTTCGCGTCGGGCCTGTTCACCCGCTTCGACATGACGTTCCTGGTGGCGGAACCCACCCGCAAGGGCGTGTCCGTGTACCGCCAGTACCGAGACCACGCGGAACAGTTCGGCATCCGCATCGCGGTCGTCGGCAACAAGGTGACCGGCGAGGACGACCTGCTCTTCCTCAAGAAGCAGGTGGGCGACGACCTCCTGACCCACCTGGCGCACTCCCCCTGGATCCGCGCGGCGGAACAGGGCCGGACCGGGTCCGGCCCGGACGCACTGGCGTCACTGGAGCCGCACAACCGCCACGCCCTCACGGTCCTGCGCGAGGCAGTCGACTCCCACCCCCGCGACTGGGACCGCCTCCACCGCCACGCGGTCGAGTTCCACCTGCGCAACGCCAACGCCTGGGCGGACGCGCGTACGGGCCAGGACCTGGCGGCTCAGGTGGATCCGGACTACGTGCCGGGCAGCGGGGCGGGCGTCTGATCCAGGAAGGCCGCCAAGGCCGTCACGAACGCACCCGCATCGTCCCTCCACGGAAAGTGCCCCGCTCCGCTTTGCACGACGAGTTCCGCCTGCGGGAACAAGGCGGCGTACTCCTTCATGACGCGCACGGGCGCGGCGATGTCGTACTCCCCGGCGAGAACGAGCACCGGTGAGGGCAACTCGGCGAGAGCGGCACGTGTGGCGCCGGGGTCGAAGGCTCCCTCGGAGGCGTACAGGGCCGCGGCCTGGTCGTTGCGCTGCTGCTGCTCCGCAGCGCGGAACTCCCGCGCCTCGTCGTCCCACCGGCCGAACCAGAAGGGGGCGACGGCGTCCCAGTCGGCGGGCTTCGCACGGCCGGAAGTGATCGCTTCCAGGGACGCCTGCGCCAGGGCGAACCACGGTTCGTCCCGACGCAGGCGGGCCGTCTCCAGCCGGTCCTCGGCGGTGATGCCGAGGCCGACGGCGAAGACGCTGGGCGTGATGAGGGCCAGCCGGTTCACGCGGTCCGGACGCCGGGCCGTGTACAGGAGGGCCAGGTTCGCTCCGGCGGAGTGCCCGAGCAGGTCGAGCCGCTCCAGGCCCAACTCCGCACGCAGCGCCTCGACGTCGCCGATCTGCCGGTCACAGCGGTACGACGCCGGGTGCCTCGGCAGCGTGGAGCGGCCCGTGCCCCGGAGGTCCAGCCGGATCAGGGTGCGATGGGCCGTCAGGCCGCCGAGGTCCCCCAGGTACACGGAGTCCTGCATGGGGCCGCCCGGGAGGCAGACCAGGGGTGGTCCGTCGCCCGTCACGTGGTAGGCCAGGGTGGTGCCGTCGGGTGCGGTGAAGGCGGGCATGGGCGCGACCTTGTCAGGATGTGGCGTGCTGGACAACGGGGTTTCCGTCGGGGCGACGGTCCCCGCCCATCAGGGCGTTCCACTATTCGATCCCCGTGGCATCGAGCAGCCGGACCACGTCCTTGCGCCCGTATCCGAGCATTCGGGCACGGCCAGCGGCCATCAGTACCAAGTGCGCGACGATCTTCGCCGCGTATCCGTCCTTGCCGTCCGCGTCGAACCATTCCTGGGGCTTTTCGACACCGAGGCTGTTCATCACCAGCCCGTGTTCACGGCGGACCTCCGCGACCGTGCCGGCGACCGCGTCCAGGAGCGTCTTCCCCGGCCGTTCGCACTCCAGGGCGAGGCACCCCCAGTCGACCGGCATGCACCCCTGCGGGGGGGCGCGCCCGCAGTCCCGCGTACCTCTCGTCCTCGAACCCGCAGGCCCGGAACTCGTCGTGCACCAAGGAGAACCGATGGAACCCCGGCGGCACCGGAGGCGGTGGAGGCGTGTACTCCCACCCGGCGTCCTCGTACAACTGCCGCTTCACCTCTTCTTCGTCGGCATGCGTCACGGTGAAGCCGTTGGCCTCGTTGCGCCCGGTCGTCGTGCCGTCGGGGTTGCGGTGGAAATGCAGGCCCATGGTGTGCTCCCGTCACCGTGCTGAGAAGTGGACGACAAGTCCCGTCACCAGCTCGAACGGCCCGCAGGCCGGGCAGGTGCCCGCCCCTCGAAGCACCATCCGATCGCGTGAAAAGGGCCGCTGCGGGAACTTGCCGGCGCAGCCGGACGGGCGGTTGTTACGCTCCCCCGATGAGGATCCCGGGCCCCGCAGAGATCCGGGCGCTGCACGAGAAGTACGCGCCCACCACCGAGGCGTTCGCCCTCGTCCACACGCACTGCGAGATCGTCTGGGGGATCGCCGAACAGCTCCTTGCCGCGCCCCACCTCGCTCATCTCGACGCCGAACTGGTCCGCGCCGGCTGCCTCCTCCACGACATCGGCGTCTACCGCCTCTACGGGGACGACGGACGACTGGACCACCGCAACTACATCCGGCACGGCCTGCTCGGCCAGGAGATCCTCGAAGCGGAGGGCTTCCCGGAGGCCCTCAGCCGCTTCTGCTCCCACCACACCGGAGTGGGACTCACGCGGCACGACATCGTGAGCCAAGGTCTGCCCCTCCCTCCCGGCGACTACGTGGCGGTGACGGCGGAGGAGAGGCTGGTGATGTACGCGGACAAGTTCCACACCAAGTCCCGGCCGTCGGCGTACCTCTCCCCCGACGAATTCGCCGCCCGCGTCCGCGGCTTCGGCGAGGACAAGGTGACCGCCTTCCAGGCCCTGCGCGCGGAGTTCGGCGACCCGGATCTCAGTGGGCCGGTGTCGGGCACCGAAGCAGGGGGAGGCGCCGCGTCAGCCGTCGTTCAGGGGTAGGGGTCGGGAAGCACGCGGGTTGCAGCCGACACCACCAGCACCGATGTCCGGCCTCACCTCTCGGGGAGGAAAGCGGCGCGGGAACCGGTCATCCCACCCGCTTCCACTCCTGACACCGATTGGTCGGCCCCGGCCGGGTGGGGCAGACAGGACATTGAGGGGGCTTCTGACCAAGCTCCTATCAGGTCATGTTCCACCTGGCCGGAGCCATGAAGAACGGGCCCCGTCAGCCGGACGGTACACCCGGAAGACAACCCAGCAGGGTGTCAGTCAGTGGCAGAGCCACGACCACCGGAACCCGCTACGAGTATCAATGTCAGTGGCTCGGCCTGATCTGCTCCTCGCGTCCGTTCACCCCGCACCGGACCGCGCGCGGACAGGACGAAGGACGCAGCCGAGCGGCGCCGCATTCGCCCCACGCGCCCGCGGCGCGATCACCGACCCGATGGGTTTCGTCCCATGCCTGGCCGTCTCCTCGAACTGCACGTCGAGAACTTCCGCAGCCTGCGCGACGTGACCGTGCCGCTCTGTCCACTCACGGTGTTAGTGGGCCCGAACGGCGCGGGCAAGTCCAACGTGCTGAAGGTGTTCGACTTCCTCGCCGACATCATCCGCACCGACCTCCAACCTGCTCTCGACACGCGCGGTGGGTTCGACGAGGTGGCCTTCTGGGGCGGGAACAAGCCGCCGACGTCCATGCGGATCCACCTCAAGGCGACCTGGACGACCAACTCCGCCCTCAACGCCCCGGACGAATACAACCTCACCATTCGGCGACGCTCCCTACCGGCGAACCGGGACGGCAGGCGACTCACGTACGCCCTTTCCCGTGAGGAGAGCTTCGCGTTCAAACGCAGGCAGGGGCGCGGACGGCGCATCACCATTCGAGTGAGGAAGCGCGCATCCTCGACGTGCGGGCGGGTGAGAGCAAGGACAGCGGCAGCTTCGGCATCCGGAGACTGAGCAGTGGCCTGTCCACGCTTCCCCGGCTCGGTCCTTCCGACGGCGGCGACGAGGTGACGCGGGTGGCCGATCGTCTCTCGTCATTCCGGGTCTTCGACGTCGACGTGGCGGCGGCCCGGCGCCCGACCCGCCTGCGCGGTACTGACTTCGGCACCCTCTCGCCGCACGCCGAGAACCTGGCCGGGTTCCTGATCCACCTGAGCGGCCGCGAGGAGATCTGGGACGACCTGGTCGCCGACGCCCGTACGGTCCTGCCACAGTTGGAGAACATCGAGGTCGAGGAAGTCGGCGGGGCGACGGACCAGCTGACCGTCGTACTGCGCGAGCGCGGCCTGCGCCGTCTGACGCCCCTCGCCGACGCCTCTTACGGGACCGTTCGCCTTCTGGGGCTGCTCGCCCTGCTGTACGACCCCAAACCTCCGGCGTTCACCTGCATCGAGGAGATCGACCATGGGCTGCATCCGCAGGCCCTGGAACTGGTCGTGCAGCGGCTGCGCGAGGCCGCCGAGCGGACGCAGTTCATCGTGGCCACCCACTCCCCCGCCCTCGTCAACCGGCTGTATCCGGAGGAGTTCGTCGTCTGCGACCGCGACGAGGATGGCGCGTCGATCATCCCGGCCCTCACCGTAGACGAGGTGAAGGAGATCGTTGAGGAGTCCGGTGAACAGCCGCTCGGGGAGTTGTGGTTCTCCGGGGTGCTGGGTGGCGACCTCACTGGGGGTGAACTGTGACTCCGAAGGCGCGGCAGAGCGGCGGGCGGGCCTCCCGGGCACCGGAACGTGGCGTCATCGTGCTGGCCGGCGAGGATCAGAACGACTGCGAGATCTCCTTCATGGGCGTTGATCGGTGATATGGCCGGCGACCGGCAGTTGGCCGGGGGAAGGGCAGCCGGCGGGCAGGTGCCTTCGGCCATCGCAGGGCAGCCGTGTACCGTCCGTGGCGCGCGACCGGGGTCCGGATTCGACGAGGCGGGTACCGATGTCCGAGGTGGGCCCTATTTTTGATGCTGATCGTCACGGTGCCCTCGCCGGCTGTCACGGCGGGGTGCACCCGGCGGTCCCGTCAGCCGCCCTGCCCGTAAGGCCTTCGTGAAGCCCACCCTGGCCGGCGAGGATACGCGCTCGCCCTGGAGCGGTTCCTCGGGGACCCGGGCACAGGTGACGGCCGGCCTCTACATCGGCGACAGGCCGGACACGGACTTCCGGTGGTGATGACGCGGCGTGAGGAGATGCCCCTCCCCGCGGCAGCAACCGCTCATACACGGACTTCGTCGGGGACCTCACGGGTTGGACGTGACGATCAGCCGCCGGTCAGCGTCGCCGCCACCGCCTGGAACCAGGCGCCGTAGGAGAACGGCTCGGGCGGGCCGACCTCCATGCCGAGCTCGGCGGCTGCCAGGGCGTAGTCCCCCTCGTCCAGAGGGAGGGCGAGCAGCTCGTGGAGTTCGCCCACGAGGCGTGCGGCGAGGTGGGGGTCGGTGGTGGCGGCGTAGTCGGCGACGGCCGCGTCGTGGTCGGGGAACTCGTCGACGATGTCCTGCGAGAACCAGCCGCCGAGCAGTTGCGCAGTTTCCGGGAAGCGCGCGTGCCACTCCCAGTGCGTCTGCGGGGACGACGGCTCTGGGACGTCGCCTTCCTCGATGCTCTTCTTCAGGTGATCGGCCAGAATCATCAGCCAGTCGCCGATCTCGGACTCTGCCATCCCGGTGTCCGGGGTCGAATAGAACTCGCCCAGCCTTTGCCTGATGCGGCCCGGTGGGTTGCGGATGTGTTCGCGCAGTTGGCGCTCCGCCTCCGCGATGGCCCAGGGGCGGGTGTGCCAGGTGTGGCGGAGGTACGCGTCCAGTGCGCGGCTGCGCCGCTCCGGACTGTCGTCGGCCGGTTGCCCCAGATATGCACGCATCACCTGGTCCAGCTCGCCGTACCGGCGGTCGTGTTCGAGGGGCTTCAAGGACATGTGCGTGCGGCCCCTACAGGTAGAACGGGACGGTCGTGTGAACGACGAAGCCATGCGGGCTCGACGGCTCACGGCGCAGAACGACGCGCGCCGCGCGAACGTCGACCGGCCCCCGCCCCGCCAGCAGGTCGCCCTCCAGCTGGACCCGGCCCACGTGCTCCTCTCGGGAGGGCCAGGCGGCCTCGATGGTGAGGCGAGCCCGGGTGCCCTGGGCGAGCCAGCGGTAGATGACCTGCTCGTTGGCGGTCACCACCTGCTGCGTGGCCCAGTGGGCGGTCTCCCGGTCGGGGTAGGAGGCGGAACGGGTCAGCACGGGGGCATCCTCTCAAAGCATCCGGCCAGGAGCTGCGCTTGTACGGATCAGTAGTCGGAGAAGTTCCAGAACATGCCCACCTCAGTGTCGGAGACGACGATCAGGCCGCAGTCCTCCGAGTAGTCCTTGGTAAGCGCCAGCGGGCTGTAAGCCCAACTCGATGACGTGAAGTCGAGCGTGCCACGGACATGGCCGGGCTTCTTGACGTTGGTGTGATAGGTGGCCTCGTCTCCGTACCGGGCGAGGATTGTGCGTGCCATCGCCCGCAATTCCTCCTCGCTTTCCGTGAAGCGCTTCAGGTTGGACAGGGTGCAGCAGTCGTCCGTGAGGGCCAGCAGCAGGTTCTCGGCGCTGGCCCGGTCGATCTCATGGAGACGCGGCGCGATGTACTCCGGAGGGTGGACGGCGAACGGATACGTGGGGTACGTCTCGCGCTCCGGGGTCTGCGCCGTGTCGTCGAGACCGGTCCAGCCCCGGGGATCCGGTACGGCCCGGGCCATCAACGCGAGAACGTCGAGGATCCAGTCCTCGTGGCGTCGCGGACCCGTGGCGTCGTACGGGAACGCGTCCTCGAAGAGGTGGCGTACTGCGGCTTCCCAGGCAATCTGGTCGACGGACATGTGGCGCTGGCCTTTCTATGCGGGGCGTCAGACCTTGGAGGGCATCGACGTCATGACGGTGAACGGCGGGGTGCGGCTGCTGTCGTACCGGATCCTTGTGTCGATGCCGGTGACGTCGTACGCCTTGGCGTTCATGCCGCCCTGCTTGTACCCGGACAGCGGGTCGTTCGGGTCGACCGGCTGCTTGAACACGCTGCGGCCGCTGGTCTCGCCGTTGGGCGCCGTCGAGTGAAACGGCTCGACTTCACCGTCACCCGGCGGCGGAGGGCCCTTGATCCACGCCTCGATGGCGGCCTTGTTCTGGTTCAGGTTGTACTCGGTCAGCTCCTCCGCCCGCTGGTAGTTCGGGAAAGCCGAAGCGGCTTTGGGCTTCGGCTTTCCGTACGGCCAGGCCTGCGTCGGCGTCGGGTTCGGCTGCTGGTCGCGTAGGCGCTGCGCCAACTGCTCGTCTGTCTTACCGACGTGCCTGTCCAGCGTGTGACCATGCTCCAGGTACTCGTTGGCAGCCAGGTTGAGGTCGTACTTGCCGGCCGAGTCGACCTTCAGCCAAACCTGCGAGTCCTTGAAGTCCTCCAAGGCCCGCATGCCGAAGCCCTCAGCGCGCGCCTCCTGGGCTTCGAACTTCGGGGCGCTCCGGTGCGCCTCGTCCAACGGCCCCATGAGGGCGTCGAGTTTCGGAACGAGCGCGTCCACCCGTCGGTTGTACTCGGTGACGATCGCGTTCAGCTTGGCGGTGTCCATGTTCAGGACGATGCCCTGGCCCAGCTGGCTCGCGCCCTTGGCGACACCCTTGACCACGCCTTTGACCAGGCCCTTGACGTCGTCCATGCCGACGCCGTCCTTGAGGTTGACCTCGACCTTGGGAATCGCGTCGCGTACGGCCTCGATGTAGACGTCCCACACCTCGCGATTGAGGTAGACGGCCGCTTCTGCGAACTCGTAGAGGAGGTCGCTGACTTTCTGAGCCGTGTCGAACAGCACGGTCATCACGGGGTGGGTGGCGGTCTGCGAGGAGGAGCTGTCGTGTTTCCACTCGTAGGTCTCGCGGCTCCCGCCCCACGACGTCGTGCCCCACAGCGAACTGCAGAACTGGCGCATCGCGTCGTGCCACTCGCTGTTGGTCTGTTGGGTGATGCTGTTGACGTTGCCGGTCAGCCCGCTCTCCGCCGTGGAGAGCGAGCTGGTCGTCGCCATCCACGCCTGGGACAGCGAGTTCAGGTAGTGCTGTTGCGGGAACGGGTAGACCTCGGCGACCTTGCCCATCCGGAAGGCGTGCTCGACCACCGGCCTCAGTACGTCCCGGACCGGCTCGGGCACCCACTCGAGGAGCCTGCGGATGAAATCGTCGCCACCGTCGTCGTCGCCCCACTTCAGATTCGGCACGGTGCCGTAGGCAGGCGGCTTCTCGATGACCTGCGGCAACGGCTGGACGACCGGTTTTGCCTTTCCGGAGGGGTCGTTGGCTGCCTCCGCCTTCGCGTAGGTGTTGGCCGTCGAAGTGAAGCCGACCGCCGCACCACCGATGCTGACGACGCTCTTGGCCCACACCTCGAGGAAACGGTTGCCGACCTTGACGTACGACGTCGCGAACGCTTGCGGCGAGGTGCCGTAACCGCCGGCGTCCGGGTACTTGTGCAGATCCTCGAGGAGGCTCTTGGCGCCTTTGTCCATCACCGTCTGCTGGCTCGCGACCCCGCCCGAGACGCGGTGGAGGTCGGTCGGCTTGACGTCGATGGTGCCGTTCTGGCTCGGTGGCGGTGTTCCCATCAGCCGGCTCCCCAGCCTCGCAGCACGGCTTGGTGCGCTGCCGCGTAGTTGATGTGGCTCGTGGTCGCGCACTCGTGGAGCCACTTCTGGGCCGCCTGGAGGTCCTGGGCCGAGCGGTCCCACTCGTCGATCTTGTCGACGAAGACCTCGCGGGCTTCCCCCTCCCAGGACAGCACGACCGGCACAACCCGGTCGTGGAGGTCCTCCAGACCGCTGTTCAGCTTCTTGAGGATGTCCTCCAGTTCGGCGGCGAGTTCGCGGAGGGTGGCGAAGGAGACGGTTATGTGGCCGTCGTCGGCGCTCCCGGTCGACATGATTCCCCGTTTCGTAGGTGTCATAGCGGAGGTGGCAGAGCTTCTCGCAGAGGCCGTCAAAAGGAGTCGAGGCTGCTGCGCGGAGGGACGGGCCCGGCTGTCTCCGGGTTCGGTGTCGACAGTTTGTCGACCTCGCTGTCGATGTCCACCGCGATGCTCCGCAGCCCGGCCACCACGTCCAGCTCCTGTTGCGTGAAGCCGTCCCGGCTCAGGCGTACGGCCTGCTCGAGGTGGCGGATCACTTCACGGATGCGCACGGCGTCCTCGGCCGCCGCCCGGTGGAACCCGCGGTACGCCGTCGCCGCAGGTCCTCGCCAGCCCGCTTCGATACGGTCGACGATCGCGTCCATCCGTCTGACCTGCTTGTCCAGGTGAACCTGCATGTCGTCGAGGTCATCGGCCAGTTTGGTGAGGTCCTGGCTCGACACCCTCAGATCGACGCCGCCCAATTGGCTCGCGCCCGCTCCACCTACACCCATGCTTCGTACCCCCGTGACTTCGGCATGGCAAACCGCGTATGCACGGTGATCCTAACCTCGCCCTCTTCCGCAGCCGGTGCCCGGCGGCGGGCCCGGGGCGGGCAGCCGACGGGCAGGCACGGCGCCTTCGGCCATGGGCGTCACCGACCCGCCCGCGCCCCGTCCGTGCCGCGCGGCCGAAGACCGGGATTCGACCGGGCGGGGCCCCGATGTCCGAGGCGGGCGTTATTTTTGATGCTGATCGTCACGGTGCCTTCGCCGCCTGTCACGGCGCGATGCACCCGGCGGTCCCGTCAGCCGTCCTGCCCGAAGGTCCTGGACGGCCGGGCGAAGCCCCCCGCCTGGACCGGCATCGTCCTCCTCGACGACGCGCCCGGCGTCCACGCCCAGGAGGAAGCGCACAAGCGCCGTTGGCGAGCCTGGCTGTACTGGTCCAATCTGCTGCAGTTCTTGGATGTCGGCGGCGGGGACGCCGTCCAGCTCACGACCGGCCGTCTCGACGGTTTCCCTGTCGAGACCCTGGCCGTCACGGGCGGCGGCGTCCTGGAGAGCGTCCGCGCCACGCTCACAGCCACCGTCGTGGGTTCCCCCGCGCCGGCCTGGACCACCGCAGGCCCCGGCCGCCGCGGAGGTGTCCGTCGCGGGAAGCGCCCCCGCCCGCCAGGGACGCGGCATGGGGCCCGGTCATCGAGTACCTCGACCCGGACGAGCCCGGTCTTGTCGGGGGGCCGGCAGGTACGGGGCGAGGGCCGCGTACACCTCCGCCGCAATGTCGGGACGGTCCTCGGGGTGCTTCTCGAGCAGTGCCTGTGTCAGGTGCTGGACGGCGCCCGGGGCATCGACACCGCAGTCGGCCAATCGGGGCGGGGGTGCGGTGAGGTGCTGGGTCACCAGCTCGGCGGGGCCCGCCCCGCGAAAGGGAGGGCGGCCGGTGAGCATCTGGTGCAGCAGGCACCCCACCGCATACAGGTCGCTGCGGCCGTCCAGTGACTTCTGGCCCGCCAGGAGTTCGGGCGACGCGTAGGCCACGTTGATCCGTCTGCGTCTTGTGCGCATGAGAGGCCCTCCAGCTCATCAGCGAGATCCCCGACGATGTGCTCGCTCAGAGGCAGGAAGTGACCGAACGGGCCCGCGAGGGGGGAGGGAAGGCCCCTCCCTTTCGGGAGGGGCCTTCCCCGGCGCTACCGCACCGGCGTCGCGACCGGCGCCGGCGCGAAGCCGGTCGGCCGGGCCGTGAAGGTGCCACGACCCTGGGTGCGGCTGCGCAACCGGGTCGCGTAGCCGAACAGTTCGGCCAGCGGCACGGTGGCGGTGACGACCGCCGCGCCCGTACGGGTGGCCGAGTCGGTCACCTTCCCGCGCCGGGCGGCGAGATCGCCGAGTACGCCGCCGACCGCGTCCTCGGGCACGGTGACCGTGACCTCGACGACCGGCTCCAGCAGGACCATCGCGCAGGCGCGCAGGGCCTCCCGGAGACCGAGCCGGCCGGCCGTGCGGAACGCCGTGTCCGAGGAGTCCTTCACATGGGTCGCCCCGTCGGTCAGGGTGACCCGCAGCCCGGTCACCGGGTGCCCGCCGAGCGGCCCCTCGGTGAGGGCGTCCCGGCAGCCCGCCTCGACCGCCCGGACGTACTCCTGCGGCACCCGCCCGCCGACGACGGCCGAGCGGAACGCGAAGCCTCCCTCCTCTTGCGGCTCCACATCCAGTACGACATGGGCGAACTGCCCCGCCCCGCCGTCCTGTTTGACGTGCCGGAACACCAGCCCGGACACGCCCCGGCCGACGGTCTCGCGGTAACCGACACGGGGGCGGCCGACATTGACCTCCAGGCCCAGCTCGCGCCGGAGCTTCTCCACCGCCACCTCCAGGTGCAGTTCACCCATGCCGGACAGGACCGTCTGCCCGGTCTCCGGGTCGGACCGCACGGCCAGCGAGGGATCCTCCTCGGTCAGCCGCGCCAGCCCCGACACGAGCCGGTCGGTGTCACCGGACCGGCGGGACTCGACCGCGACCGACACCACCGGCTCGGGCACACCGGCCGGTTCCAGGACGAGCGGCGCGTCCGGTGCGCACAAGGTCGAGCCGGCGCGTGCGGACTTCAGCCCGACCACGGCGACGATGTCCCCGGCGACTGCCCGGTCCAGCGGGGCGTGCCGGTCGGCCTGCACACGCAGGATCCGCCCGATACGCTCGCCGCGCCCGGCGCTCGCGTCCCACAGGGTGTCTCCCTTCTCGATCGTGCCGGAGTAGATCCGCAGGTAGGTCAGCCGTCCTGTCGGGGTGGCGTGCACCTTGAACGCGAGGGCGGCCGCAGGTGCCGCGGGGTCGGCCGGCCGGGCCTGCCCCTCGCCGTCGTGCGTACCGTTGACCGGCGGCACGTCCAGCGGCGACGGCAGGTAGGCCACGACCGCGTCGAGCAGCGGCTCGACACCGCGGTTGCGGTACGCGGAGCCGCACAGCACGACCACGCCGTCACCGTCCCGGGTCACCTCGCGCAGCGCCGAGGAAAGGGTCCCCTCGGACAGCGCGCCGGTAGCGCAGAACTCCTCCAGTGCCCCCGGGTGCAGTTCCGCCACGGCCTCCTCCAGCGACCGGCGGCGCGCCACGGCCTCGCCCCTCAGATCGCCGGGCACCGGCACGTCCTCGGCGGTGCCGTCGTCGGCCCACAGCAGTGCGCGCATGCGCACCAGGTCGACGACGCCGGTGAAGGAGTCCTGCGCGCCGACCGGGAGCTGTACGGCCAGAGGCGCCGGGTGCAACCGCTCCCGGATCGAGGCCACGGCGGCGTCGAGGTCGGCCCCGGGACGGTCCATCTTGTTGACGAACGCGATCCTCGGCACGCCGTGCCGGTCGGCCTGCCGCCACACCGACTCGCTCTGCGGCTCCACCCCGGCCACCGCGTCGAACACGGCCACCGCACCGTCGAGCACTCGCAGCGCACGCTCCACCTCGTCGGCGAAGTCGACGTGCCCCGGGGTGTCGATGAGGTTGAGCCGGTGACCGTCCCAGGCGCAGCTCACCGCCGCGGCGAAGATGGTGATGCCCCGGTCGCGCTCCTGCGGGTCGAAGTCGGTGACGGTGGTGCCGTCGTGGACCTCGCCGCGCTTGTGCGTGGTTCCGGTGGCGAACAGGATCCGTTCGGTGACGGTGGTCTTGCCGGCGTCGACATGGGCGAGGATGCCGAGGTTGCGGACGACGGCGAGCGGGTTGAGGTGGGTGCGCACGGCCCGGGGCCTTTCGGTGCGATCCGGAATGGGGCAGCGCGATTCCCGGGCGAAGCGGGCAGACGACGACCCGCGTCTGACGTCGCGTCAGCAGTGTTCGGGCGTCAGGCGTTCGTCCCGGTCAGCCGGTGCCGCCGCGCAGCGGGCACCGGGGCGACGAAGACACGAGGATCACCGCGTAGCGCGGCAGGGAGACGACGGCAGCGGTGTGGTCACGCATGGCCGTCTCCCTTCGTTCGTCGCGATGGTGCCCGGCGCTCGGTAGTGGGCGGCGCCGGGGATGTGCGTGAGTGTAGGGAGACCGATGCGAACGGGGCCAGGGATTTTTGGCGCCGGTCGCCCGGGCGGCTGCTGCCGGGTGGCCGGGGCTCGTCTTCTTCGCGTCCCGAGGGGCCAGGGTTCGTCTTCTTCGCGTCCCGGGAGGCCGGGGGTCGTTCACGTCGCCACCCGGGCCGGGGCTGCCCGGCGGCCCGGGTCCGTTTCCGTCCCCTCCCGAGCGGCGGCTGCCCGGCGGCCCGGGTCCGATTCCGTCCCCTCCCGAGCGGCGGCTGCCCGGCGGCCCGGGTCCGATTCCGTCGCGTCCCGAGCGGCGGCTGCCCGGCGGCCCGGGTCCGATTCCGTCGCGTCCCGGCCGACGGGGATTCAGCGGTAGTTGCCGGTTGCGGCTGCCGAGCCTCGCTGTGCCCCTCTGGTGTCCGCGCGCCTCAGGGTTCTCGTCCGGTTCGCGCTCTACTCGCCGGGCCGGTGACTGCGGACTCTGGCCGTATGGGGGCTGTCGAAGAGGGGCTGCGTCGATTACAGGTCGGCCAGTACGCGTGTCCGCGCTGCCGGTTGCCGCAGGAGCGCGTGGCGACGCTGGAGCAGGACTGGGTCCTGCTGGAGCCGGGGCTGGAGCTGCCGGCGCATCTCGTGCCGGCGGAGCATCGGTGGATCACTCTGTCGGACGGTCGTGTCACGGTGTACGGGGTGTGCCCGCCGGACGGATCGCAGCGCTGCCGGATCGAGCACCGGCTGGCGTGCTCGAAGCAGCCGTTGCCGGATCTCTGGCCGTGGCTGACGGCCCTGCGGGCGGAGAATGCCCGGGCGGCGCAGCGGCGAACGGACCCGGAACCGCCCCGCCCGCCGCAGGCGTGGCCGGACGCCGGGTAGGCGCGGCTCGCCCGTACGGCGGAGCCGAGGGCGCGGAGCCTGACCCGGGCCATCGGAAGGCCCGGGTCGGACCACTACTCCGGCGGGGTCGGGGTGTCGTGGGTGCGGTACATGGCCTGGACGTCGAGCTCCAGCTGGACGGTCGGGCCGACCACGGCGATGCCCCGGGCCAGCATGGAACGCCAGTTGAGCGTGTAGTCCTCGCGGTGCAGTTCCGCCGTCGCCAGGGCCGCGCAGCGCAACTCCTGGCCGTAGCCACCGTTGACGGTGCCGAGGTACGTCGTGTCCAGGGCCACGGAGCGGCTGACACCGTGCATCGTGAGGGAGCCCTGCAGCGTCCACTTGCTGCCGCCCCGGTAGGCGAAGCGCGCGCTCGTGAAGTCGATGTGCGGGAAGCGCTCGACGTCGAGGAAGTCGGCGGACCGCAGGTGGTTGTCGCGGGTGCTGTTGCCGGTGGTGATGCTGGAGGCGTCGATGCGGACGTGCACGCGGGAGTCGGTCATGTCCGGGGCTATCCGGATGCCGCCCTCGAAGCGTTCGAAGCGGCCGTGGACATGGGCCATGCCGACGTGCTTGGCGATGAACCGGATCGCCGTGTGCGGCGGGTCGAAGAGCCAGGTTCCGGGCGTCGGCAGCTGGAGCGCCTCGGCGGGCTGCAGCCAGACGCGTTCGGTGCCCGTCGGGGCGCCCGGGCCCGTCTCGATCGTCTCGCGGTGCGGCCGCAGGCCCTGCGCCGAGATGAGCAGGCTGTACCGGCCGGGCGGCAGCGCCGCGAGGAAGTATCCGTACGGGTCGGTCGTGCCGCGGGCGGCGACGCGGTGGGTGTCCAGGGCGGTGACGGTGACGTCCGCTGCGGCCAGCGGCGAGCCCATCGGGTCGACGACCTCGCGGGCGACGGCGCCCGCGCCGGCGGGGAGGGGGAGGGCGAGGCCCGCCGCTGCGGCGGGGGTGCTCTTGAGCCACCGGCGCCGGAGCAGTGCGAGGGCCATGGTGGTCACCTTTCTTCGGGTGCGCGGCCGTGCGGTCAGCGATTCAGCGCATGCCGACGGCCGCACCTTGCTGCGGTCACACCCCCTTGTCGATCTTGACGGACCGGGCTCCGGTGCGGGTGTCTCAATACGAGACAGTCAGGACTGCCCCCTGAAGGTGTCCGCGTGTTCGGCGGCCCACTGGGCGAAGCTGCGCGCCGGGCGACCGGTGACCTTCTCCACGACGCCGGAGACCGTACGGCCCACCTCCGGGGTGTTCCCGTACGCCTCCAGCAGGAAGCCGACGACGTCCTCGGGGAGGCCCGCCGCCCGCCACTGCGCGACGGCCTCCTCCTTGGTCAGCTCGATCAGCGTGATCTCCCGGCCCACGGCTGCGGCGATCGTCTTCACCTTGTCGCCGACGGTGAGCACCTCGGGGCCGGTGATCACGTACTCCTGGCCGCCGTGCCCCTCCTGCGTGAGGGCGACCGCGGCGACGGCGCCGATGTCGCCCTCGTGGACCATGGAGCTCAGCCGGTCGACGAACGGCTCCCGCACCTCGCCCGCCGCCACGATCCCGTCCGCCCACTCCAGGGCGTTGGCCATGAACTCGACCGGCATGAGCACGGTCCCGTCCACGCCGTCGTCGGCGCGCACCGCGTCCTCCAGCGGGGTGGGGCCGCCGCCGTGCAGCACGGTGACGCGGCGGACCCCGGCGGAGCGGGCGAGCTCCAGGAGCCGGGGGCCGGTCTCCAGCGGGCTGAAGGCCGCACCGCCGAAGGTGATCAGATGGAGGCCGGTGACGCCCTCCAGGGCCGGGGCCAGTCCGTCGGGCTCGGTCAGGTCGCCCTCGACCACCTCGACACCGGCCGGGAAGGAGGCCCTCGCGGCATCACGCGTCAGGGCACGCACCTCGTGGCCCCGGTCGAGCAGTTCGGCGACGACCTGACGGCCGACGGTTCCGGTGGCACCGGTGACGAGGATCTTCTGCGTCTGAGTCATGCCACGACCCTAGGAAGGCTTGCGGTCACCTTCTGTCCGCAAGGCCCAGAAGAGATGCCCCGGCTTCCCATACTGATCCGCAGGGGTGGGGGCAGTGGCGGAACGACGGCCCACGCGGCAGGACCTGGTCCGCCGCCGACGACGAAGCGGCTTCGTCGGAAGACGCGATGAGATCAGCACCTTCCGGACCAATCTCGGCCGGAATCCCGAGGCGGACGACTACCAGTTCCTCCACCATGTGCACGGCATCGCCGGTGTGGGCAAGACGTCTTTGCTGCGGCAGTGGGTAGCCATCGCCGACGAGCACGGCGCTGCCGCGGTGCACCTCGCCGGGCGGGAACGCAGTAGACCCCACGGCAGAGCCGTCGAGTGTTCCGGACTAAAGGGCGCTCCCGTCGGCACGCTCGGGCGGGCCTCCTTCGTACGCCGCCAGCAGTACGCCCCGGGCCCCTTCCGCCGTCACCTCGCGCGGATTGGCGTACGGCTCGCCCGCGGCCCGGACCGCCGCCGGGGTCACGTCGGCCTCCGTGAGGCCCAGTTCGGCGAGGGAGCGCGGGGCGCCGAGGCGGCCGGCCAGGTCCCACAGGGCGCGGGGCGCGTCGTCGGTGCCGAGGGCGCGGCGCAGTACGGTCAACGCCTGCGGGGCGGCGGGGGCGTTGTGGGCGAGGGCGTGGGGCAGGACGACGGTGTGCGTCTCGGCGTGGGGCAGGCCGAAGGTGCCGCCCAGGACGTGGCACAGCTTGTGGTGCAGCCCCATCGTGGTCGTGCCGAGGCACGCGCCGCACAGCCACGCCGCGTACAGTGCCCGGCCGCGCGCGTCGAGGTCCCCCGGGTCCGCGGCCAGCCGCGGCAGCGCCTCGGTCATCGCCCGGACGCCCTCCTCGGCCATGACCGAGACCAGCGGTGAGACGTCCGGGGCGTACAGCGCCTCGACGGCGTGCGCGAGCGCGTTGATCCCGCTGGTGACGGTCAGGGGTACGGGCAGGGAGAGCGTGAGGCGGGGGTCGTAGACGACGCTGCGGGGCTGGACGACCGGGTCGCGGCCGGTGCGTTTGGCTCCGTGCTCGGTCAGGCCCCACACCGGCGTCATCTCGGAGCCGGAGTAGGTCGACGGCACGGCGATCAGCGGCAGTCCGGTGCGCAGGGCGATCGCCTTGCCGAGCCCGATCGCGGAGCCGCCGCCGACCGCGACGCAGCCGTCCGCACCGGCCGCGCGTACGGCCGCGACGGCCCGGTCGGCGTCCTCGACGGGCACGTGCATCCGCGCTTCGGGGTGCAGCCCGGCGCAGCTGTCCCCGAGGGCGTCCGCCACCGTCCGCGCCACGGACTCGCCCCGGCTGCCGCACACCACGAACAGCCGCCTCAGGCCCAGGCGTCGCGCCTCGTCCGGGGTCGCTGTGACGGCCGCCCCGGGCCCGAAGACGACCCGCACGGGCCGGGTCTCGTACGTGAACCGCTCCTGGAACGTCATGCGGTCCGCTCCAGGACGAGGTCGAAGCGGGCGTGCCGGAAGGGGTTCGCCACACCGAACTCCCGGGCCAGCGACGGGTCATCGGTCTCCGTGAAGTCCTTGACCAGGCTCTGCTTCACGGCGAACACCGCGTCGGAGTCGAGGTAGTCGCCGCCGGCCACGAAGATGTGCGTGGTCACGGGCGTGTGGCCCTCGGCCTCGGCGATGAAGTGGATGTGCGCTGGGCGGTAGGGGTGCCGCCCGGTCGCGCGCAGCAGCCCGCCGACGGGGCCGTCGGTCGGGATCGGATACGCCGCCGGGACACAGGTGCGGAACCAGAAGCGGCCCTCGGCGTCGGTGGTGAACAGCCCGCGTCCGTTGCCCGCGGGCTGGACGCCGGGCTGCTGGACGTCGTAGTAGCCCTTGTCGTCGGCCTGCCAGACGTCGACGACGGCGCCGGGCAGCGGCGTGCCGTCGGCGGACCGCACCCGGCCGCTGACCACGCACCTCTCGCCTCCGCCCACCAGGTCGATGTCGTCGCCGAGCGCGCGGACCGGCGACTCGGTCAGGTGGAACGGGCCCAGCACGGTCGACTCGGTCGCCCCCGCCGCACGATCGCCGTTCAGAGTCTCCACCAGCATGGACAGGCCCAGGACGTCCGACAGCAGGATGAACTCCTGCCGGGTGTCGGTGCAGGCCTGGCCGGTCGCCGTCAGGAAGGCGATCGCCCGCTCCCACTCCTCCTGGGTGAGACGGGTCTCGCGTGCGAAGTCGTGCAGGTGGCGGACGAGGCCGGTGAGCAGTTCGCCCAGCCTCGGGTCCGCGGTCCCGCGCAGGCCGGCGAGCGCCTGCTCGGTGACGCCGGCCCCGGTCGCGTCGGTGGTCATCCCGACTCCTCCTCGTCGACGTCCGCTTCTTCCATGATGGCGCGCTCAGGCATGCCCGAGGATGCGCCGCAGCGCGTCCGCGAGCAGTTTCCCGGTATCCGGGCCGGCGCAGGCGTGCCGGAAGGCGACGAACCCGTCCGGGCGTACGAGGAGGGCGCCCGCGTCCGGGATCTCACGCAGCCGCGCCCAGTCGCCGTACGGGTCCTCGTACTGCTGCCCGGGGCCGATCACCACCGTGGCGATGTCCACCTCCTGCGCCTCGGCCGCCCGCGCCCACTCCTGTCCCCCGATGCCGGTCAGCAGGGTGAAGCGGCCCCGGCCGATCGTGTCGAGGGTGGAGAGCGTGCGGGTGCCGGAGGTGATCCAGGCGTGCGGGAGCCGGGCGCCGGGCCGGGAGGACGGCTGGTGGTACAGCTCGGGGTCGCGGGCGAAACCGGGGTCGGGCGTGCCGTCCGGGACGATCGCGGCAGAGCTGTCGGCGGGATAGCGCTGGTTGAGGTCGACACCGTGCGCGTTGAACTCGTAGACCTTGAAGGCGATCGCCTCGCGCAGCCTCGCCCGCTGCTTCTCGGCGGCCTCGGTGGCGTCCTTGCGGGCGGCGATGTTGGCCCACAGCTGCTCGGGAGTCTGCGGGGAGAGGCCGTCGAGGGCCTCGAAGACCGGGGCGGTCTCGCGGATGGACCGGTTGGCTCGGGTGACGATCTGCCGGCCGACCGGGGCGCGCTCGGCGGTGTAGCTGTCGAGCAGCCGCGGGTGGGCGGTGCCGTCGAGGACCAGCTTGAGCTTCCAGGCGAGGTTGTAGGCGTCCTGGATCGAGGTGTTGGAGCCTAGGCCGTTGGACGGCGGATGCCGGTGCACGGCGTCGCCGGCGCAGAAGACACGGCCGTTCGCGTACGACTCGGCGTACATCTCGTTGACGGTCCACGCCGAGGACGACCGGACGGTCACGGGGATGTCGTCGTCGCCGACGAGCTGCCGGACGACCGACTCGGCGTACTCGGTGGTCAGGTCGGGCGCGCCGGCGCTCACGTCGTACCCCCAGACGATCAGCCACTCGTTCCACGGGCGCACGCAGCGCACCAGCCCCGCGCCGATGCCGCCGACCGTCGCGCCCGGGGCGAGGACCCAGTAGAGGGTGGACGGGCGGTGGGCGGTGTACCGGCTCAGGTCCGCCTCGAAGACGATGTTGATGCTGCCGGCCACGCCCATCTGACCGCCCATCGGCAGCCCGGCGTCCGCGGCGACCTTCGAGCGTCCGCCGTCGGCGCCGATCAGGTACTTGGCGCGGATCTCGTACGTGTCCCCGCGCAGCCGGTCGCGGACGGTGGCCGTGACACCTTCGGCGTCCTGGGTGTGGGAGAGGTACTCGGTCTGGAAGCGGAGCCGGGTGCCGCGGGCGACGGCCGCGTTCACGAGGACCGGCTCCATGAGGTGCTGCGGCATGTCGCACATGCGGGTGGGGCTGGCGAGTTCGTGCTCGGCCTGCACGAGCGGGTCGTTGCCCCAGGAGCGCACCCGGCCCAGTTCCTCGCCCGCCAGGCTGGTGCAGAACGTCGTGTTGCCCATCAGGTGCTGGGGGGTGGCCTGCGCGGCGACCTCCTGCTCCACGCCGAGGTCGCGCAGCACCTCCATGGTGCGCTGGTTGGTGATGTGCGCCCGTGGGGTGTCGGCGAGGCTCGCGTAGCGGGTCACCACGATGTTGGGGACGCCGTAGGTGCTCAGGGCCAGCGCGGCCGAGGCACCGGCCGGGCCGCTGCCCACGATCAGGACGTCGGTCTCGACGACGGTGGACACGGGCGCTCCTGCGGAGGGGGGTCGGGCGGAGGGGGTTCCGGCGGCCCGGGTTCGGGCGGCGGGAATCGACCTCCGTGATCATGGCGTGCTCCGGGCGGCCGCGGGTGTCTCATTACGAGACACCTGGTGGGCGGGCCGACTTATGACGAGGGGCCTGGTGAGGCCGGCCGTCTCACTACGAGAGACCGGGTCGGTCCGGCCGTCTCATGACGAGAGGCCCGGTCAGGCAGACCGGACCAGCAATTGTTGGCCGTTCAACCGAACCCGCTACGGTGGTCCGTGCCGTGACCACCACAGATCCCTCCCCTGCAGCCACCGCCCGGCCCTGGCTGACCGCCGCCCGCGAGCGGTTCCTGTCGGGACGCCCGCTGCCCCCGGACGTACCGGAGGAGGTCCTCGCGGCGTGGCGGCGGGCGCGGTTCTTCGGTGTGCCGCACGACTTGGAGGAGCCGGTGGCGCGTCCGCCGCTCCCCGGGGAGTCGATACTGCTCGGTGCCGCCCGGCCGGTGCTCGACCGGATCGCCCCCGCTCTGGGCGGGAGCGGGTCACTGCTCGTCCTGACCGACGAACGACTGCGCGTGCTGTGGACGGCGGGCAGCGTGCCCGGGTTGGGCGTGTGCCCCGTCCTGTCGGAGCGGGAAGTCGGCAACAACAGCGCGGCCCTCGCCCTGCGCGCCCGCAGCCGGTCCGAGGTGCACGGACCCGAGCACTTCCTCGACCGGTGGCAGGACGTGTCCGCGGTCAGCGTCCCGGTCCTCGGCCCGGAGAGCGGGCAGGTGCTGGGCACGCTGACGGTCGCGTCCCGGCTGTCCGCCGCAGGCCGGCCGCATCCGCAGGCCGCGCTCGCCGAGGCGACGGTCGCGGCGGTCGAGACCGAACTGCGGGCGCGCGCAGGGCGGGGCGAGCGGGTGCTGCTGGACGCCTACCTGCGGGCCGCGCGGGGGCAGCACCGGGCCGTGGCGGCCCTCGACGGCCGCAACCGGCTGGTCAGCGACGCGGCCCAGCGGCTTCTGACGCCCGAGGTGCTCGCAGTGCTGGAGCATACGGCGGCCGGCGCCCTGGACACGGACGTCACGGGCTTCGCGGAGCTGCCGGATGGAGCCGGGTGCACCGCACGCGTCACTCCGGTCCGCCTGGACGGCAGGACCATCGGGATCGTGGCCGCCCTGGAATCCCTCGACGATCCCGCGCCCCCGGCCCCGGCCCCGGCCCCGGCGGTCGCACTGACCGGTTCCTCGGTCCCCTGGCGGCACACCGTCGGCCATGCCGTCGAACTGGCCCGCTCACGGGAACCGCTGCTGCTCACCGGTGAGCGCGGCACGGGCAAGTCCGCGCTGGCTCGGGAACTGGTCGGCCCGGACCCCGTCCAGGCCGCCGACGCGGCGCGGGACCCCGGCCTCGGCCAGGCTCTGCCCGCGTGGCAGCCCGGCCGCCCGCTCCTGCTCCGTCACGCCGAGCGCCTCGCGCAGCCCGGCGTGGCGGCGCTCAACTCCCTGCTCGACCAGCACCCGGACACTCGGCTGCTGGTCACCTACACACCCGGCGCACCGGTCGGCCCCTGCCTCCAGCGCCTGCTGGACAAACTGTCCGCCCGCTCGGTGACCCTGCCGCCACTTCGCGAACGCACCGAGGACATACGGGAACTCCTGCCGGCCCTCGCACCCCGGACGGCGCCCGGGCAGCCGCCGCTGACCTGGACCCTGGACGCCCTGCGTGCGCTCCAGCTGTACCCCTGGCCGGGGAACGTCACCGAGCTGGCCCATGTCGTAAGGGCCCTGGCGGAGCGGCGGCGGGCGACCGGGCCGGTGCGCCGGGCGGAGCTGCCGGACGCCGTCCGCGAAGGGCCGGCCGCGCGCCCGCTCAGCCCGATGGAGCACGCCGAGCGCGCCGCGATCCTGGAGGCGCTGCGCCGCCACGGCGGCAACAAGGCACGCGCGGCGGCCGCCCTGGGGATCGGCCGGGCGACGCTGTACCGCAAGCTGCGGGGGTACCGGCACTGAGTCACCCGACAAGCCGTGCGCACGCGCAACAGCTCGGGCGGGCCGAGAAAGATCTCGACCCGCCCGAGCTGGTTTGTGTCCGAGGGGGGACTTGAACCCCCACGCCCGATAAAGGGCACTAGCACCTCAAGCTAGCGCGTCTGCCATTCCGCCACCCGGACCAGGTGTCTGCCGCATTCAAGGGGTGTTCCCCGCAGCGACACGGACAACAATACCAAGGTTTCGGAGTGCCTTTCACCTGCGTTTCCGTGCACCTGGCGGGGGTCCGGGACCTCGCGCTCCGATACCTCTAGGGTCGCACCATGAGTGACTGGATGGTTACGCAGGGCTCCTCGGCCGGGCGTCGCCCGCGTGCGCTGTCACCGCTGAGGGAGCATCTGCGGGACACGTTCTGGTTCGCCCCGACCGCGGCGATGGTGAGCGTGTTCGTCGTCTGGGTGGGGGCGCAGGTGCTCGACGCGGCGATCGTCGACGCGCTCCAGGAGGACCGGGACTACGAGACGCTCGACGAGCTGCTGCGGTTCTCGGAGGACGCGAAGGCCGTGGTGACCGCGGTCGGCTCGGCGATGATGACCTTCATCGGTGTGGTCTTCAGCATCTCGCTGGTGGCCGTGCAGATGGCGAGCGGGCAGTTCACCCCCCGCGTGGTGCGGCTCTTCGTACGGAGCCGGATCACCAAGGCGACCTTCGCGGTGTTCCTGGCGACCTTCGTGCTGACCCTGCTGGTCCTGACGAGCTTCGACAGTGTCGAGGACCCCCGGGCCGTCACGTCGGTACCCCTGGTGCAGTCCGTACTCACCCTCGGCATGGTCGGGCTGAGCCTGCTGCTCTTCGTGCTGTACGTGAACGCCACCCTGAGGCTGATGCGGATCAGCCACGTGATCGCGCGGATCGCCTCTGAGTCGTTCCGGGTGGCCGCCTCGATGCCCGTGCCGGTGGGCGGGCAGGAGGCCCCCGGCCTGGACGCTGCAACCGCGTGGGTGCCGCACGAGGGCCGGGCGGGGGTGCTGCGGGACGTGCACGTCGCTCGGCTGGTGCGGGTGGCGCGCAAGCACGGGGTCGTGCTGCGGCTGATCCCCCGGATCGGGGACTTCGTGGTGCCGGGCATGCCGGTGCTGGCGGTCCACGGCGGGCCGGTCCCGCCACGCCGGGTGCTGCGCTACGCGATCTCGGTGGGGGTTGAGCGGACCTACCACCAGGATCTCGGTTTCGGGCTGCGGCAGTTGTCCGACATCGCGTTGCGTGCCCTGTCGTCCGCGATCAACGATCCGACGACCGCCGTGCAAGCGCTGGACCGTATCGTCCAGTTCCTGGCCGCGCTGAGCCGACGGCCGCTGGACGCCGCCCTGTACCAGGACCGGGCCGGTGCGGTGCGGCTGGTGCAGCCCGTGCCCCGCTGGACCGAGCTGGTGGACCTCGGGTTCACCGAGGTGCGGATGTGCGCGCCCCTGACCCCGCAGGTGTGCCGGCGCATGCTGGCCGGCCTGGACGACCTGCTCCTGCTCGCCCCGCCGGAACGGCGCGAACCGCTGCTGCGCCATCGCGAACTCCTCCGCCAGGCGATCGACGTGACCGCATCGACCCCGGCGGACCGGGAGTTCGCACTGCGCCCGGACCGGCAGGGGATCGGCTGAGGGACCCCGGGCACGCCCGGACACGAGGGGGAAGACGGCCGGGCCCGGCATCGCGGAGGGCGCTCGGGGCGGCGGCAGGGCCACCCGGCCTGGCCGGAGCGGCGCCGTGTCAGGCGTACGGCGCCGGAACCCACTCCGAGGGACGGGCCGCGTGGCGAACCGGCGCCGTACGCGCCCCCCTTCGTCAGGGCAGCAACTGGTACTCCGGGAAGTTCCCCGGCAGCCGCTCCCCCTCTGGGCCCCGCGTCACGGCGCGCACCAGCAGATCACCGCCGACGAACGCGCCGCGCCAGGAAGCTCCGAGCCCGCCGAACAGTTCGTCGCGGTCGCCCCGGGAGCGGGGCGTGCCGTGGCCGACCTTGAACGCGCGGATGTGCGGGGCGAGCCGGTCGTACGTCGCCCGGTCGTCCGTGGACAGCGTGGCGACCAGCGCGCCGTTGGAGGCGTTCATCGCGGCCAGGAGCTCCGCCTCCGTGTCGACCAGGACGATCGTGTCGACCGGGCCGAACGGTTCCGCGTGGTGCAGCGGAGACGACGAGGGCGGATTGAGGAGCGTGACCGGCTGGACGTAGGCGGAGGTGTCCTGACCGGGCAGGAAGCGGGCGTCGTCGGGTGTGGCGCGGTGCAGCGGTACGGCGCCGCGCTCGATCGCCTCGGCGACCTGGTCCCGCAGTTCCTTCGCCTTGGCCGCGTTGATCACCGGCCCGAAGTCCAGCTCAGGGTACGGGTCGTGGCTGTGCTCCACGGCGAGCGGATGCCCGACGCTGAGCGTGCGCACCGCCGGGAGGTACGCCGCCAGGAACGCGTCGAACAGGTGCCGCTGGACGACGAAGCGCGGGTACGCCGTGCAGCGCTGCTTGCCGTAGTCGAAGAGCTTGGGAATCACGGCGGTGAGCGCGTCCCAGTCCGAGTAGTTCCAGATGCCCCAGGTGTTGAGTCCTTCCTGCTCGAGTACGTGTCGCTTGCCGAGGTCGGCGACGGCCGTGGCCACGGCGGCGCCGGTGTCGCGGCCGCCGACGAAGGAGACGCAGCCGATCTCGGGCGCCCGTACCAGCGCCTGCGACAGCTCGCCTCCGCTGCCGCTGACAAGGGTCACGGGGATCCCCTCCCGGGCGGCCAGGGCGCAGGCCAGGGTCAGACAGGCGACACCGCCGTCGGTCGGGGTCTTGGCGATGACCGCGTTGCCTGCCAGTGCCTGGACCAGCATTGCGTGAACGAGCACGCTCATCGGGTAGTTCCAGCTGGCGATGTTGGACACGGGGCCGTCCAGCGGGGCGCGCCCGGCGAGCATCGGTTCTATGCCGTCGACGTACCAGCGGACCCCGTCGACGGCCCGGTCGACGTCCGCCTGGGCGAGCCGCCAGGGCTTGCCGATCTCCCAGACGAGCAGCAGCGCGAGCAGACCGCGGTGTTCGGCGAGCGCGTCGAGGGTGGCCGCGACCCGGGCCCGGCGCTCCTCCAGGGCGAGGTGGCGCCAGGCGCGGTGCTGGTCGAGTGCGGCGCAGACGGCCCGGTGGGCGGTGGTCCCGTCCAGGCGTGGCGGGCCGGCGATCGGGCTGCCGTCGACGGGGCTGACGGCGGGCAGGACCCGGCCGTCGTGCTGCCAGGCGCCGTTCCAGTGGTTGAGGACCCGGTCGTCACGGAAGGCCTCGGGAGCGACGGCGAGACAGCGCCGCCACGCGTCGGGCCAGGACGTGCCGGTCTTGAGGGTGAGGGTGGGTGCCATGCTGTTGCTCCGCTCTCGGTGCACGGTCGGGGGCGGGGAATCGGCGTGGTGGTCCGGGTGGGTGGGGGGTGGGCGGCCTGGCTGTCGGCCTTCGCTTCGCGGGAGCACGGTGGTGGCGCGGCTGTCGGCCTCGACCACGCGCGAGCACGGTGGTTGCGCGGCTACCGGCCTCCACCACACGCAAGCACAGTGACCGCCTAGCTACCGGCCTTCGAGCCGCGCAAGCGCCAGCTTCGCCGTCTCGGTCGGTGTGCTGCCCACTCTCACCCCGACCGCCTCCAGCGCCTCCTTCTTCGCGGCGGCCGTGCCGGAGGAGCCGGAGACGATGGCGCCCGCGTGGCCCATGGTCTTGCCCTCGGGCGCGGTGAAACCGGCGATGTAGCCGACGACCGGCTTGGTGACGTGCTCGCTGACGTACGCCGCCGCGCGTTCCTCCGCGTCACCGCCGATCTCGCCGATGAGGACGATCAGTTCGGTGTCGGGGTCGTCCTGGAAGGCGGCGAGGCAGTCGATGTGCGTGGTGCCGACGACGGGGTCGCCGCCGATGCCGACGCAGGTGGAGAAGCCGGCGTCGCGCAGCTCGTACATGAGCTGGTACGTCAGGGTGCCCGACTTGGAGACCAGCCCGATGCGGCCCGGCTTGGTGATGTCGGCCGGGATGATGCCCGCGTTGGACTGGCCTGGCGTGATGATGCCCGGGCAGTTGGGGCCGACGATGCGGGTGCCCTTGTCCTTCGCGTACGCGGTGAAGGCGACGGAGTCGTGGACCGGGATGCCCTCGGTGATGACGACCGCGAGGCCGATGCCCGCGTCGGCGGCCTCCACGACGGCCGCCTTGGCGAAGGCGGGCGGTACGAAGACGACGGAGACGTCCGCTCCGGTCGAAGCCATCCCGTCGGCGACCGAGCCGAAGACGGGGACCGCCCGGTCGTCGAAGTCGACGGTGCGGCCCGCCTTGCGCGGGTTGACCCCGCCGACGACGTTCGTGCCGGCCGCGAGCATCCGCCGCGTGTGCTTCATGCCCTCGCCGCCGGTCATGCCCTGGACGAGGACCTTGCTCTCCTTGGTGAGGTAGATGGCCATGGCGTTCCCTCTCCTCAGGCTGTGGTGGCGAGTTCGGCGGCACGGGCGGCGGCGCCGTCCATGGTGGTGACCTGCTGGACCAGCGGATGCGCGTGCTCGTCGAGAACGGCCCGGCCCCGGGCCGCGTTGTTGCCGTCCAGGCGGACGACCAGCGGCTTGGTCAGCCGGACGGTTTCCAGGGCCCGCACGATGCCGTCGGCGACCGCGTCGCAGGCGGTGATCCCGCCGAACACGTTGACGAAGACGGATTTCACGGCCGGGTCGGAGAGGATGACCGACAGCCCGTCCGCCATCACCTGCGCGCTCGCTCCGCCGCCGATATCGAGGAAGTTGGCCGGCCGCGCGCCACACCCGTCGACCACGTCCAGGGTCGACATGACGAGGCCGGCGCCGTTGCCGATGATGCCGACCTCGCCGTCCAGCTTGACGTAGTTGAGGCCCTTGGCAGCAGCGGCGGCTTCGAGTGCGTCGTCGTACCCTGCTTCCTCGGCGCCCCATCGTGCCTGCCGGAAGCGGGCGTTGTCGTCGAGGGTGACCTTGCCGTCGAGGGCGAGGATCTGCCCCTGCCGGGTCCGGACGAGCGGGTTCACCTCGACGAGGAGGGCGTCCTCGCGGACCAGGACTTCCCAGAGACGTACGAGGACGTCGACGGTCTGGGGCGGCAGCCCGGCCGCGTCGGCGATCTCGGTGGCCCTGGCCGACGTCACGCCCTCGGCCGGGTCGACGGGGATACGGGCCACGGCCTCCGGACGACCGGCCGCAACCTCCTCTATCTCCGTGCCGCCTTCCGCCGAGGCGATCGCGAGGAATTGGCCGGCCGCACGGTCGAGTACGTAGGACACGTAGAACTCGGTCTCGATGTCGACAGGCTGGGCCAGCATCACCTTGCCGACCGTGTGGCCCTTGATCTCCATGCCGAGGATCTGACGGGCGGTGAGCTCGGCGGCGGCCGGGTCTGCGGCGAGTCTCACCCCGCCTGCCTTGCCGCGTCCTCCGGTCTTCACCTGGGCCTTGACCACGACGCGGCCGCCCAGCCGGCGTGCGATCTCACGGGCCTCCTTGGGTGAGTCCGTCACCTCGGCCCGCGGCACCAAGATGCCGTGCCTCTCGAAGAGTTCCCTTGCTTGGTGTTCGTACAGGTCCATTCCGGCTCCTGACTGCCGTGTCTTGCGGGGAGCACCCCCCAGACACCCGAAAATGCCGCACGCCCCCTGGACACCACCCACCGGATGCGGGATAACAAGTTTCATACAGTATTCGTCGACTGTATGCAATGTACGCGAGCCGCTCCAACCCCCTACGAAGGGACAGGACTTCGCCATGCCCGACGACACCCAGGACTTGATCTCCGGTGGTCATCTCGTAGCCAAGGCGCTGAAGGCCGAGGGAGTAGACCGCATCTACACGCTGTGCGGCGGCCACATCATCGACATCTACGACGGCTGCGTCGACGAGGGCATCGAGGTCGTCGACGTACGCCACGAGCAGGTCGCCGCACACGCCGCCGACGGTTACGCGCGCATCACCGGCAAGCCCGGCTGCGCGGTGGTCACCGCGGGACCCGGGACGACCGACGCCGTGACCGGTGTCGCCAACGCCTTCCGCGCCGAGTCCCCGATGCTGCTGATCGGCGGTCAGGGAGCCCTTACCCAGCACAAGATGGGGTCCCTCCAGGACCTGCCGCACGTCGACATGATGAACCCCATCACCAAGTTCGCGGCGACCGTGCCCGACACGGCCCGCGCCGCGGACATGGTGTCCATGGCCTTCCGCGAGTGCTTCCACGGCGCGCCCGGCCCCTCCTTCCTCGAGATCCCGCGCGACGTGCTGGACGCCAAGGTTCCGGCCGCCAAGGCGCGCGTACCGCAGGGCGGCGCCTACCGCGCCTCGACCCGCTCGGCCGGCGACCCCGAGGCGATAGAGAAGCTCGCCGACCTGCTGGTGCACGCCGAGAAGCCGGCCATTCTGCTCGGCAGCCAGGTGTGGACCACCCGCGGCACCGAGTCCGCCATCGAACTCGTGCGGGCCCTCAACATCCCCGCTTACATGAACGGCGCGGGACGCGGCACCCTCCCGCCCGGCGACCCGCACCACTTCCAGCTCTCCCGCCGGTACGCCTTCTCCAACGCCGACGTCATCGTGATCGTCGGAACCCCCTTCGATTTCCGCATGGGCTACGGCAAGCGGCTGTCGCCGGACGCGACCGTCGTGCAGATCGACCTCGACTACCGCACGGTCGGCAAGAACCGCGACATCGACCTCGGCATCGTGGGCGATGCCGGTCTGGTGCTGAAGTCGGTGACCGAGGCGGCCTCCGGGCGGATCAACGGAGGGGCGTCCAAGCGCAAGGAGTGGCTGGACGAGCTGCGGGCGGCCGAGCAGACCGCTCTGGACAAGCGGCTGCCGAACCTGAAGTCCGACGCCTCACCCATCCACCCCTACCGCCTGGTCAGCGAGATCAACGACTTCCTCACCGAGGACTCGATCTACATCGGAGACGGCGGCGACATCGTCACCTTCTCCGGGCAGGTCGTGCAGCCCAAGTCGCCCGGGCACTGGATGGACCCGGGGCCCCTCGGCACGCTCGGTGTCGGCGTCCCCTTCGTGCTCGCGGCCAAGCAGGCACGGCCCGACAAGGAGGTCGTCGCACTCTTCGGAGACGGCGCGTTCTCCCTGACCGGCTGGGACTTCGAAACGCTCGTCCGCTACGACCTCCCGTTCGTCGGCATCGTCGGCAACAACTCCTCCATGAACCAGATCCGCTACGGCCAGGCCGCCAAGTACGGCAAGGACCGCGAGCGGATCGGCAACACCCTCGGCGACGTCCACTACGACAGGTTCGCCCAGATGCTGGGCGGTTACGGCGAGGAGGTCAGCGACCCCGCCGACATCGGCCCGGCGCTGCAACGTGCCCGTGAGTCCGGCAAGCCGTCACTGATCAACGTCTGGGTCGACCCCGACGCGTACGCCCCCGGAACCATGAACCAGACCATGTACAAGTGAGGTGCCCCCGATGACAGCTACCTCCACCAAGGCCCTCGAAGGCATCCGCGTCCTGGACATGACCCACGTCCAGTCCGGGCCGTCGGCGACCCAGCTGCTCGCCTGGCTCGGCGCGGACGTCGTCAAACTGGAGGCGCCGACCGGCGACATCACACGCAAGCAGCTGCGTGACCTGCCGGACGTCGACTCCCTCTACTTCACGATGCTCAACTGCAACAAGCGGAGCATCACCCTCAACACCAAGACCGAGCGCGGCAAGGAGATCCTCACCGAGCTGATCCGGCGCTCCGACGTCATGGTCGAGAATTTCGGCCCGGGCGCGGTGGACCGGATGGGCTTCACCTGGGACCGCATCCAGGAGATCAATCCACGGATCGTCTATGCCTCCATCAAGGGGTTTGGCGAAGGCCCGTACACCAACTTCAAGGCGTACGAGGTCGTCGCGCAGGCCATGGGCGGATCGATGTCGACCACCGGCTTCGAGGACGGGCCGCCGCTGGCGACGGGGGCCCAGATCGGGGACTCGGGGACGGGAGTGCACGCCGTGGCGGGCATCCTCGCCGCGCTCTACCAACGGGAGCGCACCGGGCGCGGGCAGCGGGTCAACGTGGCCATGCAGCACGCCGTACTCAACCTGTGCCGGGTGAAGCTGCGGGACCAGCAGCGTCTGGCACACGGGCCGCTCGCTGAATATCCCAACGACGACTTCGGCGACGAGGTTCCCAGGTCCGGAAACGCGTCCGGCGGCGGCCAGCCCGGGTGGGCGGTCAAGTGCGCGCCGGGCGGCCCGAACGACTACGTGTACGTCATCGTGCAGCCCGTCGGCTGGCAGCCGCTCAGCGAGCTCATCGGCCGGCCCGAGCTGGCCGCCGACCCCGAGTGGGCGACGCCCGAGGCGCGGCTGCCCAAGCTCGGCAAGATGTTCCAGCTGATCGAGGAGTGGTCCTCGACGCTGCCCAAGTGGGAGGTGCTGGAGCGGCTCAACGCGCGCAACATCCCGTGCGGGCCGATCCTGTCCACCCGGGAGATCATCGAGGACCGTTCGCTGGTCGCCAACGAGATGGTCGTCACCGTCCCGCACCCCGAGCGCGGCGACTTCGTGACCGTCGGCAGCCCGCTCAAGCTGTCCGACTCACCCGTCGACGTGACCAGTTCACCCCTGCTCGGCGAGCACAACGAAGAGGTCTACGTCGGCGAACTCGGCCTCGGTGACGAGGAAGTGCGCCTGCTCAAGTCGAACGGAGTGATCTGACGTGATGGCGGAAGACCGGGTCCTGCGGGTGCGGTCCCTCCTGGAGTCCGTGCGGGCCGAGGGACGGACCGCGCTGACCGCGCCCGAGGGCAAGGTGATCGCCGACGCGTACGGGATCGCCGTGCCGGGCGAGGAACTGGCGACGGACGTCGACGAGGCCGTGGCGTTCGCGGCGCGCTTCGGCGGGCCCGTCGTCATGAAGATCGTCTCACCGGACATCCTGCACAAGACCGACGCCGGCGGAGTGATCGTCGGGGTCGAGGGCGCGGCCGACGTGCGGGCTGCCTTCCACACCATCATCGACAACGCACGCGCCTACGACGCCGATGCCCGCATCTCGGGCGTCCAGGTGCAGGAGCTGCTGCCGAAGGGGCAGGAGGTCATCGTCGGCGCGGTCACGGACCCGACGTTCGGCAAGGTGGTCGCCTTCGGGCTCGGCGGGGTGCTCGTCGAGGTCCTCAAGGACGTCACCTTCCGGCTCGCGCCGGTGGACGCCGACGAGGCGCTGTCGATGCTGGACTCGATCCGGTCGGCGGAGATCCTGCGCGGGGTGCGCGGCCAGGCGGGCGTGGACCGGTGGGCCGTCGCCGAGCAGATCCGCCGGGTCTCGGAACTCGTCGCGGACTTCCCCGAGATCGCCGAGGTGGACCTCAACCCGGTGATCGCGACGGCGGAGGGGGCCGTCGCGGCCGACATCCGGGTGATCCTCGCCGAGTCGCAGCCCGCGCCGCGCCGGAAGTACTCCCGCGACGAGATCCTCGCGTCGATGCGCCGGCTGATGCAGCCGAGCTCGGTCGCCGTGATCGGTGCCTCCAACGAGCAGGGCAAGATCGGCAATTCGGTGATGCGCAACCTCATCGACGGAGGGTTCGCCGGGGAGATCCACCCGGTGAATCCCAAGGCCGATGACATCTTGGGCCGCAAGGCGTACAAGAGTGTCACGGACGTTCCCGGTGAGGTGGATGTGGCGGTCTTCGCGATCCCCGCCAGGTTCGTGGCCTCGGCCCTGGAGGAGGTGGGACGCAAGAAGATCCCGAACGCCGTTCTGATTCCCTCCGGGTTCGCCGAGACCGGCGAGCACGAACTCCAGGCGGAGATCGTGGCGATCGCCGAGCGGCACGGCGTCCGGCTGCTGGGCCCGAACATCTACGGCTACTACTCGACCTGGCACGACCTGTGCGCCACGTTCTGCACACCGTACGACGTCAAGGGCGGGGTGGCGCTGACCTCGCAGTCGGGCGGCATCGGCATGGCCATTCTGGGTTTCGCCCGCACCACCAAGACGGGTGTGTCGGCGATCGTCGGGCTCGGCAACAAGTCGGATCTGGACGAGGACGACCTGCTGACCTGGTTCGGCGAGGACCCGCACACCGACTGCATCGCGATGCACCTGGAGGACCTCAAGGACGGCCGCGCCTTCGTGGAGGCCGCCCGGGCGACCGTGCCGAAGAAGCCGGTGGTCGTGCTGAAGGCCGGGCGGACGGCCGCGGGGGCCAAGGCGGCCGGCTCGCACACCGGTGCCCTGGCGGGCGACGACGCCGTGTACGACGACATCCTGCGGCAGGCCGGGGTGATCCGGGCGCCGGGGCTGAACGACATGCTGGAGTACGCGCGCGCGTTGCCGGTGCTTCCCGCACCCAAGGGCGACAACATCGTGATCATCACGGGCGCCGGCGGCAGTGGTGTGCTGCTCTCCGACGCGGTGACGGACAACGGCCTGACGCTGATGGAGATCCCGCCGGATCTGGACGAGGCGTTCCGGAAGTTCATCCCGCCCTTCGGTGCCGCGGGCAACCCGGTGGACATCACCGGGGGCGAGCCGCCGTCGACGTACGAGGCGACGATCCGGCTGGGCTTGGAGGACCCGCGCATCCACGCGCTCGTCCTCGGCTACTGGCACACCATCGTCACTCCTCCGATGGTCTTCGCGGAACTCACCGCGCGCGTGGTGGCCGAGTTCCGGGAGCGCGGGATCGAGAAGCCCGTGGTGGCGTCGCTCGCGGGGGACGTGGAGGTCGAGGAGGCCTGCCAGTACCTCTTCGAGCGGGGGGTCGTGGCGTACCCGTACACGACCGAGAAGCCGGTGGCCGTGCTCGGCGCGAAGTACCGCTGGGCGCGGGAGGCGGGGCGGCTGGGGGGCGGTACATGAGGTGAGTGAGCGGGGGGCCGGCCGACGGTGCGCGTCGGCCGGTCCCGGGACCCGCGCGCGCACGAAAGGCATGGGACAGGGGGCGCTGGCCAGATCTTTCGACGCAAGGGGTGCGACACGACATGACAACGACCGATCTGCCCACCACGGTTCCCTACCGGGAGGTCACCGACGCGAACGGTCGCGTCTACCGCCTCGGTGAGACCGACATCGACATCATGGGGCGCAAGCGCAAGTGGATGGTGATCCTGCCCTGGATCGGCATGATGGGCATCTCCTCCGCCGAGTACGCGTTCGCGTCCGCCGAGGACACCCTGCACACGGCACACAGCTGGAACAGCATGCACATCTTCTGGATGATGACCGTCTGGGTCTTCTTCCAGGCCGCGGTGGCCTTCCCCGCGGGCAAGCTGCGTGAGAGCGGAAGGCTGCCGGCCCGCTGGGCCATGATGCTCGGCGCCACCGGCACACTGCTGGGCTACCTGTCCCTCGCCTTCGCGCCGCACGTGGTCTTCGCCTACATCGGGTTCAGCATGTTCAGCGGCATGGGCGCGGGCATGGTGTACGCCACCTGCGTCAACATGGTCGGCAAGTGGTACCCGGAGCGCAAGGGCGGCAAGACCGGCTTCGTCAACGGCGGTTTCGCCTACGGCTCGGTGCCCTTCGTCTTCCTCTTCAACGGCTACATGGACCTGACCAACTTCCGCTGGGTGCTGGTCTCGGTGGGTGTGTTCCTGGCCGGGATGGTCGCGTTCTCCGGCTACTTCTTCAAGGACCCGCCGAAGAACTGGTGGCCCGCCTCGATCGACCCGCTCAACCCGCCCGAGGACCCGCGCGCGGCCCGCTCGATGCGCATGAACCCGCCGGCGGTGCGCCAGTACTCCCCCAAGGAGGCCTGGCAGACCGGCAGGGTGGCCCTGATGTGGTTCTGTCTGGCCTGTACCTCCGGCGTGAACATCTTCGGTATCGCCTTCCAGGTCGAGATCGGCGAGGAGGCCGGATTCGCGGGCGGGATCGTCGCCACGGCCATGTCCCTGAAGGCCATCGTCAACGGCACCGGCCGCGGTGTCATCGGCTGGCTCTCCGACCTGTACGGCCGCAAGCGGTGCCTGCTCGTCGTCTGCGTGATCCTGGGCCTGTCCCAGTACGGCATCCTCTGGTCGGCGAACGCCGAGAACCTTCCGCTGTTCCTGGTCTTCTCGTCGATCTCCGGCTTCGGCGGCGGCGCCATCTTCCCGATGTTCGCAGCGCTCACCGCCGACTACTTCGGTGAGAACAACAACGCGTCCAACTACGGCATGGTCTACAGCGCCAAGCTCGTCTCCGGCCTGGGCGCCGGCATGGGTGCCGTGGTCGTCGGTGCCTGGGGGCACTCCGGAGCCTTCATCCTGGCCGGCTCCATCTCCCTCTTCGCCGGCTGCGTGGCAGTGTTCCTGACCCCGCCGGGACGCGACAAGAAGACGGGCCGCATCTCCCCCAACCCACAACCGCTCGGTGAGGACACAGCCTGACATGACGTGGGGTCCGACCGCGGCACGCAGACCGTTCGCACCGTCCGCCGTACACCGTCCCCGCCGCCGAGCGACCGACGTACACCGTCCCCACCGCCGAGCGACCGGCTGCCACCCGCACGTCCACCGTCTCGGCGGGACGGGCGGGGACGTCCCGGGCCGGACGGGGCCCGGGGGCTGACCGTCCCCGCGTGAGGAGGCCCTTCCCCGGCCGGGGAAGGGCCTCCTCACGTTTCTGAAGCCGTCAGCACTTCTCCTTCAGGGAGTGCAGGTGCGCGCTGGAGCGGCGCGCGAACGTGAAGGACTCGGCCGGGTTGTCGTGCTCCGCCTGCCAGTGGTGGGCCATGCGGTGGCCGCGCAGCCGGGTCACAGCGGAGATGAACCGCCGGTAGTCGATGTCACCGTCGCCGACATCGGTCATGCGGTAGCCGTACGGGTTCGACGGGTCGCTCTCACCGTCCTTCACGTGGAAGAGCGGGTAGCGGTCGGGCTGCCGCAACACGTAGTTCAACGGTTCGAAGGGGGCGGGCCTGCCGTCGGGCCTCTTGGAGAAGCGGAACTGACCGACGTACGCCCAGTAGATGTCCATCTCCAGGTAGACGAGATCGGGGTCGGTCTCCTTGAGCAGGACGTCGTAGAGGCGGACTTTGGGGTTGTCGGTGGCGAAGGAGAACTCCTCGGAGTGGTTGTGCTGGTAGAACTTCATGCCCCGGGCCTTCGCCGCCGCGCCGTACGTGTTGAATTCCTCGGCGGCACGCTTCCAGGCGTCGACGGTCGAGCCGTAGCGGAACGGGCCGGCGGCCGTGCCGATGTGCTTGAGGCCGAGGGCCTGGGCGTCGTCGAGGACCTTGGTGAGGTTCTGGGCGAATGTGTAGGCGCCCGGGTCGTCGGAGTAGTAGCCGACGTGGCTGCCGATCGGATTCAGGCCGTGGTTGCGGGCCAGCCGTCCGAGCTGGGCGAGGGTGATGGCGCCGGCCGAGCCCTGGGTGTAGCCGGCGAACTCGACCTCGTCGTAGCCGTATCGCTCCAGCTCGGCGAAGACGGGGCCGAAGCCGAGGCTGGAGACCTTGTCACGCAAGCTGTACAGCTGGATGCCGAGTCGGCCGGGCGGCAGGACGGGGCGGCCTCGACCCTTGGCGCCGGACGCGGTGCCTGCGGACGCGGCGGCAGGGGCGGCTGTCGCGGGGGCCGCGGCGCCGAGCAGGGCGGCGGCGGTGGCGCCGGCGGCCACGCCGAGCATGCCCCGTCTGCTGAGGCGGTGGCTGAGTTCGGGGTCGGGCTGGGAGAAGCGGCTCATGCGTGGAACTCCTCGTGATCGCGGGGCGTTGTCAGTGGTGAGTGCTTCACTTGTGACCAGTCGGGACTGAGGGCTATGGCCCCTACGGCCTCTACGGCCTCAGGCGAGACCGGCGAGTCGGAGCAGCAGTGACTTCACATCGGTGGCCGCGACGCGGTCGCCGACAGCACGGGGGGTGGAGCAGATGAGGAGCGGACCGTCGTCGTCGCTCTGCGGAAGGCGGCCGTGGCTGCCGCGAATAGGTGAGGGGTCCAGGGGCACGACCGCCATGCGGTAGCGCATGCCGAGTTTCTTGCGCGCCAGGGCGGTGGCCGCCTTGACCTTGACGTAGGGGTCGAGGGGATCCATGAAGAGCTCGACCGGGTCGTAGCCGGGTTTGCGGTGGATCTCGACGAGTTGCGCGAAGTCGGGCGCGCGGTCGTCGTCGAGCCAGTAGTAGTACGTGAACCAGGCGTCGGGTTCCGCCACGGCGACGAGTTCGCCCGCGCGCGGATGGTCGAGGTGATGGGCCTTCTTGCCCTCGTCGTCGAGGAGTTGCTCGATGCCGGGCAGGCCGTCCAGGGCGGCCCGGGTGGCGGCGAGGTCCTCGGGACGGCGCACATAGACATGGGCGATCTGGTGGTCGGCGACCGCGAAGGCGCGGGATGCCATCGGGTCGAGGTACTCCATGCCGTCCTGCGTGTGCACCTCCAGCAGGCCGGCGCGGCGCAGGGCGCGGTTGATGTCGACGTGCCGGTTCACCCGGGTGATGCCGTACTCGGACAGTGCGACGACGGTACGGCCCTCGGCGCGGGCGTCGTCCAGCAGCGGGGCCAGGGCGGCGTCCAGGTCGGCGGCCGCCTTCAGGGAGCGCGGATCGTCGGGGCCGAAGCGCTGCAGGTCGTAGTCGAGATGAGGGAGGTAGCAGAGCGTCAGGTCGGGGTGCCGGGTGCGGATGATGTGGCGGGTCGCGTCGGTGATCCACCGGCTGGACACGAGGTCCGCTCCGGGGCCCCAGAAGTGGAAGAGGGGGAACGTGCCGAGTTCTTCGGTGAGTTCGTCGTGCAGCGCGGCCGGCCTGGTGTAGCAGTCGGGTTCCTTGCGGCCGTCGGCGTAGTAGACGGGACGGGGGGTGACGGTGATGTCGGTGTCGGCGCCCATGGCGTACCACCAGCAGATGTTGGCGACGGTGTAGCCGGGGTGGGCGCGGCGGGCGGCGTCCCAGAGTTTGTCGCCGGCCACGAGCCCGTTGTGCTGGCGCCACAGGAGGACGTCGCCGAGTTCGCGGAAGTACCAGCCGTTGCCGACGATGCCGTGTTCGGAGGGCATGGTGCCGGTGAGGAACGTGGACTGGGCGGCGCAGGTGACGGCGGGCAGGACGGTGCCGAGCGGGGCGCGGGAGCCGGACTGGCCGAGCGCCTTCAGGTGGGGCATGTGGTCGAGGAGACGGGGGGTGAGGCCGACGACGTCGAGGACGAGGAGCGGGGTGGGGCGGTCCTCGGCGGCCGGGAGCGGGGCGGCCGGGTCCGGGTGCTCATGGGTGCCGGTGCTCATGGCAGTTCCTTCAGGCCGAGGTCGGTCAGCAGGTCGCGGGCGAGGGTGAGTTCGGCGGCGATGCCCTCGGCCAGTTGGGTGCGGCTCTTGGGGCGTGACTCGGGCGGGAGGGCCTGCCAGGTGTAGGTCTCGACCTCCAGGTGGCGGGTGAGCGGGCTCGGGCCGCCGACGAGCCTGGTCAGTGCGGATCTCAGGACCGGGAGCGTGGAGGTGAGGGGCGCGGCGGGGGCCGTGTGCAGGGGGACGTGGAAGTGGGCACGCCAGGGCGAGGCGTCCGGAAGGGCATCTCCGGCGAGGGCCTCGTCGAGGTCGTCGGTGGCACACAGGCCGGCCGCGGTGGCCGTACGGGTCTGGTGCAGGAAGCGGGGTTCGGCGAAGGCGGAGAGGGCCTGGCGCACCTCGGGAAGATGGGGGTGTTCGGCGTGCAGGGCGGCCGAGAGCTGGGATTTGACGACGGGGACGCGGGCTGCGGTGAGCGCGTCCAGGGCGGTGTGCGGATCTTCGAAGGAGGTGGCGAGATGGCAGGTGTCGACGCAGATGCCGATGCGGTCGTGGCCGATCGCGGTGAGCGGGGCGATGGCGTCGAGGGTGGTTTCGACGACACAGCCGGGTTCCGGTTCCAGGCCGACGCGGATGGAGCGGCCGGTCAGCTCCTCGAGGGCGTCCAGGCGTTCGGCGAGGGTGCGCAGCGCGGTGCGGGCGGTCTCCGCGCGCTCGTCGTCGTATGCGGTGCGCCAGGCGAGGGGCAGCGTGGAGATGGTCCCGTCGGTGACGTCGTCGGGGAGGAGACCGGCGAGGACACGGGCCAGGGCGGTGGTGTGGTCGAGGCGTTCCGGGTCGGCCCAGTCCGGCTTGTAGACACGGTACTTGACCTCCTCGGCACCGAAACCCTCATAGGGGAAGCCGTTGAGGGTGACGACCTCGAGGCCGCGCCGGTCCAGCTCTGTGCGCAGCCTGCGCAGTGCGGAGGGGTCGGTGACGAGGGCGTGGGCGGCGTCCTTCGCCAGCCACAGCCCGATGCCGAGCCGGTCGCGGCCCAGGCGGCGGCGGACGGGTTCGCAGTGGTCACGGAGTTGGGCGAGGACACCGTCGAGGGTTTCGGCGGGGTGGACGTTGGTGCAGTAGGCGAGGTGGACGGTGGAGCCGTCGGGGTGGCGGAAGCGCATGGTTCACGCCTCCGCGGGGGTCACTCGGGCCGGCGTGCCGGGGCCGGTGACCGGCGTGTGCGGTTCGAGCGGGGCGCCGCGCAGGATGGAGTTGCCCTCGTGGGTGGCCTCCGTGCCGGTGACGTCGAGGTTCAGGCGGCCGCTGAGCCCGTAGAAGGCGACGGGGTTGCGCCACAGCACCTGGTCGACGTCGTCCTCGTCGAACCCCTCGGCCAGCATCAGGTCGCCGACCTTGCGTGTCTTGAGGGGGTCGCTCTTTCCCCAGTCGGCGGCGGAGTTCACCAGGATCTGCTCGCTCCCGTGGGCGCGCAGGATCGCGACCATGCGCTCCTCGTCCATCTTGGTGTCGGGATAGACGGAGAAGCCCAGCCAGCAGCCGCTGTCCCTGGCCTCCTTGACGGTGGTCTCGTTGAGGTGGTCGACCAGGACGCGGTCCGCGGGCAGGGCGGACTCCCGGATGACGTCGAGGGTGCGGCGCAGCCCGGCGAGCTTGTCGCGGTGGGGGGTGTGCACGAGGGCGGGCAGTCCGTGGTCGGCGGCGAGCTGCAGCTGCGCGGCGAGGGCGGTGTCTTCGGCGGGGGTCATGGAGTCGTAGCCGATCTCCCCGACTGCCACGACGTTGTCCTTGACGAGATAACGCGGCAGCTCGTCGAGGACGGGCGCGCAGCGCGGGTCGTTCGCCTCTTTGGGGTTGAGGGCGATCGTGCAGTGGTGGGCGATGCCGTACTGCGCTGCGCGGAAGGGTTCCCAGCCGAGGAGGGAGTCGAAGTAGTCACGGAAGGAGGCGGGCGAGGTCCGGGGCTGGCCCAGCCAGAAGGAAGGCTCGACGACGGCACGCACACCGGCGGCGTACATGGCCTCGTAGTCGTCGGTGGTCCGGGACGTCATGTGGATGTGGGGGTCGAAGATGCGCATCAGGACTCCTTGCCGTGGGGGTGGTCCGTGCCGGGAGCCGGGGTGACGGACTCGGTCAGGTCCAGGACGCGGTGCAGGTCCTCGGGGACGGAGCGGCCGGCGGCGGTGCGTTCGGCGGCGTAGTCGGCCAGCATGCGGGCGAGTTCGCCATCGCCGGCGGCGCGTCGGGACAGATCCGCGACATGGTCGACGGGGACGCCGGTGAACAGGCATTTCAGCACGGCGTGACGCCAGGCATGGGCCGTCAGGTGCCGGGCGGCGTAGGGGCCGACGGCGGCGCTGAGGAGCCGGGTGTCGTTGGTGCGCAGGGCGTCCTCGATCAGCGGGAGGGCGCCCTGGCCGGACACGAGGTGGGGCAGGGCGTGCAGCACGGCCCGGCGTTCGTCGGCGGTGCCCTGGAAGTACACCCGGGTCAGGGCGTCGGTGCCGGCGCGGGCCGCGTCGAGGATCAGGACCCGTGCGGCGTCGGCGTGTACGGGCCCGCAGCGTCGGCCGGCCTCGGCGAGCCGCAGCTCCCATACGGAGATGGGCCCGTGGAGGCCGGGATGCGCGGCGGCCTCGTCGAGGGCGTGGTCGAGCCAGGTGCGGGCGGGTGGGTCCAGGTGGGTGGTGAGGTGGTTGCGGAGGTCTGTGAGCGAGGGGCGGGTGGATGCGGTGTCAGAGGTCGATGCGGTGCCAGGGGTCGATGCGGTGCCAGGGGTGGAATCCCCGGGGTGGGTTCTGGCGCTCGGGGTGTCCTGGGCGCTCTCGGTCTTCGCCGCGGGAGTGCTGTGGGGCCGGCTCACCTGCTGCTCCCTTCAGGGGCGGTGGAGGGAGCGCCGTGGGGTGGCGCGGGCTGCTGGAAGTCCTGAGCGAGGGCGGGCGGCGCGGTGGCCGCGGCTCGCTCGGCGTGGCGGAGGAACGGCAGGGAGTGCGCGGCGAAGTGAGGACCGGCGTGGGAGTGGCGGGGCAGTTCGACGACGGTCAGGCCTTGGTAGCCGGTGGCGGCGAGGGCCGCCAGGACCGGCGGAAAGTCGATCTCCCCCTCCCCGAACGGGAGGTGCTCGTGGGCGCCGCGCCGCATGTCCTCGATCTGGACGTGCCGCAGCCAGGGGGCGGCGGCGCGCACGCAGTCGGCGGGAGAGAGGGTTTCGAGGCACTGACAGTGCCCGATGTCCAGAGTGAGGCCGAGAAGTCCGGGATTCCCTAGGACACGGCGGAGGTGGTGGAAGTCGGCCAGAGTGGCGAGGAGGTGGCCCGGTTCGGGTTCGACGGCGAGCGGGATGCCCTCTGAGGCGGCGGCGTCCAGGACGGGAGCGAGGGACTCGGCGAGGTGCTTCCACGAAGTGTCGGTGTCGGCTCCCTCCGGCACGATCCCGCTGAAGCAGTGCACGGCGTGCGCGCCGAGGTCGGCGGCGATCCGGACGGCCCGCACGAGCAGGTCGGTGCGGCGGGCCCGGTCGCCGGGGTCCGGGTCCAGCAGGGAGGGGCCGTGCTTGCGGCGGGGGTCGAGCACATAGCGGGCGCCCGTCTCGACGGTGATGCCCAGCCCGAGCTCGTCCAGCCGCTGCGCGACCCGGCGGGTACGGGCGGCGAGGTCGGGGGCGAGCGGGTCGAGGTGCATGTGGTCGAGGGTCAGTCCGACGCCGTCGTAGCCGAGGTCGGCGAGGAGCGAGAGAGCGTCGTCGAGCCGGAGATCGGCGAGACCGTTGGTGCCGTAGCCGAAGCGGAGGGACGGGAGGGCACCGGGCGGGGCGGTGGCGGTGTGGGGTGAGGCGGCGGCCGGGACGGTGGGGTCGGATGAGGCGGCGGACTGCATGCCGAGGGCGTCTGAGGCCCCGGCCCCGCTGCTCTCCGAAGCCGCCCTGGCAGCTTCGGGGCTCATGTGACGCTCACCTTCTTCGCGAACCTCGCTCCGAGGGGGGCCAGGGCCGCGATGAGGAGGGCGGCGGCCGTGCCCCGGGAGCGCGCGGCCAGGGTGGCCTGGAGGGGGATGGTGGCGCGGATGCCGGCACCGACGGCGCGTTGGGTGAGAGGAGGTGAGGGGTTCAGGGCGGCGTGGAAGTAGGGACGTGCGACGGTCGCGGCGTAGGCGGCTCCGAGGACGGTGGTGAGCAGCCCCTTCCCGAGAGGCCGGGCCGCTCGGAGGCCCGTCAGCCCGACCACGGACTCCAGCCCGAGGTGCCGGGCCGCTCGGAGGCCCCGCCCCCCGGCCTGGGACTCCAGGCCGAGAGGCCGGGCCGCTCCGAGGCCCGTCAGCCCGACCACGGACTCCAGCCCGCGGTGCCGGGCCGCTCGGGGGCCCGTCAGCCCGTGGGCGGTTTTCTGCCGGCGGCCTCTCGTCGGCAGGGCGGAGCGACGCATCACCTGTCGGGTCAGCAGTGCTGTCGTCGCGAGGGCCGCCAGGGGGGTCAGAGATGAGCCGCCTTGCGCCTCCTGGCGGGAGACCGTGGTGACGGCAAGCGTGTGGGTGCCGAGGAGGGCCGCGGAGGGCAGGGCGGGGCGGGCATGGCCCGTCGTGGCCGCGGCTCCCAGGAGCAGGTCGAGGCCGCGGGCCGTGCCCATGGTCAGGGGGCCGGCGGGCGTGTGCTTCAGGCCGAGGTCGTACGCCCAGACGGTTACCGCCAGGGGCGCGGCGACGGCCAGGGCCGGGCGGCCAGCGCGCGCGGCCAGGGCCAGTCCGGCGCCGGTGAGGGCGCAGGCCGCCGTGAGTGCCGCGGCGGGCCGGACGCGGCCGGAGGGCAGGGGGCGGTGCGGGCGTTCGACGGCGTCGACGTCGCGGTCGGCCCAGTCGTTGAGGGCCATGCCGGCTTCGTAGAGGCAGAGGGAGGAACCGATGGCGAGCAGCGTGCGGGAACCGGGTGCCGAACCGGTGGCGGCCGCGCCGGCCAGGGCGTCCCCGGGGACGCTGAACAGGGCGGGCAGTCGCAGGAGTTCGGCCCACGCGCGGCTACGCCGCGAGCGGCCGGCGCATGCGCAGGGTGCCCTGCCATCGGTGGCGCCACCGGCGGGGCCACCGGGGATGCGACCGCCGGCACCACCGGCAATGCGACCGGCGACACCACCGGCGATACGACCGGCAGTGCCACCGGCAAGGCGTCCGGCCATGCCACCGGCCGGTCCACTGCCGGTGCCCGGAGGGGCGGCGCCCGCGACCGCGCCGTCGGGGCATCCGCAGGATGCCTGCCACAGTGTGACAGCGCTTCCCCAACTCTGCCGCAGTGTCACAGTGCTTCCCCCGTCTCCTCGGTGTCCCGCACCGACCGCGCACCACGGCCCTCTCCATCGGCCCGCCCGAGGCTCCGTCCGAACCGGACCAGTTCCTCGTACTGTTCGGACAACCCGACGGGCCCCTCCCCCACCGGGTCCTTGAAGTAGAAGCCGAGGGCGCCGAGCGGGCCGGACATTCCCGCCTCGTGGGCGCGGGCGGTCAGGCGGGCCAGGTCCAGCACCAGGGGTGCCGCGAGTGCCGAGTCGCAGCCCTGCCAGATGGTCTGGAGGATCATGCGGGTGCCGAGGAAGCCGTCGAAGGCGATGTGGTCCCAGGCGGTCTTCCAGTCGCCGAGGGCCGGGACGTCGTCGATGTGCGCCTCTCCCTCGGGGACGGCGCCGAGGGTGTCGGCGAGGACGCGTTCCTTGCCGGCGTTCTTCGCCGCCGCGGCGGCCGGGTCGGCGAGGGCCGCGCCGTCTCCGCCGCCGAGCAGGTTGGTGCCGGACCAGGCCCGGACGGTCAGCGCCCGTTGAGCGAACATGGGGCCCAGCACGGCGCGCAGCAGCGTCTGTCCGGTTTTGCCGTCGCGGCCGGCGTACGGCAGGCCGCTCCGTTCGGCCTCGCGGGCGGCGACGGGGTGGTGCATGCCCTCGGAGGGGGTGAAGTTGACGTAGGGGCAACCGGCGCGCAGGGCCGCCAGCGCGTAGAGGGTGCTGGGAGGGAGCGGGGAGCCGGGGCCGCCCTGGGACGCGGGTTCCGTGGAGGCGACGTTCACCACCACGGCCCGCTCCAGTGCCTGGCGGTGGACGAAGTCGCGGATGTCGTCGGCGAAGGCCGTGATCAGTTCGGTCTCGCTCCCGACGTCCCCGGGGGTGGGGCCGCCGGGCCGGATCTCCCGGTCGGCGGCGACGAGTTCGGCGGTGACGGCGGTGGCGGTGCCCGGTGGGAGGACGCCGCCGGCGGTCAGGGTCTCGGCGCGTTTGGGCAGGGGGCAGTCGAGGGTGTCGTGGCCGCCGAAGACGAGGTCGGACAGTGCGGGCAGACCGCTGTCGGTGAAGGCGGGGGTCTCGGTCACCATGCCGGTGGGCGGGTGCAGTCCCGCGGTGACGGCGGCACACCCCGTGACGACGGTGGTGGCGACGGAGCCGCGGGCTCCGATCAGCCACACTCCCACACGCGGTCGGGAGAGGGACGCGGACATGGGCAGCCTCCTGATCGTGCGCGAGCCCTGGGGGGGGAAGGTACTGAGACGGCGGGCGGGGGTCCGGCGTCCCCCGCCCGCCGCCGCTCTCAGCCACCCGTGACGGGCAGTTCCTTCAACTGGATGTTGCGGAAGGAGACCTGGTCGTCGGCGCCGTGGTTCTGCAGGCCGATGTGACCGTCGGTCAGGCTCCGCTGGGGGTCCTTGTTGGTGAAGTCGTTGATCTTGACTCCGTTGAGGAACACCTGGAGGCGTTCGCCCTGGACCTTGATCTCGTAGTTGTTCCACTGGCCGGGCGGCCGCAGAACCTGGTCACGGGCCTTGATGTTGGCCGACTTGAACGAGTAGACGGAGCCGGTGGTGCGGTCGGCCGCGTCCGTGGCGTCGATCTGGATCTCGTAGCCCTTGTTCACCGCGGACCAGGGGTCGTCGGAGGCGGGGAAGCCCACGAAGATCCCGGAGTTGTCGTCGCCCTGCATCTTCCAGTCGAGCTTGAGGGAGTACGACTTCAGTTCCTTGGCCTGGTACCAGAGCAGACCCATGCCGCCCTCGGACTCCATCACGCCGTCCTTGACGACGAACTTGCCGGGTCCGGCCTGCTTCCAGCCGTCCAGGGTCTGGCCGTTGAAGATCTTCCGGTGGTCCTTGCCCGGCTTGCAGTCCGCCTTCACCTGGCCGGTGGCGTACTGGAGGCCGCCGAGCAGGTGGGCGCGGAAGGCTTCCTCGGCGTAGGACTCCTTGGTGTGGCCGCCGCCGGTGTAGAAGGACCGGCCGCCGCCGTAGCTCTGGCACCAGGCGATCGGGTGGTCGCCCTTCATGGTGCCGCCCTGGTAGGTGGTCTCGTCCAGGGTGGCGAGGACCTTGGCCTGCTCGCGCGGGTTGGTGCGGTAGTTGTACCACTCGTCGGTGCGCTCCCAGGCCTCGTCCAGGTGCGCGGTCGAGGGGTGGTCGTGGTCCTCGACGCGGACGGTGGCCTTCTGGATGGCCGGGTGCGAGTGGAAGTAGGCGCCGACGAGGCCGCCGTAGAACTCCCAGTCGTACTCGGTGTCGGCGGCGGCGTGGATGCCCATGTAGCCGCCGCCGTTCTTCACGTAGTTCTCGAACGCCTGCTGCTGCTCGGCGTTGAGGACGTCACCTGTGGTGGACAGGAAGGCCACCGCGTCGTACTTGGCGAGGTTGGCCGTGGTGAACTGCTTCGCCTCCTCGGTGGCGTCGACCGTGATGCCGGCCGGGCCGCCGAGTTCCTTCAGCGCGGTGATGCCGGCCGGGATGGAGTCGTGGCGGAAGCCGGCGGTCTTGGAGAAGACCAGGACCTTCTTGCCGCCCTTGAACGGCTTTTTGGAGAACTCGAAGTCGTCCACGTCGAACAGCGCGCCCTCGCCGCCCTTGAAGACCAGGTAGATGTCGGTGGTCTTCTTCGGCAGCGACCGCAGGGGCACGTCGACGTTCTGGAACGTCTCCCAGCCACCGGTCGGAGGGATGTAGGCAGAGCCGTGCAGCGGACCCTCGGGCGAGCCGGTGCGCAGTTCGACGAAGCCGCCCGCGCCACCGGAGGAGGCCCGCACGGTCATCTTCTTCTGCCCGTCGAACCGGTAGGGGCTGAAGGAGATCCAGTCGCTGTCGTTGATGTCGCCGACGGTCTTGCCGCCGTTGGCGCCGGTCTTCTCGATCACCGACACGCCCGACTGGGTGGTGAAGTGCTCGCCCTGGCGGTGCAGCGGCTGGAGCACGGTGCGGGCGGTGCCGGTCAGGGCCTCCTGGCCGTTCGCCCCGCCGTCGGTGTAGCCGGCGCCGACGACGCCGTAGATGTTGGCGTTGGGGTCGTGGCCGCCGTCACCCGGGGGCGGCTTCAGGGTGCCCTCGCAGCCCATCTCGCTGGTCAGCTCGTGGGCGTGGGAGTCGTGGCCGAGACTGTAGGCGACCTTGACCTTGGAGCAGTCGACCGTCTCCTCGGGGTCGGTGACGGTCACCTTGAACGGGACGGGCTTGCCGAACTCGGCCAGGGCGCCGTTGCCCGGGATGTCGATCCTCACCTTGGGTTCGGTGTTGCCGACCACGATCCGGGTGCTGGCGTTGCCGGTGTTGCCCTCGGGGTCCTTGGCGGTGAAGGTGGCGGTGTAGGTGCCGACCTTCTTGTACCTGTGGGTGGGGTTGAGACCCTCGCCCTTGGTGCCGTCGCCGAAGTCCCAGCTGTAGGTGAGGTCCGGGGAGTCGGCGTCCTTCGCGGAGCCGGTGAACTTCACCTTCAGGCCGGCCGCGCCGGACGTCTTGTCGGCGCTCACCTCGGCTATGGGCGAGAAGCCGTCCTCGGCGTTCTCGATCCGGTACAGGGCGGAGTTCTCGTCGCCTTGGAACCAGGAGACGCCGTAGTCGAGGACGTAGAGGGCGCCGTCGGGGCCGAACTCCATGTCCATGATCTGGGTGCCGGTCCAGGGGAAGTCGTTGATCTTCGCGACGGAGCCGTCCGCGTCCTGCTCGATGCGCTTGATCCAGCGGCGGCCGAACTCACCGGCGAAGAAGTCGCCGTCGTACGCCTCGGGGAACTTCACGCTGGAGTCGAGTTCGGGGTCGTAGCGGTAGACCGGGCCGGCCATCGGGGACTCGGAGCCGCTGCCGAACTCGGGCAGGGAGTCACCGTCGTACGGGATCCAGGCGGCCTGCGCGGGCGGCAGGTCGGTGAGGCCCGTGTTGTAGGGCGAGGTGTTCTTCGGGGCGGCGCAGTCGAACGGTTCGCCGGACTCCTTGGTGGCGAAGTCGTAGTCGACGTAAGGATCGTTGTCGCCGGTGCAGAAGGGCCAGCCGAAGTTGGCGGGCTCGGTCACCTTGGCGAACTCGACCTGCCCTCCGGGGCCGCGCTTGGGGTCGGCGGCGCCGGCGTCCGGGCCGTAGTCGCCGACGTAGACGGTGCCGGTCTTGTCGTCGACGCTCATCCGGAACGGGTTGCGGAAGCCCATCGCGTAGATCTCGGGGCGGGTCTTGTCCCTGCCCGGGGCGAAGAGGTTGCCCTCCGGGATCGTGTACGAGCCGTCCTCGGCCACCTTGATGCGGAGGATCTTGCCGCGCAGGTCGTTGGTGTTGCCCGAGCTGCGGCGGGCGTCGAAGGCCGGGTTGCGGTTCGGCCGGTCGTCGATCGGCGTGAAGCCGTCGGAGGCGAAGGGGTTGGAGTCGTCGCCGGTCGACAGGTAGAGGTTGCCGTCCGCGTCGAAGTCGATGTCGCCGCCGACGTGGCAGCAGATGCCCCGGGAGGCCGCGACGTCCAGGACCTTCTTCTCACTGGACATGTTCAGCGTGCCGTTGGCGTTGAGCACGAAGCGGGAGAGGCGGTTGACGCCGTCGAACTTCTTGAAGTCCTCGGCGGTGCCGGTCTCCGGGGCGTCACCCGCGGGGGTGTCGAGGGGCGGGGCGTAGTACAGGTAGATCGCCCGGTTGTTCTTGAAGTCCGGGTCGATGCCGACGCCTTGGAGGCCTTCCTCGTCGTGGCTGTAGACGGGGATCTTGCCGGCGACCTTGGTGACGCCGCCCTGGTCGGTGAGGCGCAGGGTGCCGTCGCGCGAGGTGTGCAGCACGCTGCGGTCCGGGAGCACGGCGAGCGACATCGGCTCGCCCGTCTCGGGCTCGCCCTTGGCGAGCGGTACCTGCTGGAACTGGCCCTCCGCGGCCGCCGGTTCGTCGTGCTCCGGGTGGCCGGGGTGGGCGCCGGCGACGGTGGCCGGGGTTCCCACGGCGAGGAGCAGGCCGGTGAACAGGGCGACGGTGGTGCGAAGCCTGGGCCGCCTGAGGATGCGGGTGCTTCTGGGTCTGGTTCTGTGCACGAAGTCCCTCCGGGAACGGGGTGGGCCGTACGGGTGGGTACGAAGACGTGCGGTGCGGGCGCCGGGGTGCGCCGTCACCCCGGAGGTGCGTGTGTCCTGAACACATCAAGGACGGTAGCCGCGTCCGTCCGGGGCGAACACCCCTTGCGGCGGACTCGGCCGGACTTTCTCCCTGTGCGGGACAAAGCGGGATTCGCGCAGGTCGGAGGGGGGACCGGCGGTGCTGCCGGTTCCCCGTCCCCGACCTGCGTCGGGAGCCTGGTTCAGCTGTTGAACGCCGCGTCGAAGGACGCGCTGGGCGGCTCGAAGTCAAAGGCCTTCAGCCGGGTCAGGGCCTCCGGCGCTCCCTGGAGCCGGTCCATCCCGGCGTCCTCCCACTCCACCGAGATGGGGCCCTCGTAGTCGATGGAGCGCAGCATCCGGAAGACGTCCTCCCACGGCACGTCGCCGTGCCCGGCGGAGACGAAGTCCCAGCCGCGCCGCGGGTCGCCCCAGGGCAGGTGGGAGCCGAGCCGGCCGTTGCGTCCGTCGAGGCGTTTGCGGGCCTCCTTGCAGTCGACGTGGTAGATCCGGTCACGGAAGTCCCAGAGGAAGCCGACCGGGTCGAGGTCCTGCCACACGAAGTGGCTGGGGTCGAAGTTGAGGCCGAAGGCGGGGCGCCGGCCGACGGCGTCCAGGGCGCGCTGCGTGGTCCAGTAGTCGTAGGCGATCTCGCTCGGGTGGACCTCGTGCGCGAACCGCACGCCCTCGGCGTCGAAGACGTCCAGGATCGGGTTCCAGCGGTCGGCGAAGTCCTGGTAGCCCCGCTCGATCATCGCTTCGGGGGCGGGCGGGAACATGGCGACCAGGTGCCAGATGGCGGAGCCGGTGAACCCGATCACGGTGTCCACACCGAGGGCGGACGCGGCGCGGGCGGTGTCCTTCATACGGTCCGCCGCCCGCTGCCGGACTCCCTCCGGGTCCCCGTCGCCCCACACCTCTTGCGGCACGATGGCCTGGTGGCGTTCGTCGATGATGGCGTCGCAGACGGCCTGGCCGACCAGGTGGTTGGAGATCGCCCAGCACTTCAGGCCGTACTTGTCGAGAAGGGCCCGGCGGCCGTCGAGGTACCCCGGGTCGGACAGCGCCTTGTCGACTTCGAAATGGTCGCCCCAGCAGGCGAGTTCCAGGCCGTCGTAGCCGAAGTCGCGGGCCAGGCGGCAGACTTCCTCCAGGGGCAGGTCCGCCCACTGGCCGGTGAAGAGCGTGAAAGTGCGCGGCATCGAAAGGTGCCTCCTCAGACCGCGATCGGCGTGTAGACAGAGTTCTTCTCGGCGCTCTCCTCCACCGCCGCGAGCACGCGCTGCACCTGCAGCCCGTCGGCGAAGGAGGGTTCGGGGCGGCGGCCCTCGGCGATGGCGTGGACGAGGTCGCGGGCCTGGTGGACGAAGGTGTGCTCGTAGCCGAGGCCGTGTCCCGGTGGCCACCAGGCGTCCAGGTAGGGATGGTCGGGTTCGGTGACGAGGATGCGGCGGAAGCCGGCCTCGGCGCCGGGCTCGGTGCCGTCGTGGAAGGACAGCTCGTTGAGCCGCTCCAGGTCGAAGGCGAGCGAGCCGCGCTCGCCGTTGAGTTCGATGCGCAGGGCGTTCTTGCGGCCGGTGGCGTAGCGGGTGGCCTCGAAGGAGGCGAGGGCGCCGGAGGGGAAGCGGGCCGTGAACAGGGCGGCGTCGTCGACGGTGACCTGGCCGGTGCCGGCTGACGTGACGGCGGACAGTCCGCTGGTCGCCCCGGTGGGCAGGGGCCGTTCCCGTACGAAGGTCTCCGTCAGCGCGGAGACGCCCGCGAGCGGCTCCCCCACCAGGTACTGCGCTAGGTCGACGATGTGCGCGCCCAGGTCGCCGAGCGAGCCCGAGCCGGCCTGCTCCCTGCGCAGCCGCCAGGTCAGCGGGAACTGCGGGTCGACCAGCCAGTCCTGGAGGTACGTCACGCGCACGTGCCGCAGCCTGCCCAGGCGGCCCTCGGCGACCATGCGGCGGGCCTGGGCGGTGGCGGGCACCCGGCGGTAGTTGAAGCCGACCATCGCCACCTGGCCGCGTGCGTGCGCCTCCTCGGCCGCCAGCACCATCGAGGTGGCTTCCTCGACGGTGTTGGCGAGGGGCTTCTCGCACAGCACGTGCTTGCCCGCGGCCAGGGCGGCCAGGGCGATCTCGGCGTGGCTGTCGCCGGGGGTGCAGATGTCGACGAGGTCGACGTCGTCGCGTTCGACGAGGGCCCGCCAGTCGGTCTCGGTGGAGGCCCAGCCGTGCCGGGACGCCGCCGCGCGGACGGCGGCGGCGTCCCGGCCGCAGATCACGGCCTGCACGGGGTTCAGCGGCAGGTCGAAGACGCGGCCCGCGGTGCGCCAGCCCTGGGAGTGGGCGGCGCCCATGAAGGCGTAGCCCACCATCCCCACGCGCAGGGGTGGCTTGCCCGCCTCGGTCCCCTCCGGCTGCTCCTGCGGCTGTCCCATTCGGGTGTCCTCCTCGTCCTGGTCGGGGTGGCGCACGTGGGGGGTGCGGGGTGGCTCACTTGAAGCCGGTGGACATGTACTGGTCGACGTTGGTCTTGTCGACGACGGCCGAGTAGAGCGTGAGCGACGACGGGATCTCGAACTCGGCGAGACCCCCGATGCCCTTGCTCTGTCCGAGGGCGCGGGCGAGGTCGATCGCGGAGGCGGCCATGGTCGGCGGGTACAGCACGGTCGCCTTGAGCACGCCGTCGTCCTGCTTGATGGCCTGGAAGGCGGAGAGCGCGCCGGCGCCGCCGACCATCAGGAAGTCGTCGCGCCCGGCCTGCTCGATGGCGCGCAGGGCGCCCACGCCCTGGTCGTCGTCGTGGTTCCACAGCGCGTCGACCTTCGACTGGGCCTGGAGCAGCTGGGCCATCTTGGCCTGCCCCGACTCGACGGTGAACTCGGCGGCCTGGCGGGCGACCTTCTTGATGTTGGGGTAGTTCTTCAGGGCGTCGTCGAAGCCCTGGGTGCGCTGCTTGGTGAGCTCCAGGTTGTCCAGTCCGGCCAGCTCGATGACGCGGGCGCCGGACTTGCCCTTGAGCTTCTCGCCGATGTAGTGCCCGGCGTTGAGGCCCATGCCGTAGTTGTCGCCGCCGATCCAGCAGCGGTAGGCCTGCGGGGTGTTGAAGATCCGGTCGAGGTTGACGACCGGGATGCCGGCGCGCATGGCCTTCAGGCCGACCTGGGTGAGGGCCTTGCCGTCGGCGGGCAGCACGACCAGGACGTCGACCTTCTTGTTGATGAGGGTCTCGATCTGGCCGATCTGCTGGGCGGTGTCGTTGGAGCCCTCGGTGATCTCCAGGGTGACGTCGGAGTACTTCTCGGCTCGGCTCTTGGCGTTGTCGTTGATGGCGTTGAGCCAGCCGTGGTCGGCCTGGGGTCCGGCGAAGCCGATGGTGACCTGCTTGCCGGGCTTGTCGTCGGCCGCCGGCTGGTCGTTGCCGGCCGGTTCGTCCTTGGAGTCGGACGGCTCGTTGCTCGTGCACCCCGTGAGGAGGGCACCGGCGGAGACGGCGGCGGCCCCGAAGAGCAGCCCTCTGCGGCTCGTGATCTCTGGCATGGCGGGGAACCCTTTCCTCAGGTCGTGCTCGCGGTACGGCGCTGGACCAGCACGGCGGCGACGATGATCGCGCCCTTGGCGATCTGCTGGACGTCGCTCTGCAGGTTGTTCAGGGCGAAGATGTTGGTGATCGTGGTGAAGATCAGGACGCCGAGCACGGAGCCGGTGATGGTGCCCCGCCCGCCGGTGAGGAGGGTGCCGCCGATGATCGCTGCGGCGATGGCGTCGAGTTCGTAGAGGTTGCCGTTGGTGTTCTGGCCTGAGCCGGCCAGAACGATCAGCAGGAAGGCGGCGATGCCGCAGCACAGCCCGGACAGCAGGTACAGGTAGAGCCGCTGGCGGCGGACGTCGATGCCGGCGAGCCGGGCGGCCTCCGGGTTGCCGCCGACGGCGACGGTGCGGCGTCCGAAGGTGGTGCGGTTGAGCACCAGCCAGCCGATGACCGTGACGACGGCGAACACCATGACCAGCGGCGGGATGCCGAGGACGTAGGCGTCGCGCTCCCCCAGGTCGAGGACCGAGGGCACGGTGACGATCTGTGTCTTGCCGTCGGTGATCTGCAGGGCGAGGCCGCGGGCGGAGGCCAGCATGGCGAGGGTGGCGATGAACGGCACCATCGCGCCATAGGCGATGAGCACCCCGTTGACCAGGCCGCAGCCCACTCCGACGACCATCGCCGTGAAGAGGATGCCGGCGAAACCGTACTCCTGGGTGGCGACGGTGGTGGCCCACACGGAGGCCAGGGCGACGATCGCGCCGACCGACAGGTCGATGCCGCCGGAGACGATGACGAAGGTCATGCCGACGGTGACGACACCGATCACCGAGGCCTGGGTGAGCACGAGTTGCAGGTTGCGGGTGTCGAGGAACTCGTCGGGCTTGGTGATGCCGCCGATGAGGATCAGCGCGGCGAGGACGCCGAGCAGGGACAGCGTGCGGACGTCGGCGCGGACCAGCACACCGCGCCAGGCGGGGGGCTGGGCCGGGGGCACCTTGTCGGTGCCGCTGCCCCGGGGCGGGGAGACGGGCTGCGTCATGACGCCGGGCTTCCTTCCATGACCAGGTCGAGTACGCGGTGTTCGTCGAGTTCGCGCGCGGATGCCGTGTGGACGACCCGGCCTTCGCGCAGCACCAGGACGCGGTCGGCGAGGCCGAGCACCTCGGGCACCTCGCTGGAGACCAGCAGCACGGCGAGGCCCTCGTCGGCCAGCCGGCGGATGACCGCGTAGAGCTCGGCGCGGGCGCCGACGTCGACGCCGCGGGTGGGTTCGTCGAGCAGCAGCACCTTGCAGCCGCGCAGCAGCCAGCGGGCGAGGACGGCCTTCTGCTGGTTGCCGCCGGACAGGGTGCGCACGGGCACGGACGGGTTGTCGGGCCTCAGCGACAGCTCGCGCGTCGCGGCCCGGGCGGCGCCGAGTTCGGCGCCCCGGTCGATCCAGCCGGCGCGTGAGAAGCGGGACATGGAGGAGACCGACACGTTGCGGGTGACGGATTCCAGCATCAGCAGGGCCTGCGCCTTGCGTTCCTCGGGGGCGAGCCCGAGTCCGGCGCGGACGGCGGCCCGTACGCTGCCGGGCTTCAGGGCCCTGCCCTGGACCTGTACTTGACCGGTCGTCGGTTTGCGGGCGCCGTAGACGGTCTCCAGTATCTCGGAGCGGCCCGAGCCGACGAGTCCGGCGAGGCCGACGATCTCGCCCGGCCGGACGTCGAGGTCGAAGGCCTCGAACTCCCCCTGTCGGGACAGTCCCCGGATTTTCAGGACGGGTTCGCCGGTCGGCGTCGAGACGGGCCGGTCGGGGAAGACGTACTCGACGTTGCGGCCGGTCATCAGGGCGACGACCTCGCGGGTCGGGGTGGACTTCGCCGGGAGCCCGTTCGCGACGGCCCGGCCGTCCTTCAGTACGGTCACCCGGTCGCCGATGCGGCGGATCTCCTCCAGGCGGTGCGAGATGTAGACGACGGCGACTCCGGCGGCGGTGAGGTCGCCGACGATGCGGAAGAGGTTGTCGACCTCGTCCGGGTCGAGGGCGGCGGACGGCTCGTCCATCACGATGAGCCGTACGTCGTGGGAGAGCGCCCGGGCCATGGACACGATCTGCTGCTGTGCCGCCGGCAACTCCCCCACGAGCCGGGCCGGATCGATTTCGGGGTGCCCGAGTCGCTTGAGCAGGGCGGCCGTTGACGCCCTGGCCGCTTTGCCGCGTACGACGAACCCGGCCGTGGCCGGCTCATGTCCCAGGTGCACGTTCTCGGCGACCGACAGGTGCTCCACCAGGTCGAGTTCCTGGTAGATGGTGGCGATGCCGAGGCGCATGGCGGCGATCGGTGAACGGAGTGTCACCTCCTCGCCGCGCCAGCGGATACCGCCGGTGTCGGGCTGGTGGGCGCCGGCCAGCACCTTGATGAGGGTGGACTTGCCGGCCCCGTTCTGGCCGAGCAGGCAGTGCACCTCACCGGCCTGGACGTCGAGGTCGACGCCGTCGAGGGCCCGGACTCCGGGGAACGACTTGGTGATGCCGGACATGCTGAGCAGCGGTGGTTCTGGTGCCATGAGGTCCCCTTGGCGGGCGTGCGGGCCGGTTTCAGGGCAGGGCGGAGCGAGGCGGAGCAGGGCACTGCGCAGGGCGCGGTGCTGGTACGCCGTACTGAACTCGGTGCTTACGCGGGTGAGAAGAGGTGGTCACTGATGAGCCTGGCCCCGCCGATGACTCCGGCGGTGGGGCCCAACTCGCCCAGCACGATGGGCAGGTTGCCGGTCGCCAGCGGCAGCGACTGGCGGTAGACCTGGGTGCGGATCGCGGCGAGCAGGGTGTGGCCGAGGCCGGTCACCCCGCCGCCGATCACCACCAGGCCCGGGTTGAAGAAGCTGACCAGGCCGGCGATGACCTGGCCGGTACGGTTGCCGCCCTCGCGGATCAGGTCGAGGGCCGTGGCGTCACCGGCGGAGGCCGCGCCGGCGACGTCGACGGCGGTGAGGCCACCGTTCGTCTCCAGCCGCGAGGCCAGTTCGGCCGAGAGTCCCTGCTGGGCGGCTTCCACGGCGTCGCGGGCCAGGGCCGCCCCGCTGAAGTGGGCCTCCAGGCAGCCCCGGTTGCCGCAGGCGCAGGGGCGCCCGTCGGGGACGGCCTGGATGTGCCCGATGTCGCCGGCGCTGCCCGTCGTACCGCGGTAGACCTCACCGCCGACGACGATGCCGCAGCCGATGCCGGTGCCGATCTTGACGCAGAGGAAGTCGGCGACGGTACGGGCGACGCCCGCGTGCTGCTCCCCCATCGCCATGAGGTTTACGTCGTTGTCGACCATGACCGGGCAGCCGAGTTCCTGGCTGAGCGCCTCCCGCACGGGGAAGCCGTCCCAGCCGGGCATGATCGGCGGTGCCACCGGGATGCCCTCGGGGAAGCGGACCGGGCCCGGGACGCCGATGCCGGCGCCGTCGAACCCTTCCGCAAGCCCGGAGGCCCTCAGTTTCGCGGCCATGGCGAGAACCTGCTCGAAGACCGCGACGGGGCCTTCGCGCACGTCCATGGGCTGGTTGAGGTGCCCGAGGGTCTCCAGCTCGGCGTTGGTGACGGCGACGTCGACCGAGGTCGCGCCGATGTCGACGCCGAGGAAGCGCAGCCCGGGGTTGAGCCGGATGTTGTGGGAACGGCGGCCACCGCGCGAGGCGGCGAGTCCGTCGGCCACGACCAGCCCCGTCTCCAGCAGCCGGTCCACCTCCACGGCCAGTTTGGACCGCGAGAGGTCGACCTGATCACCCAGCTGGGCACGGGAGTTGGGGCCGCCGTCGCGCAACAGCCTGAGCAGCCGGGCCTGGTGAGCGTTCGCGGGTCGTGCGGTCATACGTCTCACGAGCCCCTCCCCGCCTAGATCGGCCTGTGCGCGCCGGTTTTCCGCCACCTCGGTGGCGTGCTTTCGGAGGGAACGTAGCAGCGGCTGCCGGAGGTGGGAAGAAGTCGCGCAGGAATTGCCCTCTACTTTTTCCACTCACAGGACAAAGCAGCGGTGACGGGTGCCCCGCATCGCAGCGGGGCGTGGCGGAGCTACGGAGCTACGAGCGCGAACGCGCGTGGTACGACCGGCGCGTGTGCTCCGTGTGGTCGCGCATCAGCCGGGTCGCGCGCTGTTCGTCCCGGTCGGCGACCGCGGCGATCAGTTCGCGGTGCTCGATCCAGGACTGCCGGCCGCGCTGCCGGGCCACCGGGGTGTAGTACCAGCGCACGCGCCGGTCGACCTGGGCGGCGAGTTCGGCGAGGACCGCGTTGCCGGCGAGCTCCATGATCTTGGCGTGGAAGCGGGCGTTCATGGCGACGGCCCCGTCCACGTCGTCGGCCTCGACGGCCTTCTCGCCCTCCGCGCACAGTGCTTCCAGGGCGGCGATGCCCGCGGTGTTCGCGCCCGCCGCCGCGAGCCGGGCCGCCTCGGCCTCCAGGAGCGTACGGACCGTGAGGAGCTGGTCGGCCTCCTCCTCCGTCGGCTCGTGCACGAACGCGCCCTGGGCGGGCCGCAGATCGACCCACCCCTCGGTGTTGAGGCGCTGCAGCGCCTCGCGCACGGGCTGCCGGGAGACGCCGAGATGCCCGGCGAGTTCGCTCTCGACGAGATGCTGGCCGGGTTGCAGCGCACGGGTGGTGATGAGTTCGAGCACTGCTTCGTAGACACGGTCGCGCAGCGGACCCGGGCGTTCCAGCTTGGGTACCGCCCCCTGGGGCAGGCCTGTCGACAGCATCGCGGTCCCCCTCCTCGGCAGGGCCGTGCACAGCGCGGCGCGAGCCGGCATCGCCGCAGAGTCAGTATCGATTGTCTTTCGTCTACAGTCTACGGCGCACAAGAGCCAGCGTTTCGGGGAGTTGACCGCGTCACACCGCCCCACCCCTCAGGGGCAGCGCACGACCTGCCCCGCGTACGACAGGTTCCCGCCGAAGCCGAACAGCAGCACGGGGTCGCCCGTGGCGACCGCACCCTGCTCGATGAGCTTCGAGAAGGCCAGCGGGATGCTCGCGGCCGAGGTGTTGCCGGACTCGGTGACATCGCGCGCGACCACGGCGTTGACCGCACCGATCTTCTCCGCGAGGGGTTCGATGATGCGCAGGTTCGCCTGGTGCAGCACGACTCCGGCCAGGTCGGCCGGTTCCAGACCGGCCCGCTCGCAGGCCCGCCGCGCGATGGGCGGCAGCTGCGTGGTGGCCCAGCGGTAGACGCTCTGCCCCTCCTGGGCGAAGCGCGGCGGAGTGCCCTCGATGCGCACCGCGTTGCCCATTTCGGGCACCGAGCCCCACAGCACCGGCCCGATGGCCGGCTCACCGACGGCCTCCACCACCGCGGCGCCCGCTCCGTCGCCGACGAGCACGCACGTGGTGCGGTCGCTCCAGTCGGCCACCTCGGACATCTTGTCGGCCCCGATGACCAGCGCCCTGCTCGCGCCCCCCGCGCGGACGGCGTGGTCGGCGGTGGCCAGAGCGTGGGTGAAGCCGGCGCACACGACGTTGAGGTCCATGGTCGCCGCCTGCGGGATGCCCAGACGGGCCGCGACCCGGGCGGCCATGTTGGGCGAGCGGTCGATGGCGGTGGAGGTGGCGACCAGCACCAGGTCGATGTCGGCCGGGCTCAGACCGGCGGCGGCGAGGGCCTTGGCGGCGGCGTGGGCGGCCAGTTCGTCGACCGGTTCGTCGGGGCCCGCGATGTGGCGCGTGCGGATGCCCACCCGGCTCCTGATCCACTCGTCACTGGTGTCCACCAGGCCCGCCAGGTCCTCGTTGGTGAGCACCTTGGCGGGCTGGTAGTGGCCGACGGCGGCGATGCGCGAGCCGTTCATTGGGTGGATCCCCCTCGTTGCCTTGGGTAGCGGATCCCCCAGTCTGATCAGTGACTCACCGGTATGGCGGCATCCAAGGCGACAGGAAACGGGCGCCGGGGTTGTCAGCTTCGGTCAGCACCTCGGACGCCCGGACACCTGTCGGACGCCTCCTCCGCGCCCCCGGCCCCTACCCGGTGAACAGCTGCGTGGCCTTGCGCACGAGCTCGTACAGCCCGTAGGCGAGCGGCACGCCCACCCACACCCAGGCGAAGGCGATCAGCCACCGCCGGTCCGGGCTAGGCGGACTCTGACTGCGCTCGCCGGACATGGGCGGCCTCCCTCGGGGCGGGGTTGTGGTGGCGGGGGTCGACGGGCCGGATCAGTTCGTTGGCGACGAAGCCGACGACGAGCAGCCCGATCATGATGACGAAGGACAGCCCGTACAGGGACGCACCGTGCCGGCCCGCCTCCTCCTGCCGGTCGGCGATCCAGTTCACGATCAGCGGGCCGAGCACCCCGGCCGTGGACCAGGCGGTGAGCAGCCTCCCGTGGATGGCACCGACCTGGTACGTACCGAACAAATCCTTCAGATACGCCGGAACTGTGGCGAAACCCCCGCCGTAGAAGGAGAGGATGACCAGCGCGCTCAGGATGAACAGCGGCTTGGAGGAGTCGCCGAACAGGGCGATGAGCGCGTACATCAGGGCGCCGACGCCCAGGTAGACGCGGTAGATGTTCTTGCGGCCGATGAGGTCGGACGTCGAGGACCAGCCGATGCGGCCCGCCATGTTCGCCGCCGACAGCAGCGCGACGAAGCCGGCGGCGGCGGTCACCGAGACCGGGGTGGAGGTGTCCGAGAAGAAGTCCGTGATCATCGGCGCGGCCTTCTCCAGGATGCCGATGCCGGCGGTGACGTTCATACACAGCACGATCCACAGGCACCAGAATTGCGGTGTGCGGATGGCCTGGTTCGCGGAGACCTGCGGGCCGGCGAGGACTCCCGGCCCGCTGTCCGCCGGCCTCTCCGTGCGCGGCACCCGCACCAGCAGCACGCCGAGCAGCATGAAGACGGCGTACGTCAGCCCGTGCACCAGGAAGGCCAGCGCGATCCCGGAGCTGTCGCCGCCGAACGACTCCAGCATCTGGGCCGACCACGGCGAGGCGATGAGCGCGCCGCCGCCGAAGCCCATGATGGCGATGCCGGTGGCCATGCCGGGCCGGTCCGGGAACCACTTGATCAGCGTGGAGACGGGCGAGATGTAGCCGATGCCGAGACCGATACCGCCGACGAAGCCGTAGCCGAACACGATCAGCCAGTACTGCTCCAGGGACGCGCCCAGCGCGGAGAGCAGGAAGCCGGAGGAGAAGCAGACCAGGGCGACGGTCATCGCCCAGCGCGGGCCCTTGCGCTCCACGAGCGTGCCGCCGAACGCGGCGGACAGGCCCAGCATGACGATGCCCAGCTGGAAGGGCAGCGCGCTCTGCGTGCCGCTGAGACCGAGCGCGGACTCCAGGGGCGGTTTGAACACGCTCCAGGCGTAGGCCTGGCCGATGGAGAGATGGACGGAGAGAGCGGCGGGCGGAACGAGCCAGCGGCTCCAGCCCGGGGGCGCGACTGGGGGACTCATGAACCCCGGACGGTAGGGACCCGCACGTGAGTTGAGAAGGCGGCGCGTCGACCGTATGCGGTGAGCGGTATCCGGCATGCGCCGAACGGTCGGCACACCCACCGGCGTCCGGCATCCGGCATCCGCCATGCGCCGAACGGTCGGCACGGGGACCGTTATCCGGCATCGGCACACGGACGGCATCCAGCACGCACCAAACCGCCGGCACACGGACCGGCATCCGGCATCCGGCATCCGGCACGCACCAAACGGCGGGCGCACGGACCGACATCCGCCATGCGCCGAACGGTCGGCATGCGGAACCGATATCCGGCACGCGCCGAACGGTCGACGCGCGGCCCCTTGCCGCCCCAACCTCCATACTGTAGACAATATTTCGTCGACACAAGCCGTCCTCGAGCCATACGCGACCCGTCGGGCGGCCGGACGGCAGCCACCTCCGCGGTATCCCTCAAACCGAACGGAGTGTTCCCGTGAAAGTCGCAGTTCTCGGCGCCGGTGCCATCGGCGCCTACGTCGGCGCCGCGCTCCACCGCGCGGGCGCCGATGTGCATCTCATCGCCCGTGGACCGCATCTGGCGGCCATGAGGCGGCACGGAGTCCGGGTGCTCAGCCCGCGCGGCGACTTCACCGCGCACCCCCACGCGACCGGCGACCCGGGCGAAGTCGGCCCGGCCGACTACGTCTTCCTCGGCCTGAAGGCCAACGCGTACGCGGCGTGCGGGCCGCTGATCGCGCCGTTGCTGAGCGGGACGACGGCGGTCGTGGCCGCCCAGAACGGCATCCCCTGGTGGTACTTCCACCGGCACGGCGGCCCCTACGATGGCCATCGCGTCGAAAGCGTGGACCCGCACGGCGCGGTCAGTGCGGTGCTCGCGCCCGAACGGGCCGTCGGATGTGTGGTCTACGCGGCGACCGAACTCGAAGGGCCGGGCGTCATCCGGCACTTGGAGGGCACGCGGTTCTCGATCGGCGAGCCCGACCGCAGCGTGTCCGCGCGGTGCGTGGCGTTCAGCGAGGCCATGCGGGCGGGCGGGCTGAAGTGCCCGGTCGAACCGGAACTGCGGGGCGACATCTGGCTCAAGCTGCTCGGCAACATCTCCTTCAACCCGATCAGCGCGCTGGCCCGCGCGACCATGCGGCAGATGTGCCTGCACGGCGGCACCCGCAAGGTCATCGAGATCATGATGACCGAGACGCTCGCGGTCGCGAACGCCCTCGGCTGCGAGGTCGGCGTCTCCATCGAGCGCCGGCTCGCGGGCGCCGAGCGGGTCGGCGACCACCGGACCTCCACGCTCCAGGACCTGGAGCGCGGCAAACCGCTCGAACTCGACGTACTCCTCGCGGCGGTCGTCGAGTTGGCGGACATCACCGGCGTGGAGGTGCCCACCCTGCGCACCGTGCACGCCATCTCGGACCTGCTCGCGCTGAGGAGCGCCGCATGAGTAAACGCGACCGAAGCCCGAAGACCTACACCCGGCTCACCCACCCCCTGGTCAGGGACTCGCGCGACGAACCCTTCCGCCGGGCCACCTGGGAGGAGGCTTTGGACCGGGCCGCCCGGGGTCTGGCACGCAACCGGGGCGCGTTCGGCCTGTTCTCCTGCGCCCGGGCGACCAACGAGATGAACTACGTGGCCCAGAAGTTCGCCCGGGTCGTCATGGGCACCAACAACGTCGACTCCTGCAACCGCACCTGCCACGCCCCGAGCGTGGCGGGCCTGTCGGCGGCGTTCGGCTCGGGCGGCGGCACGTCGTCGTACGAGGAGATCGAGCACACCGACGTCATCGTGATGTGGGGCTCCAACGCCCGCTTCGCGCACCCGATCTTCTTCCAGCACGTACTGAAGGGCATCAGGAACGGCGCCCGGATGTACGCGGTCGACCCGCGCCGCACCTCGACCGCCGAGTGGGCGGAGAGCTGGATGGGGCTGAACGTCGGCACCGACATCCCGATGGCCCACGCGATCGGTCGCGAGATCATCCACGCGGGGCTCGCGAACGAGGCGTTCATCGAGCGGGCGACCAGCGGTTTCGAGGAGTACAAGACCCTGGTCGAGCCATGGACGCCGTCCCTCGCCGAGAAGGTGACGGGCGTGCCGGCGGCGGCGATCCGCGAGCTGGCGCACGCCTACGCCCGCGCCGAACGGGCCCAGTTGTGCTGGACCCTGGGCATCACCGAGCACCACAACGGCACCGACAACGTCCGCGCCCTGATCAACCTGTCGCTGCTCACCGGGCACGTGGGCCGCTACGGCTCGGGCCTGCAGCCCCTGCGCGGGCAGAACAACGTGCAGGGCGGCGGCGACATGGGCGCGATCCCCAACCGTCTGCCCGGCTTCCAGGACATCCTCGACCCGGACATCCGGGTGAAGTTCGAGTCGGCCTGGGGCACGGTCATCCAGCCGCACTACGGCCTGAACCTCACCGAGATGTTCGAGGCCATGGAGGACGACGGTCTCAAGGCCGTCTACTGCATCGGCGAGAACCCGGCCCAGTCCGAGGCCGACAGCGAGCAGGCGGTGCGACGGCTGAAGGCGCTGGACTTCCTGGTCGTGCAGGACATCTTCCTGACGAAGACCGCCGAGCTGGCGGACGTCGTCCTGCCGGCCACCGCCGGCTGGGCGGAGACCGACGGCACCACCACCAACAGCGAGCGGCGCGTGCAGCGTGTCCGCAAGGCCGTCACCCCGCCCGGCGAGGCCCGCGAGGACATCGACATCATCTGCGACCTCGCCGCCCGCCTCGGCCACGACTGGAAGTACGCCGACGCGGAGACCGTGTGGAACGAGCTGAGGGCCGTCTCGCCCGACCACTACGGCATGACGTACGAGCGCCTGGAGGAGCACCAGGGCATCCAGTGGCCCTGCCCGGACACGGACGCCGTCGAACCCACCTATCTGCACGGCCGGTTGTGGGAGACCGACCCCTCCCGGCGCGGCCCGCTCGCGCCCTTCGGCCTGGTGCAGCACGACCCGCCCGTGGACCTCACCGACGACCGGTACCCGATCCGGCTCACCACCGGGCGGCGGCTCGACTCGTACAACACCGGTGTGCAGAGCGGCGGTTACGCCTCGCCGCTGCGGCGCGGCGAGTTCATCGAGCTGAGCCCGGAGGACGCCGAGCGCTACGGGGTCGTGGTCGGCGAGCACGTCCGGGTGACCTCGCGGCGCGGGTCCGTGACCGCCCCCGTGTGGGTGGACACCGCGCTGCGGCCCGGGCTCGCCTTCATGACCATGCACTTCCCGGACGAGGTGGACACCAACGCCCTGACGATCGAGGCGAACTGCCCGATCGCCGGGACGGCGGAGTTCAAGGCGTCGGCCATCCGGATCGAGAAACTGCCCGTCGCGACCATCGTGGGGTGACGCACCGTGGACCTGCACTTCGGCGACAGCAAACCGACGGACGACGAACGGGCGGCCGTCGACGCCCTGCTCGGCCCTCCGGAATCCTCGTGGGAGGGCGCCGACCGCTCCGACTCGGACCTGAGGTGGGCCCGCGGCGGACGCGAGGCCCGGGACCGCCGCCACCTGCTGCTGCCGGGGCTGCACGCGATCAACGACCGGATCGGCTGGATCAGCGACGGCGCCCTCGACTACCTGTGCCGGCGGCTCACGGTGCCGCCGGCGGAGGCGTACGGGGTCGCCACCTTCTACGCCATGTTCTCCGTGAAGCCACGTCCGGCGACCGTGCTCCACGTCTGCACCGACCTGGCGTGCGCGGCGGCCGGGGCGCCGGAGCTGTGCGCGGGGATCGAGGCGCGGCTGGGCCTCGGCAGCGGGGTCGCGGTCGAGCGCAGCCCCTGCCTGGGTCTGTGCGAACGCGCCCCGGCCGCACTCGCGATCAAGGCCGGGGACCCGGTCCGTACGGCCGTCTCGGCCCCGACGACCGTCGAACAAGCCGTGCTCGCCGCGAGCGCCCCCGACTCGGCGCCGGAGGAGCCCCCGGCCGCGCTCGCGGTGCCCCAGGCCGGACAGGACGGCCTGATGCTGCTGCACCGCGTCGGTGTGGTCGACCCGTCGTCCCTGGACGACTACCGCGCCCACGGCGGCTACACCGCCCTGCGCCGGGCCTTCGAGCTGGGCCCCGCCGGGGTGATCCGCGAGGTCACCGACTCGGGCCTGGTCGGGCGGGGCGGCGCGGCCTTCCCCACCGGCCGCAAGTGGCAGGCCACGGCGTCCCAGCCCGATCATCCGCACTACCTCGTCTGCAACGCCGACGAGTCCGAGCCGGGCACCTTCAAGGACCGGGTACTCATGGAGGGGGACCCGTACGCGCTGGTCGAGGCCATGACGATCGCCGGGTACGCGACGGGCGCCCACAAGGGCCACCTCTACCTGCGCGGCGAATACCCGCGCGCCCTGCACCTCCTTGAGCACGCGATCGGCCAGGCCCGTGCGCGCGGGCTGCTCGGCGACGACGTGCTCGGGCAGGGCTACGCCTTCGACATCGAGATCCGGCGCGGCGCGGGCGCCTACATCTGCGGTGAGGAGACGGCCCTGTTCAACTCCATCGAGGGCTACCGGGGCGAGCCCCGCTCGAAGCCGCCGTTCCCCGTGGAGAAGGGCCTGTTCGGCAAGCCGACGGTGGAGAACAACGTGGAGACGCTGGTCAACGTCCTGCCGGTCCTGACCATGGGCGCCCCGGCGTACGCGGCGATCGGCACCGGGCGCTCCACCGGTCCGAAGCTGTTCTGCGTGTCCGGGAGCGTGGAGCGGCCCGGTGTCTACGAGGTGCCGTTCGGCGCGACGCTGGGCGACGTGCTCACCCTGGCCGGGGTGCGTGCCGGGCTGCGGGCGGTGCTGCTCGGCGGGGCGGCCGGCGGTTTCGTCCGGGCCGACGAGCTGGACATCCCGCTCACCTTCGAGGGCACGCGCGAGGCCGGCACGACCCTGGGCTCCGGAGTCGTGATGGCCTTCGACGACAGCGTGCCCCTCCCCCGGCTGCTGCTGCGCATCGCGGAGTTCTTCCGCGACGAGTCGTGCGGCCAGTGCGTGCCCTGCCGGGTCGGGACGGTACGGCAGGAGGAGGCGCTGCACCGGATCGTGGAGCGCACGGGCGCCGACGCCGCCGGGGACATCGCCCTGCTGAGGGAGGTCGGCCGCGCGATGCGGGACGCCTCGATCTGCGGTCTCGGGCAGACCGCGTGGAACGCCGTGGAATCCGCCATCGACCGTCTGGGGGCGTACGAATGACCGTCACACCGCTGGGGATCCCGCGCCGCATGCTGGAGTTCACGATCGACGGCGAGGAGGCCCGGGTCCCCGAGGGCTCGACCGTCCTGGACGCCTGCCGGGCGGCCGGGAAGGACGTCCCTACCCTGTGCGAGGGCGACACGCTGCGCCCGAAGAACGCCTGCCGGGTCTGTGTCGTCGAGGTGGAGGGGGCCAGGACGCTCGTCCCGGCCTGCTCGCGCAAGGCGGAGCCGGGCATGGAGGTCCGTACGGACACCGAGCGCGCCCGGCACAGCCGCAAGGTCGTCCTGGAACTGCTCGCGTCCTCGGTCGACCTGTCGACGACGCCGAAGGTCGCCGGGTGGCTCAAGGAGTACGAGGCGAAGCCGGACCGCTTCGGCCCGGACGCGGCCCGGCTCGACGAGGAGCCGAGGATCGACAACGACCTGTACGTGCGCGACTACGACAAGTGCATCCTCTGCTACAAGTGCGTCGACGCCTGCGGCGACCAGTGGCAGAACACCTTCGCGATCTCGGTCGCGGGGCGCGGCTTCGACGCCCGGATCGCCGTGGAGCACGACGCCCCGCTCACCGACTCGGCGTGCGTGTACTGCGGCAACTGCATCGAGGTGTGCCCGACGGGCGCGCTGTCGTTCAAGTCCGAGTTCGACATGCGGGTGGCGGGCACGTGGGACGAGTCCGCCCAGACGGAGACGACCACGGTGTGCGCCTATTGCGGAGTGGGCTGCAACCTGACGCTGCACGTGCAGGACAATGAGATCGTGAAGGTCACGTCACCGCACGACAATCCGGTGACCCACGGCAACCTCTGCATCAAGGGCCGCTTCGGCTACCAGCACGTACAGAACCGGGGCTGATCAGGACATGGGACGAGTCACGGAACGACGCAAGGTGCTCCGCATCCGCGACGGGGTGGTCTCCAGCCGCCCGGACACGCTCGTCGCCGAAGAACCCCTGGAGATCCGGCTCAACGGCAAGCCGCTGGCGATCACCATGCGCACCCCGGGTGACGACTTCGCCCTGGCGGCGGGCTTCCTGGTGAGCGAGGGGGTGCTGGGCGGGCAGCGGGACCTGCGGAACATCGTCTACTGCGCGGGGGCCACCGCCGAGGGGTCGAACACGTACAACGTGGTCGACGTGCAGACGGCCCCGGGCGTCGTGATCCCGGACATCACCCTGGAGCGCAACGTCTACACGACGTCGTCCTGCGGGCTGTGCGGCAAGGCGTCGCTGGACGCGGTGCGCACCACGGCCCGGTGGCCCATCGCCGACACTCCCCCGGTCCGGATCTCGCCCGAGCTGCTCGCGAGTCTGCCCGACCGGCTGCGCGCGGCCCAGCAGGTCTTCGACCGGACCGGGGGCCTGCACGCGGCGGCCCTGTTCTCGGAGGAGGGCGAGCTGCTGGACGTCCGGGAGGACGTGGGCCGGCACAATGCGGTCGACAAGCTGGTCGGGCGCGCCCTGCAGAACGGGGAGCTGCCACTGTCCCGGGCGATTCTGCTCGTCTCGGGCCGGGCCTCCTTCGAGCTGGCACAGAAGGCCGTGATGGCCGGCATCCCGGTCCTGGCGGCCGTGTCGGCACCGTCCTCGCTGGCGGTGGACCTGGCCGCCGAGACGGGCCTGACGCTGGTGGGCTTCCTGCGGGGCAGCTCCATGAACGTGTACGCGGGTGAGGACCGGATCGCTCTGCGGGCCGCGGCCGCCCAGGGCTGAACAGGTTCCCCCGCGACACGGCGGCGGGGCCCCGACCGGCGGGGAGCGCCCCCTGCGCCGCAGGGGCCCCGTCTCGGCCCGGCCACGGCGGAGCAGCGGTCAGTGATCTGTGCCGGATATGCGCCGCAGCATGCCCGTGAACTGCTCGCGTTCGGCCTCCGAGAGGGGAGCGAGCAGTTCGTCGTTGGCCGCGCGGGCCGCCTTCTCGCAGCGCGTCAGCAGCCGGGCGCCCCGGGCGGTGAGGGACACCGCGTTCTTCCGCCGGTCCTTCGGGTCCGGCTCGCGCACCACCAGGCCCGCCGCCTGGAGGTCGTTCAGGATGCCGACCAGGTCCTTGGGGTCCAGGCCGGCCCCGCGGCCGAGGTCGGCCTGGGCGACGGGGCCGAGGTCGCGGACGGCGGACAGCACCACGTGGTGCCACATCCGCAGGTCCTCCTCGGCCAGCGCCGCGGCCACCAGGGCCCGGCCGCGGGCGGCGGCGCGGCCGAGCAGCCAGCTGGGCAGGGAGCGGATCGCGGGGAGGGGGGCTTCCGACATGGCCGCAGCCTAACCAAGAAGTCGTTGGTTCTCCCTATGATCGTCCTATACCGTTGGGCCTCCCTATGAATTCGTCGGGGGCCCGACGACCCCGGAGGTGCGATGCGCCGCGTCCGCTGCGAATCCCGAGGCGGCCCCCTGTTCGTGGAGGAGGCGCCCCTCCCCGAGCCGGGCCCCGGGGAGCTGCTCGTACGCGCGGAGGCGATCGGCGTCACGCTCCCGGCCGTCCGGAAGGTCACCGAGGCGGCCGAGCCAGGCCCACTCGGCGGCGAGATCGCCGGGGAGGTCACGGCCGTCGGCGAGGGCGTCACCCGCTTCGGCACCGGCGACCGGGTGACGGGGCTGTGCTCGGGCCACGGCTACGCCGACTTCGCGGTACTGCACGAAGCCCTGGCCTCCCCGGTCCCGGAGGGCGTGAGCCCGCTCGACGCGGTCGCCCTGGTCCGCGGCGGCCTGGTCGCCCTCGGCGCCCTGGAGGCGGCCCGCCCCCGGCCGGGCGAGGCGGCCCTGGTCACCGCGGCCGCGAGCGGGGTCGGCCACCTGGCCGTGCAGCTGGCCAGGACGCGCGGCGCCGGACGGGTCGTGGGAGCCGTCTCCGACCCGGCCAAGGCCGACTTCGTCCGGGGCCTCGGCGCCGACCACGTCATCACCTACAGCGACGACACCTGGGGCACCCCGGTCGATTACGTCCTGGACGCGGTCGGCGGCGAGCTGCTCGCCCCGGCCCTCGCCGCACTCGCCCCGGAGGGACGGCTGGTGGCGTACGGCTCGGGCGGCGGCACCATCCAGGCGTACGACCTGCTCGTGGGCGCCAAGTCGGTGATCGGGTTCCAGATGGCCCGTATCGCCCGTGGCAAGCCGGAGTTGTACGAGCAGTGGTGCGCGGAACTGTGGCGGCTGTTCGCGGCGGGAGAGCTCAGGCCGGTCGTGCACGGGCAGTTCGCCCTGGAGGACGCGGCGAAGGCGCACGGAGAGATCGAGGGCCGGTCCAACCTGGGCAAGGTCGCCCTGATCCCCTGACACACGCTTCTCTTCGAGGCGTCCCGGGACCAGGGCTACGCCTGCTTGCGGGAACCGGCCCGCCGGCGCCTCGGCAGCGGCCTCGCGGGGCCCGGTGCCATGGCCGCCCATGGACCAGGTGAACGGCAGCCACTAACGTCACACGGCGTGCCCGACGACTCAGCAGCATTACGAGCACGACAGCGCACGGGAACCGGGATCGGCCTGCTGCTGGTCCTGGTTCTCGGCGCCGCACTGCTCATCGCCCTGCCCGACGACGGTCCGGACGACGACGGAGGCTGCCGCGCGCTCACGGTCGGCTCCTGGAGGGCCGACGACGGCCTCACCGCCGAATTCGCGCGCTACGGCGACGACGCGGGCCGCACGGACGACTGGACCGGCGGCGACGGCACCCACTCCGTGCGACTGCCCGACGGCCGGGTGCTGTGGCTGTTCTCGGACACCTACCTGGGCCGGGTCCACGGTCCGCCCAACCCGCACGGCGAGTCCTACGCCTGGCGGGACGCCACCACACCTCTGGTGCGCAACTCCGCCGTGCTGATGCGCGACGGCCGCCTCGAATCCACCCTGCCCGCCCCGCTGTTCGCCGACCCGGCACCGAACCAGTGGCGCTGGCCGGTCGCCGCCCGCGTCGAACCCCGCTCGCCGGGCTCTGCGGAGCAGGTCGTCCGGGTGCTGCTGTGGGTGCGGACGGCAGGACAGTCCCCCTGGATCTACGGTGTGCCCACCGCGACCGAGGTCGCCACCCTGTCGCTGCCCGGGCTGCGCCTGGAGTCGATCGTCGAGGTGCTCGACCAGCGGCCGGTCGCCGACCCGTCCCGGCGTGTGCTGTTCGGAACGACGCTGGTCGAGGAGGGCGGCTGGACCTATGTGTTCGGCGGCGACGACCGGCGGCCCGCCTCCCGCCCCGTCTCGCACGCGTACGCGGCGCGGGTCCCGGAGGGCGGGCTGGCGGACCCGGCGGCGTGGCAGTACTGGAGCGGCTCGGCGTGGGTGCCCCGCGCCCGGCCCCGGCCGGTGCTCGGGGACGAGCGGCGCAAGGGTGTGGGCAGCGCGTTCTCGGTCGTCCGGGACGGCGGCACGTACGTGCTGTTCACGATGGCCGCGGGCCCGAAGGGGCTGACCACCGTGGCGTCCTACTGGTCCTGCTCTCCCGCCGGGCCGTGGCACGGTCCGGCGAAGGAGTTCAGCCCGCCGCTGCCGCAGGGGCAGGTGGCCGCCTACAACCCGCAGGCTCACCCGGTGCTGAGCGGTGCGGGACGGCTCGTCCTGAGCTACGACGTCAACTGGCTGGAGACGACGGGCGCGGCCGCCCAGCTCAGCCGGAACGTGTCCCTCTACCGACCGCGGTTCGTGTCGCTGCGGCTGGCTGCGCCGCGCTGACCTCCGCCGCCGCTTCCCGCGCGCGCCGCTTGGCGATCACCGCGCACACGATCAGCTGCATCTGGTGGAAGAGCATCAGCGGCAGCACGGCGAGGGCCGCCTGTGCGCCGAACAGGACGCTCGCCATGGGCAGTCCGGCGGCCAGGGACTTCTTCGAGCCGGCGAACTGGATGGCGATCCGGTCCGCCCGGCCGAAGCGCAGCGCCTTGCCGCCGTACCAGGTCAGCAGCAGCATCACGGCGAGGATGACCGCCTCGACGACGACCAGGCCGCCCAGCCGCGCCGGGCTGACCTGGTGCCAGATGCCCTGGACCACGCCCGCGCTGAACGCGGTGTAGACGACGAGCAGGATCGAGCCGCGGTCCACCAGGGCGAGGACCCGCTTGTGACGGGTGCCGAAGCCGCCCTCCCGTCGCCCACCACCGCCCTGCCCGACGCGCCTCGCGCGGCCCCTCATGACTCCGCAGCCCCGCAGCAGCTGCCCCGCGAGGAAGGGGACCAGCAGTTGCAGCACGATCTTCAGCAGCGAGTCGGCGGAGAAGCCACCGCCGCTGCCGCCGAGCAGCGAGGCGGCCAGCAGCGGGGTGGCGACGATGCCGACCAGGGAGGAGAAGGAGCCCGCGCAGATCGCGGCGGGCACGTTGCCGCGGGCCATCGAGGTGAAGGCGATCGACGACTGGACGGTCGACGGGACCAGTGTGAGGAAGAGCAGGCCCTGGTAGAGCGGGTGCGTGAGGATCACCGGCACCAACCCGCGGGCCGCGAGCCCGAGCAGCGGGAAGACGAGGAAGGTGCAGGCCAGGACCGTGACGTGAAGCCGCCAGTGCCGCAGGCCGTCGAGTGCCTCACGCGTGGAGAGCCGGGCGCCGTAGAGGAAGAAGAGGAGGGCGACCGCGGCCGTGGAGGCACCCGAGGCGACCTCGGCGGCCGGTCCACGCGCCGGGAACAGCGCGGCGAGGCCGACCGTCCCGAGGAGGAGCAGGATGTAGGGGTCGATCGGCATCCAGCTCGGCCAGTGCAGGCGTTTCACGGTGCTCCACTTGCTTGGTACTTCGGTCGGTCCCAGGGCCGCAGCGGGCCCCTTCCATCCTGCTCCCCGACCCGGCGATCGGGAATCCTGTATACGACTCTCACTGTCATCACGTTCCGCGATAACCTGGGTCCCGTGTACGACCCGTCCCATCTGCGCACGTTCCTCTCGGTGGCGCAGACGCTGAGCTTCACGCAGGCCGCGCGGCGGCTCGGGCTGCGGCAGTCGACGGTCAGCCAGCACGTGCGGCGGCTGGAGGACGCCGCCGGGCGGACGCTCTTCACCCGGGACACGCACTCGGTTGAGCTGACGGAGGACGGCGAGGCCATGCTCGGCTTCGCGCGCCGGATCCTGGAGGTGCACGAGCAGGCGGCGGCCTTCTTCACGGGCACCCGGCTGCGGGGCCGGCTGCGCTTCGGCGCCTCGGAGGACTTCGTGCTGACCCGGCTGCCGGAGATCCTGGAGGGCTTCCGGCACGAGCACCCGGAAGTCGACCTGGAGCTGACGGTCGAGCTGTCGGGCACCCTGCACGAGCAGCTGGCCGCCGGGAAGCTGGACCTCGTCCTGGCCAAGCGGCGGCCCGAGGACCCGCGGGGCGAGCTGGTCCGGCACGACCGGCTGGTGTGGATCGGCGCGGAACGCCTCCGGCTGGACCCGGACCGCCCGGTGCCGCTCATCGTCTACCCGCCGCCGGGCATCACCCGCGCGCTCGCCCTGGAGGCCCTGGAGCGGCAGGGCCGCCCGTGGCGGGTGGTGTGCACCAGCGGCAGCCTCAACGGCCTCGTCGCGGCGGCCCGGGCGGGCCTCGGCGTGATGGCCCACTCCCGCGGTCTCATCCCGCCGGGGCTGGTCCGGGTCCCGGACCGGGCGGGGCTGCCGGAACTGGGGCAGGTCGACTTCGTGCTCGTCCACGGCCGCCGCCGGCCCTCCGCCCAGGGCGCGGCGGACGCCCTGGCGGCGGCGATCCTGGCGGGCGGGGACCGGCTGCACCGCAGCGAGCGCAAGGGGCTGTGACGAACCGGGCCGTGACGAGCCGGAGTGACACAATCCGTCGCTGTCCCGCTGACAGAGGAGAGCCTGCTCCGCGGCCCGTCGCACCGCGGCCGGACACGTACAGATTCGGTGGAGATTACGGCACCGAAACTTACTCAACCGTCAGGTTTGTGTCCGACCCTTCCCCATGTGAGCGCTTTTTCCCTCGCTGACCAGCGCGGACCGGAGCGATCCTCACCTTCGCACCCCCTCCCGCCCCCTGCCCGGGTGGGGTAGCTTTCACGGCGCTGTGCGGGACGTCACTCGACAGGAGCGCTGAGGAGCGGGGAGCGGGGTTTGCGCGAGTTCACCATCCCTCCGTTGGCGTTGGCACCTCCGGTGGGCGGTCTGGCCGACGTGGTCTTCGAGCATGCCCAGGAGGACCCGCTGCACATCGCGCTGGGCCGCAAGGACGAGTCCGGCCAGTGGCGTGACGTCACCAGCGCCGAGTTCCGCGACGAGGTGCTCGCGCTGGCCAAAGGCCTGCTGGCGAGCGGCATCCGGTTCGGCGACCGGGTCGCGATCATGTCCCGCACGCGCTACGAGTGGACGCTGTTCGACTACGCGCTGTGGACGATCGGCGCCCAGGTCGTGCCGGTCTACCCGACGTCCTCGGCCGAGCAGTGCTTCTGGATGCTGTACGACGCCGAGGTGACCGCCGCGGTCGTGGAGCACGAGGACCACGCGATGACGATCGCCACCGTCATCGACCGGCTGCCCCAGCTGCACCGGCTGTGGCAGCTCGACTCCGGCGCCGTGCACGAGCTGTACGACGCGGGCGCGCACCTCGACGACGAGGTGGTGCACCGCCACCGGCAGGCGGTCACACCCGACTCGGTCGCCACGATCATCTACACCTCGGGCACCACCGGCCGCCCCAAGGGCTGTGTCATCACGCACGGCAACTTCATGTACGAGGCGGACACCGTCATCGAGCGCTGGGAGCCGGTGTTCCACTCCAAGCGCGGCGACGAGGCGGCGACCCTGCTGTTCCTGCCGCTCGCGCACGTCTTCGGGCGGATGGTCCAAGTCGCGGGGATCCGCGGCAAGGTGAAGTTCGGTCATCAGCCGCAGCTGAACGCGGCGGCCCTGCTGCCCGACCTGGCCGCGTTCAGGCCGACGTTCTTCCTGGCCGTGCCGTACATCTTCGAGAAGGTGTTCAACGCGGCCCGCCGCAAGGCCGAGAAGGAGGGCCGCTCCGGTCCCTTCGAGAAGGCCGTCGACATCGCCATCAAGTACGCCGACGCGCTGGAGGCCAAGGCCTGGGGCACCGGCCCCGGCCCGTCGGCGGGCCTGCGCATGCAGCACCAGCTGTTCGACAAGCTGGTCTACGGCAAGATCCGCGCCGCGATGGGCGGCCGGATCAAGCACGCCATGTCCGGCGGCTCGGCGATGGACCGCCGGCTGGGGCTGTTCTTCGCCGGCGCGGGCGTGCACATCTACGAGGGCTACGGCCTGACGGAGACCACGGCCGCCGCGACCGCCAACCCGCCCGGGCGCACCCGCTTCGGCACGGTCGGGCAGCCCATTCCGGGCATGACCGTGCACATCGCCAACGACGGCGAGATCTGGCTGCACGGCGAGAACGTGTTCCAGGGGTACCTCAACAACCAGAAGGCCACCGACGCCACCCTGCACGACGGCTGGCTCGCCACCGGCGACCTCGGCGCGCTGGACGAGGACGGCTTCCTCACCATCACCGGCCGCAAGAAGGAGATCCTCGTCACCTCCGGCGGCAAAAGCGTTTCGCCCGGGGTTCTGGAGGAACGCGTCCGGGACCATCCGCTGGTCAACCAGTGCATCGTCGTGGGCAACGACCGCCCGTACATCGCCGCCCTGGTCACCCTCGACCAGGAGGCCGTGGAGCACTGGCTGGCCATGCGGGCCAAGCCGCAGATGTCCCCGGCGGAGCTGGTGCGCGACGCGGATCTGGAGACGGAGGTGCGCCGCGCGGTGGTCGCCGCCAACACCCTCGTCTCGCAGGCCGAGTCGATCCGCACCTTCCGCATACTGGCCCAGCCGTTCACGGAGGAGCACGGGTTGCTGACCCCGTCCCTGAAGCTGAAACGGAAGGCGATCGAGAAGGCGTACGAGAACGAGGTCGAAGCGCTCTACCGAGCGTGACGTACGCCTCGCGGGGCAGGTGTGGCTTCGGAATCCTCCCGTCAGGAATGCATCACCGCCCGTGATCGTTGACGATGGGAAGTACACCCGACCACTTACCGAAGGATCGAGAGCTCGTGAGCAAGGTCCCCCCGATCATCCTGAACAACGGCGTCGAGATGCCCCAGCTGGGCTTCGGCGTCTGGCAGGTGCCGGACGACGAGGCGGAGACGGCCGTCGCGACGGCGCTGGAGGCCGGGTACCGCAGCATCGACACAGCTGCGATCTACGGCAACGAGGAGGGCACCGGCAAGGCCATCGCCGCCGCCGGACTGCCCCGCGAGGAGCTCTTCGTCACCACGAAGCTCTGGAACGCCGACCAGGGATACGACTCCACGCTGCGCGCCTTCGACACGTCGCTGGAGAAGCTCGGCCTGGACTACGTCGACCTGTACCTGATCCACTGGCCGACGCCGGAGCGTGGTCTGTACGTCGACACCTACAAGGCGTTCGAGAAGCTGCACGCCGACGGCCGGATCCGGGCCATCGGCGTCTCCAACTTCCTCCCCGAGCACCTTCAGAAGCTGATCGGTGAGACGTCGGTCGTCCCGGCGGTGAACCAGATCGAGCTGCACCCGCACCTGCAGCAGGGCGCCTCCCGCGAGTACCACGCGGGGCAGGGCATCGCCACGGAGGCCTGGTCGCCGCTCGGCCAGGGCAAGGGCCTGCTGGAGGTCCCGGCGATCGTGGCCATCGCCCGCAAGCACGACCGCACCCCGGCCCAGGTCGTGCTGCGCTGGCACATCCAGCTGGGCAACGTGGTGATCCCGAAGTCCGTGACACCCTCGCGGATCAAGGAGAACATCGACGTGTTCGACTTCAGCCTCGACGACGAGGACCTCGCGGCGATCAGCGCGCTGAACGAGGACCGCCGCATCGGGCCGGACCCGGCGGAGTTCAACGGCGCCTGAGCCGCACCGCCGGCGCCCCGGCCGGGAGCCCCTCGCGGGGCCCCGGGCCGGGGCGCCGTCGTTCCCGCACTCTCGGACCGGCTGCCGTCGTCATTGCCCTGTCGGTCCGGTCGAAGTCGACGGCATCGGAGCTATGCGGGCCGGACCGCCGTGTGCACGGTGTGGGCCGCCAGCACGAACACGTCCTGACGGTGGTGCAGGCTCGCCTTGTCGCCGGGGTCGAGGAGGCGGTCGAGGGTGGTGCGGTCGTCGTGGTCGAGGCCCTCTGCGAGGGTGTCGCGGAAGCGGGTCAGGGAGTCGACGACGTGGGCACGGGCGCGGTCCGAGGCCGGGGCGGGAAGGTCCAGGAGGAAGCTGTGCGTCCTGGTGTGTGTCAGGCCCGCGGCGGACAGCAGGGCGGGCCAGTTCTCGGGCTCGGCGACATGGCCCTGGAGGTCCTGCCGCATCTTCGTGAACCACTCCTCCTCGACCGCGTCCATGCGCGCCTGAAGACCGGGGCGGCCGATGCCGATGTCGCGGGGCAGGAACCGTGCGGGCAGCCCGCCCTCCATGAGGGCCAGGGTGCCCCCGGGCGCCAGCCGGGCCGCGAACGCGGCGAGCCCGGCCCGCTGGTCGCCGAGGTGGTGCAGGGTGCGGCTCGCCCAGAGCAGATCGGCCGGGTACTCCAACTCGTCGAGGACGTCCGGCAGTTCCCCTGCGACCGTGCCGAAGCGGTCGGCCACCCCCTGACGCTCCGCCCGTGCCCGGGCCCGCTCCAGCAGCGGCTCGGAGCCGTCCACCGCCACGATCCGCGCGCCCGGGAACGTCTCCGCGAACAGACACGACACGACACCCGGCCCACTGCCCGCGTCGACGATCAGACCCGGCTCGGTCACCTCCTTCGCCAGCCAGCCGAGGGCCCGTTCGTACATCGACGTGAACAGCTCCGCCTCGGACTCCAGCATCGGGGCCATCGCCGCCCAGTCGATGTCGGTGTGGTCGTGGTGGTGGCCGTGGCCCTGCCGGTGAACGTGGTCGTGGTCGTGCGCCATGGTGGACAGCCTCTCGCTCGGATGCGGTCAGCGTGCGACGGCACACCGTGCGGAGGCCACTGCTGTTGCCGGTCCCGCAAATCCGCCGGGGCGCGGGCCCCGGCGGATCAGCGGTTCAGCGCGGACGGGTCAGGACAGCGGCGGGTGCGCGTTCTGCATCAGCTGCCGGAACTGGGCGGAGAACCAGTGCCCGGATATCGGCGCGTCCGGCAGGGCACCGGACGGGTTGTTGCCGTTGCGCGGGTTGCCCTCGTACGTCGGGTCGCACATCCGGTCGAAGCCCTTGCCCTCGGGGTTCGGGATCTCCTCGCTCGCCCCGTCGGACTCGCCCGGGGGCTTCATCCACACGTAGGCGTCGATTCCGGCGGCCGGGGCGGCCTGCGGGCGTTCGCCGAGGCCGGCTCCGGACTGGTTGCACCAGTTGCCCGGGTTGATGCGGCGGTCGTAGCGGCCGCCGTCGACGTAGGTGTCGACGGTGGTCCGGGCGCCGGGGCCGGTGGGCCGGGCGGTGCCGCCCCAGCCGTTGCGGGAGGTGTCGATCAGCATGCCGATGCCGGAGTTGAAGCCGACCGAGACCAGCTGGTTGCGGAAGGCCTGGGCGAAGGACAGCTCGTCGACGTAGCGGTTCCAGTCGACCCAATTCGACTCGCGGACGGACTTGCCGGCCACGTTGTCGCTGATGGAGAAGTGGTCTTCCTTCAGGGCGCTGTAGTTCGCCGTGTTGGTGATGAAGCCGTGGACGTCGTTGACGGTCGCGCCCTCGGCGGACGCCGCCTCCTTGAACAGGGTCGCGGAAGGAGCGAAGTTGTCGTCCCAGCCGATCCAGCCGTGGTGGCCGGCGTCGACGTAGTTGTAGACGTTCGGCACGTCGCCGAGCTTGTTCAGCGCGTAACCGACGCCCTTGATGTAGTTGCCGTTGGCCTTCATCACGTCGCACTGCGGGGTGGCCGTCGGGCGGCTGCCGGTGTTGGTGACGAGGTTCGGCAGCGAGTCGATCTCGACGGTGGTGACGATCCGCAGCGAGGAGTACTTCGAGTCGGCGAGGATCGCCTTGATCGGGTCGATGTACTCCGTCTTGTATCGGCCGATCTCGTCGGCCTTCAGCTCGCCGTTGGAGGCGAGGGCGGCGCAGTCACGGCCGGGCAGGTTGTAGATCACGAGCTGGACGACGAGTTCGCCCGAGCCCTTCTGCCGCAGCGCCTCGTCGAGGTGGGCGCGCAGGCCCATCTTGCCGCCCGCGCCGTTGATGGCCGCGGTCCGGTCCAGCCAGACACCCGTGGGCTGGTTGGAGATGCGGCTGCCGCCCGGCTCGGCGGCGGCGTTCGCTGACCACTCCGGGTTCACGTACACCTTGGCGCCCTCGTAGGGGTTGTTCACCCGGTTGGCGGGGCCGCCCGGGTCCGGATCGGGTTCGCCGGGGCCGCCGCCGTCGTCGACGTTGCAGGTCACGCCGTCGAGAGTGAAGGTGGCCGGGATCGCGTTACTGCCGCTGTAGCTGCCCTGGAAGCCGAAGCTGACCGAACCGCCGGTCGCGAGCTGGGCGTTGTAGGTCTCGTTGGCCGCGGTGACGGCGGCACCGCTCTGGCTCAGCTTGGCGTTCCAGCCGCTGGTGACCTTCTGGTTGCCCGCGTACGACCACTTCAGCGACCACGACGACTTGGCGGCGCTGTTGTTGGTGATGGTCACGGCGGCGGTGAAGCCGGTGCTCCACTGGTTCTGGATCTTGTAGTCGACGGTGCAGGGGACGGCGGCGACGCCGGCGCCCGGGTCGACGGCGAAGGCGGTTCCGGTCGCTCCGGCGACCAGGGCCATGGCGGCCAGTAACGCTGTTCTCGTACGGCTCATGAGTGCGGTTTTCCCTTTCGGTGGTGGGGGTGTCAGCCGTTCAGGGCGCGCTCCGACAAGGACATGAGGAACCCGGCACCGGCTCTCGCGCAGCCGGGGAACACCGCGAGGGCGGCGGCTAAAAGTACTGAACGCGAGGGGTGTCGCATGAGCGACTCCGTGCAGGTCGGGCCCGTCGTGACGGACGCGTCGACTGATGGAACCGCTCCCACTGGTGTCAAGGAAGGTAGCGCCAAGTGTCGGTAAAGAACAGGGGAGTCGCTGACTTTCGCTCAACTCGCGGCGTCGAATCTTTTCGACTCTTCAAGTCTCTTGACCGGTACCTGACGTGTCCGCACTATGGGAGCGCTCCCACTGGTTCAAGCCTTGACTTCTCCGAGCCGCAAGGAGGAACCAGCACCATGCATCCCCCACCCCGGAGACGCGGAGCGGTACGACGGCTGTGGACCGCAGCCCTCGCAGCTCTCGCTCTTCCGCTGACGATGCTCTCCTCAGGGTCGACTCCCGCGCAGGCGGCGGCACTTCAGTGCAGTGTCGACTACAAGACCAACGACTGGGGCTCCGGTTTCACGGTGGACCTGACCCTCACCAACCGCGGCACGGACGTCATCGACGGCTGGACCCTGACCTACGCCTACTCCGGCAACCAGAAGCTGGGCAACGGCTGGAACGGCACCTGGTCGCAGTCCGGCGCGAACATCACCGTCAAGAACGCCTCCCACAACGCGCGGGTCGCCGCGGGCGCCGCCGTCTCCACCGGCGCCCAGTTCTCCTACAGCGGCGGCAACACCGCGCCGACGTCCTTCTCCGTCAACGGCACGCCCTGCACCGGCGCGCACCAGCCGCCGATCGCCGTGCTGACCAGCCCGAGCGCGGGCGCCGTGTACACCCAGGGCCAGGCGGTGCCGCTGGCGGCCACCGCCGCAGCAGCGGACAACGCCACGATCAGCAAGGTGGAGTTCTACGACGACACCAAACTGCTCGGCACGGACACGAGCGCGCCCTACGCGCTCTCCGTCGCGGACCTGGCCGTGGGCAGCCATTCCCTGGTGGCGAAGGCGTACGACAGCATGGGCGCCTCCGCCGACTCCACACCGGTCGGCATCACCGTCGCCTCCGGCCCGACCGTCGTCGCCTCGCCGCTCCAACTGGGCGTCCAGTCGGGCAAGTCGGGTACCTACGAGGTGAAGCTGTCCAAGCAGCCCTCGGCGAACGTGACGGTGACCTCGGCCCGCGCGAGCGGCAACGCGGGGCTCTCGGTCTCGGCCGGCGCGTCGCTGACGTTCACGCCGCAGAACTGGAACACCGCCCAGAAGGTGACCGTGGCGGCCGCGAACTCCGGTTCCGGCTCCGCCGTGTTCGAGTCGACGGCCGCGGGCCACGGCAAGGCGTCGGTCACCGTGACCCAGCTGGCGGCGGCGAAGGTCTACGACGCCCGCTTCCTGGAGCTGTACGGGAAGATCACCAACCCGGCGAACGGCTACTTCTCCCCCGAGGGCATTCCCTACCACTCGGTCGAGACGCTGATCGTCGAGGCGCCGGACCACGGCCACGAGACCACGTCGGAGGCGTACAGCTACCTCCTGTGGCTCCAGGCCATGTACGGCAAGGTGACGGGTGACTGGTCGAAGTTCAACGGCGCGTGGGACCTCATGGAGAAGTACATGATCCCCACCAAGGCCGACCAGCCGACCAACTCCTTCTACAACGCCGCCAAGCCGGCCACCTACGCCCCCGAGCTGGACACGCCGAACGAGTACCCGGCCAAGCTCGACACCGGTGTCCCGGTCGGCACCGACCCGATCGCGAGTGAGCTGAAGAGCGCCTACGGCACGGACGACGTCTACGGCATGCACTGGCTCCAGGACGTCGACAACGTCTACGGCTACGGCAACTCGCCCGGCAAGTGCGAGGCAGGCCCGTCGGACACCGGCCCGTCGTACATCAACACCTTCCAGCGCGGCGCGCAGGAGTCGGTGTGGGAGACGGTGCCGCAGCCGACCTGCGACGCCTTCAAGTACGGCGGCAAGAACGGCTATCTGGACCTGTTCACCGGTGACGCCTCCTACGCCAAGCAGTGGAAGTTCACCAACGCTCCGGACGCCGACGCGCGGGCCGTGCAGGCCGCGTACTGGGCGGACATCTGGGCGAAGGAGCAGGGCAAGGGCAGTGCCGTGTCCGCGACCGTCGGCAAGGCCGCCAAGATGGGCGACTACCTGCGCTACTCCATGTTCGACAAGTACTTCAAGAAGATCGGCAACTGTGTCGGGCCGTCGGCCTGTCCGGCCGGCACCGGCAAGGACGCCTCGATGTACCTGATGTCCTGGTACTACGCCTGGGGCGGCGCCACCGACACCAACGCCGGCTGGGCCTGGCGCATCGGTTCCAGCCACGCCCACGGCGGCTACCAGAACCCCCTCGCGGCGTACGCGCTCGGCAACTACGCCCCGCTGAAGCCCAAGTCGGCGACGGGCGCGGCGGACTGGGCCAAGTCCATGGACCGGCAGCTGGAGTTCTACCGCTGGCTGCAGTCGGACGAGGGCGCCATCGCCGGGGGCGCGACCAACAGCTGGGCGGGCCGCTACGCGACCCCGCCCGCCGGGAAGTCGACGTTCTACGGCATGTACTACGACGAGAAGCCCGTGTACCACGACCCGCCGTCCAACCAGTGGTTCGGCTTCCAGGCGTGGTCCGTGGAGCGGGTCGCCGAGCTGTACCAGCAGACGGGGAACGCGAAGGCCAAGGCGGTCCTCGACAAGTGGGTCGACTGGGCGCTGTCCAAGACCACGTTCAACCCGGACGGCACCTACCGCATCCCGTCGACGTTGCAGTGGTCGGGCCAGCCCGACACCTGGAACGCCTCCAGCCCCGGCGCCAACAGCGGGCTGCACGTCACCGTCGCCGACTACACCAACGACGTCGGTGTGGCGGCCTCGTTCGCCAAGACCCTGACGTACTACGCGGACCGCTCCGGTGACACGGAGGCCGCGGCGGCGGCGAAGAAGCTGCTGGACGGCATGTGGGCGAACCACCAGACCGATCTCGGGATCGCCGTACCGGAGAACCGGGCCGACTACAACCGGTTCGACGACCCGGTGCACATCCCGAGCGGCTGGACGGGCACGATGCCGAACGGCGACGCGATCAACTCGTCGTCGACGTTCGACTCGATCCGGTCCTTCTACGAGGACGACCCGGCCTGGTCGAAGATCGAGAGCTATCTCGCGGGCGGCGCGGTGCCGTCGTTCACGTACCACCGGTTCTGGGCTCAGGCGGACATCGCCTTGGCCATGGGCTCGTACGCGGAGCTTCTCGAATAACCCCGCCGGGCGCTCCGGGGGGTGGGCGGCTGTTCGGCTGCGCGGCCGTTGTGGCTGGTCGCGCGGTTCCCCGCCCCCGAAGCAGCGTCCGAAGCTCTGCGTACAAGGCCCTGCACCTGACGCGGGGCCACCAGGGCCGGGCGGTCCCCACCCGCACGAGGGACCGCCCGGCTCTCGCACGTTCCCCCCTCACGGAAGGAACCCCACCGTGCGAAGAACCCGTGTTCTCACGGCCGTGCTGGCGCTCGCGGCCGGGTTGTTGTCGGGTGCGCCCAGCGCACTGGCCGCCGATCCCCCGGCGACGAAGCTCGCCGCTGACACGTACACCTGGAAGAACGCCCGGATCGACGGGGGCGGGTTCGTGCCCGGCATCGTCTTCAACCGCTCCGAGAAGAACCTGGCCTACGCCCGCACGGACATCGGTGGCGCCTACCGCTGGCAGGAGTCCTCCAAGACCTGGACGCCGCTGCTGGACTCCGTCGGCTGGGACGACTGGGGGCACACCGGCGTCGTGAGCATCGCCTCCGACTCCGTCGACCCGGACAAGGTGTACGCGGCGGTCGGTACGTACACCAACAGCTGGGATCCGAAGAACGGTGCGGTCATGCGCTCCTCCAACCGGGGCGCGAGCTGGCAGAAGGCCGGCCTGCCGTTCAAGCTGGGCGGCAACATGCCGGGGCGGGGCATGGGCGAGCGGCTGGCCGTCGACCCGAACCGGAACAGCGTGCTGTACCTCGGGGCGCCCAGCGGCAAGGGGCTGTGGCGGTCGACGGACTCGGGCGTGACCTGGTCGCAGGTCGCCAACTTCCCGAACGTCGGCAACTACGCGCAGGACCCGAGCGACACGAGCGGCTACGCGTCCGACAACCAGGGCATCGTCTGGGTCACCTTCGACGAGTCCACGGGCACCGCCGGGAACGCCACGAAGACGATCTACGTCGGGGTCGCCGACAAGGACAACGCGGTGTACCGCTCGACGGACGCGGGCGCGACCTGGCAGCGACTGGCCGGGCAGCCCACCGGCCACCTGGCGCACAAGGGCGTCCTGGACGCGAAGAACGGCTACCTCTACCTCGCGTACAGCGACAAGGGCGGCCCGTACGACGGCGGCAAAGGACAGCTGTGGCGGTACGCGACCGGGACCGGGACCTGGAAGGACATCAGCCCCGTGGCGGAGGCCGACACCTTCTACGGCTTCAGCGGGCTGACCGTGGACCGGCAGAAGCCGGGCACGGTGATGGCGACCGCGTACAGCGCCTGGTGGCCGGACACACAGATCTTCCGCTCCACCGACAGCGGCGCGACCTGGACCAAGGCGTGGGACTACACGTCGTATCCGAACCGCGAGAACCGCTACACGATGGACGTCTCGTCCTCGCCGTGGCTGACCTGGGGCGCGAATCCGCAACCGCCCGAGCAGACGCCGAAGCTGGGGTGGATGACCGAGGCCCTGGAGATCGACCCGTTCGACTCGAACCGGATGATGTACGGGACGGGTGCGACGATCTACGGCACGGAGAACCTGGGGAACTGGGACGGCGGCGGCAAGTTCACCGTCAAGCCGATGGTGCGGGGCCTGGAGGAGACGGCGGTCAACGACCTCGCCTCTCCCTCGTCCGGCGCCCCGCTGCTGAGCGCGCTCGGCGACATCGGCGGCTTCCGGCACACGGACCTGACGAAGGTACCGTCGATGATGTTCACCCAGCCGAACTTCACGACGACCACGAGCCTGGACTTCGCCGAGTCGAACCCGAACACGGTGGTGCGGACGGGCAACCTGGACTCCGGGCCGCACATCGCGTTCTCGACGGACAACGGCGCCAACTGGTTCGCCGGAACCGACCCTTCGGGCGTGAGCGGCGGCGGCACGGTCGCGGCGGCGGCCGACGGCAGCCGGTTCGTGTGGAGCCCCGAGGGCGCCGGCGTGCACCACGCGACGGGCTTCGGCACGTCGTGGCAGGCCTCGGGAGGGATCCCCGCCGGGGCGATCGTCGAGGCGGACCGCGTCGATCCGAAGACCTTCTACGGCTTCAAGTCCGGGAAGTTCTACGTCAGTACGGACGGCGGGGCGACCTTCAAGGCATCACCGGCCACGGGGCTGCCGAGCGGTGACGGCGTCCGCTTCAAGGCGCTGCCGGGCGGGAAGGGCGACGTCTGGCTGGCCGGTGGCGCGACGGACGGCGCCTACGGCCTGTGGCACTCCACGGACGCCGGGGCCAGCTTCACCAAGCTGTCGAACGTCGAGCAGGCCGACACCGTCGGCTTCGGCAAGGCCGCACCCGGCGCCTCCTACCAGACCCTCTACACCAGCGCGAAGATCGGCGGCGTGCGCGGCATCTTCCGCTCCACCGACAAGGGCGCGAGCTGGACCCGCATCAACGACGACGCCCACCAGTGGGGCTGGACGGGCGCGGCGATCACCGGCGACCCGCGCGTGTACGGCCGTGTCTACGTCTCCACGAACGGCCGGGGCGTCATCTACGGCGACAGCTCCGGCGGCGGCTCCACAGACCCGGGTCCGGGCCCCGACCCGGGGCCGACGGGCGCCTGCAAGGTGACGTACAAGGTCACCAGCCAGTGGGCGGGCGGCTTCCAGGCGGACGTCCAGCTCGCCAACACCGGCACGAGCGCCTGGAACGGCTGGTCCCTGAACTGGGCCTTCCCCGACGGCCAGAAGCTGAACCAGGCCTGGAACGCCGAGGCGGCACAGTCGGGTTCGGCGGTCACGGCGAAGAACGTCGGCTGGAACGCGAACGTGGCGGCGGGGTCGTCGGTGAGCTTCGGCTTCACGGCGAACTGGTCGGGCACGAACACCAAGCCGGCCGCCTTCACGCTCGGCGACCGGAACTGCACGGTCACCTGAGGGGTGCTGCCGGGGGCGCGCGCCGGACACGGTGGGCGCCCCCGGCGGTGCGGAAGCGAGAGGCGACCGGGGCAGGGGAGGCGGAGCACCTGCCCGAGTGTTCGTGATGCCGCCCGTACGGGAGACCGGCGCCCCTGACGGCTTCGGCCTCTGGCCCGTCGCCGAGACCGAGCCGTTCGGCCTTCGCCCGCCCCCTCGCCCCGCCGTTCAACCGGCCTTCCGGAACGACCGCAGGCTGAACACCGGGTCGGGGCGGGGCCGGTCCTGGTCGGGGAGGTGTGCGAGGCGGGTGGCGAAGCCGTCGGCGAGCGGGTCACCCGGGGGCAGGGTGACGAACCAGCCCCGGCGCAGGTCGGCGATCGTGCGACGAGGGCTGCGGCCCTGGCCGAGACCGGTGAAGCGGGCCTGCCCGGCCGGGGCCAGGCCGTGTGCCGCGGCGCAGCACTCGACGTCCGCCGCCGCGTCCCGGACCGGGCCGGGCGGCCGGGAGGACAGGACGACATCGATGTCACTGCCCACGTTGTGGGAGGCGGCCTTGTCGACCGTGGTGACGTAGATCCCGCCGGGCCGCAGCACCCGGGCACATTCGCCGACGATGGCCCGCACCTCGGCGGGCCCGGCGGCCAGGTGCAGCAGCCACACGCTGCACACGGCGTCGAACTGCCCGTCCCGGAAGGGCAGCCGGCGGCTGTCGGCGCGCACGACGGCACCGGGGAGCCGGGTGGAGGCCTGCCGGGCCATCGCCGGGGAGAGGTCGGCGCCGGTCACCCGCAGGCCGTCGCGGGCTGCCGCGAGCCGGCGGGTCACGATGCCGGTGCCGCAGGCGACGTCGAGCAGACCGCGCGTGTCCGGCGGTACGAGGCTCAGCACCGCTTCCGCGGCGGCCGCCGCCCGGGGCTCACCGCCGCGTGAGGCGTCGTACCGCTCCGCTTCCTTGTCGTAATCGAGCACCCCGTCAGTGTGCCCCGTGCCCGGGGGCCAGGTCCTCCACCCTGCGGGCGAGCTCGAAGTCCTTGTCGGTCACGGCGCCGCCCGCGCTGTGCGTGTGCATGGCCAGGGAGACGGTGTTGTAGCCGAGCGTGAGGTCGGAGTGGTGGTTCAGCTCTTCCTGGACCTGGGCGATGTGCACGACCATCGCCGTCGCCGCGAAGTGCGAGCCGAGCCGGTAGGAGCGGATGAGGTGGTCCCTGTCGAGCGACCAGCCCGGCAGCTCGGCCAGCCGGTCCTCGACCTCCTTCTGCGACAGCGGTTCGACGGGCATGGGCCGCGCTCCTTCCCTGGCTGCTGGTCCTCCCAGCCTGCCACAGCGCGGCGGCCGGGGCCCTGGTCACCGGGGTGTGCCTGTCCGGCACGACCGGTTCTCGACTACGGTCCGGGCATGACCACTCACCCGTCCACCGTCGAGAAGGGCGCGGGCCCGCTGCTGCGGGCCTGGCGGGAGCAGCGGCGGATCAGCCAGCTGGAGCTGGCCCTGCGCGCGGACTCCTCGGCCCGGCACATCAGCTTCGTCGAGACCGGCCGCTCCCGGCCCAGCGAGGAGATGGTGCTGCGGCTGGCCGAGCATCTGGACGTCCCCGTGCGGGAGCGCAACGCGCTGCTGCTGGCGGCCGGTTACGCGCCCCGCTACCCGGAGACCCCGCTGGACGACCCGGCGCTGGGCGCGCTGCGGGAGGGTATCGAGCGGCTGATCGGCGGCTACGAGCCGTATCCGGCGCTGGTGGTGGACGCGCTGTACAACGTGGTGGCGGCCAACCGGGGGGTCATGACGCTGGTCGACGGGGTCGGCGAGGCACTGCTCGAACCACCGCTGAACGCGATGCGGCTGGCCCTGCACCCGCAGGGCCTCGCGCCCCGCATCCGCAATCTGCGCGCCTGGCGTGGGCATCTGCTGGAGCAGATGGAGCGGCAGATCGCGCTGCACCGCTCGGAGCCGCTGCGGGCGCTGTACGAGGAGGTGGCGGCGTATCCGGTGCCCGACGCGGATCCGGCGGACGAGCCGTCGGAGCCGGTGCCGTACTTCGCGCTGCCGCTGCGGATCGAGCACGAGGGCCGGACGCTGTCGTTCGTCTCCTCGATCTCCACGTTCAACACGCCGATGGACGTGACGGTCGCCGAGCTGGCCATCGAGACGCTGCTCCCGGCCGACCCGGCGACGGCCAAGTACCTTCAGGCTTCGCTGTCCTGACGGGCCCTCAGGGCCAGCTGCTGGAGCACGGCGAAGCCGGCCACGGCCAGGGCCTGGAGCACCGTCCACACGGCGCCCGGTGTGCTCGGCGTGAGCCACAGCGCCAGGGCCGCGAGGCTCACCGCCGCCCAGGCGAGGTTGGCCTCGACGACGGCCCGCACGCCGGGCGCCGGGGGCCGCCTGCGGGCGGCCAGCAGCCCGACACCCGCCGAGTAGAGCGCGAGGAACGCGCCGAGGGCGAGCAGCAGCGTGGCGTCGGCCCCGAGGAAGCTCCCGAGCGGGCCGGAGAACGCCAGGTAGGCGAGCGCGTTGGTGCCGGTGACGACGGCGTCCAGGGCGAGGAAGCGGCGCAGCATCGACTGCGGTTCCACGGTCCGGGCGAGTGCGGCGAGCTGGATCACGGACATGGGGAATCACCCTCCGTGCGGTTGTGGGGCGGCGGCTTCGGCCGGGTCCCGGGCCGGAGTGCGCCGGCCCGGGACCCGGTGCGTTCACGATCCCGGGCCGACGGCGTCCGGTCGATTACCCGCGGGGTAATGCCCCGCCTCTCTTGCGCTTCCGGCGATCTCCTCGGTGCGAGCCCTGCCATGCGGCCACCCGGGCGTGACAGACTGATCACAGGCTTGGGCACGTGGGGAGGCGTGGCGTGAGTGAACGGCGGGCCGCACCCACGGTGGGCCAGGTGGTCCTGGGCAAGCGGCTGCAGGAACTGCGCGAGGCCGCGGGCCTCAGTCGTGAAGAGGCCGCCAAGGTGCTGCGGGTCGCCCCGGCGACCGTCCGGCGCATGGAGACCGCCGACGTCGCGCTGAAGATCCCGTACGCGCAGATCCTGCTGACGGCCTACGGCGTGGCCGAGGACGAGGTGACCGCGTTCGTCGACCTCGCCGAGGAGGCGAACCGGCCGGGCTGGTGGCAGCGGTTCCACGACGTGCTGCCGGAGTGGTTCAGCCTGTACGTGAGCCTGGAGGGCGCCGCGCGGATCATCCGGTCGTACGAGCCGCACTTCGTGCCGGGACTGCTGCAGACCGAGGGGTACGCGCGGGCCGTGCTGCGGGCCGGGACCATCGCGAACGCCGGGCCGGATGCCGTGGAGCGGCATGTGTCGCTGCGGATGGAGCGGCAGCGGCTCCTGGACCGCCCCGATCCCCCGCACCTGTGGGTGATCATGGACGAGACGGTGCTGCGCCGCCCGGTGAGCGTCGACGGCCGGGTGATGCGCGACCAGCTGGACAAGCTGCTGGAGTACGCCGCGCGCGACCGGGTCACGCTGCAGATCGCCGAGTTCGCGGACGGCCCCCATCCGGGGACGTACGCGCCGTTCTCGCTGTTCCGCTTCGCCGAGCCGGAACTGCCCGACATGGTCTTCACCGAGTATCTGACCGGAGCGCTCTACCTGGATTCCCGCAAGGAGGTCTCGGCGCATCTGGAGGTGCTGGACCACATGACGGCCGGGCCGGGCTCGGCGCAGCGTACGGACGAGCTGCTGCGGGAGTACCGGGAGCGGTACTGAGCCCCTCGCTCCCGCTCTGACGTCATGGCACGGGTTCTGACCCGTACGGGCGCCGTCGGCGGGTGCGCTCCCCGGCCCGGCCCTAGCGTCGGGATGGCGGGCAGGCAGGCCGCCGCACGCGAAGGAGGTCCGATGCCCGGATTCGAGGTGCTGTACCAGGCGGCCGCGTTGTGCCTGATGTACCCCGACGACGACTTCCGCGCCCGGTTGCCGCTGCTGCGCGAAGCCGCCCCGCAGTTGCGGGAGTTCGCCGACCACGCGGCCGTCACCCCGCCGATGGAGCTGGCCGCGCACTACGTCGAGGTGTTCGAGGCGGGGCAGGAGCACAGCCTGTATCTGAGCGCCTGGCGCGAGGCCGCCCCGGCGCCCTCCGAGGAGCTCTACCGCGCGCACGGCCTGGAGACCACCGGTGAGGAGCCGCCGGACTTCCTGCCCGCGGTTCTGGAGCTCGCGGCCCGCACCGGCACCACGGAGCTGCTGGTGGACCACCGCGACGGTCTGGACCAGCTCCGGTGCGGCCTCACCGACTTCGGCACGCCGTACGCGACGGTCCTGGACGCGGTGTGCGCGACGCTGCCGCCCGCGCACACCGCGCTCTAGGAGCCCGCCGACCAGGTCGGCACGGGCACGGCTACGTGCCCGTGCCCAGCCGCCAGATGTCGTCGTCGGCAAAGGCACCCGCGAACGCCTGCACCTCGTCCACGTCACCGTGCAGGTATTCGCCCCACGCGTCACCGGTCCGGCCCCGGCCGATCTGAAGCGGTCCGGAGCCTCGCCAGCCGTTCGGGAGGTCCGCGGTCGCGTCCGTGCCGGCCCTGCCGTCGAGGTAGAGCCTGATCTGGTCGGTGGCGTCGTCGTAGACGACGGCGAGCCGGTGGCCGACGCCCTCGCCGCCGTCCGCCCTCTCCGTCTGGGCCACCACCGTTTCGGGGGCACCCCGCTCGTCCTTGTGCGGCATCACCAGCTGCCAGGCGTGTTGCGCGGGCTGGTAGCGCACCCTGAAGGCGTCGGTGTGCTCACCGGGCAGCGACAACACCGTCATGGGGCCCTCGGGCTCCGCGTCCGCCAGGCGTGCGACCACGCCGATGGTGAAACTGTCCGAGGTTTCGACGACAGGCCCCTCCGCCACCGCGTGGCCGGACCTGCCGTCCAGGGACAGATGCCCGTCGCCGACGAGCGCGTAGGGCACCGCGGGGCAGTCCGGGTCGAGCTCCGGGAGGCACGAGCCGTCCGGGCCGCGGTGGATCGTCGCACCGGGCGCCAGTTTCAGGGGCGCGCCGCCGTTCCGCTCGGGGCTGGCGCCGTCCCGGGCCGTCTCCAGTGACCAGTGGCCGCGCGACGACGGCTTGCGGTACGCCAGTTCCGACACCTCGTCGGGCACGACCACCCGGTCGTGGACCCTGACGCCGCCCAGTTCGCCGTGCCAGCGGTCGTGGTAGCCGTTTCCGTCGCGGACCCGGCCGATCTGGAAGGCGCCGGCGGTGGCGGCGGGCTTGGCCTCGGCCCTGGTGCCGGCCTCATGGCCGTTGACGTACAGCTGCGCCTTGCCCGTCTCGGCGTCGTACACGCCCAGCAGGTGAGCCCATTCGCCGGTCTCCGGAGCGCCGCCCGACACGGTTGTGCCGCCGACGGTGAACGACCAGTCCGGGGACTCGCGCCGGGCGTTGAGACCGAGGGCGAACGCGGCCGACTCCCCGGCGTCCTGGCCGGCGACGGTCATGTTCCGGCCGGTCTCGGCCGGGCGCGCCCAGGCGCTGACCGCGAAGCTCTCGCGGGGGTCGGCGACGGCCGGGGCGTCCGGGGTGAGGTAGCCGTGGCTGCTGCCGTCCAGGGTCGCCGTCGCGGTGAGTGCCGTACCCGCGGGCGCCGGGGCGCCGAAGGTGACGCCGGAGCCGGCGACCGCGTCGGTGCCGGCCTCGGCGTCGGCGGACGTGGCTCCCTTCGCGTCGGCCAGGGGCCAGTGGGCCACGGGCGCGCGGCCGGACTTCACCATGAAGTCGTACGACGACTGGCCGCTGCTGCGTCCGGCCCGGTCGATGGCCCGGACGGTCAGGCTCTCGGGGCCCGAGTCGAGGGGCAGGAAGGGGATGGTGGCAGGCCCGCCGGGCCGCTCGGGGCGGACGGTTCCGTAGGGGCCGCCGATGAAGCCGTATGTGTACGACACGACGTCGGCGGAAGGCGAGTCCATGGTGAAGTGGCCGTAGACACCCACTCCGTCCACCCAGAACACGTTCTCCGGGTATTCCGGCGAGGAGATCGTCGCCTTCTCCGGGTTCTCGTCGTCGTAGACGAATTCACAGACGGAGCCGTCCCCCTCGGAACTCCAGGGGGAGGACGCCTTGCCGTCGTTCGCGCGGACGCGCCAGGAGATGACGGTGTTCGCCGGGACGGAGCCCTCCGGCATGTGCCACCGCTGCGCACTGCCCGAGAGCGTCGCGAACCTGGTGTGCGTGAGGCGCTGTTCCACCCCGTCGGTGTCCGTCCACCACGCCTCGAACTCACCCTTGACCAGGTTGGCCTCGGCAGGGTGGTTGTCCTCCTCCGGGTCGTACAGAACCGCGCTGAGGACGGGCGGCTCGGAGACGTACGCCCTCTCGTCCCCCGTCGCGCACGCCTTGTACCCCGTCTGCAGATCCTGGACGAGCGGCTGCTTCGGCGGCAGGTTGTCCGCGGCCTGTGCCACGCCGGTGCCGGTCGTCATCACGGCCGCCACCGCACACCCCACCGCCAGCAGTCTGTGTCCGCCGGATCTCTTCGGTGCGTCCAACTGTCCCTCCCCTGTGAACTTCCCTCGGCCCGCCGGTCACACGGGCTGCTGGAGGTTAACAGGGGGCGCTGACGTCGCAGTAAGGGTTTTCCCCGTCCCTCGTGGGGAGTCGGGCTAGGCGGCGCCGCCCTTCTCGTCCCGTCCGTTCCTCTCGTCGTCCACGATCTCCGCGTCCACCACTGCCTCCTCGTCCTGCGGTGCGGTGGGGGGCTCCTCCGAGGGGGCCTGCTGGGCCTGGGCGTACATCGCCTGACCCATCTTCTGGCTGACGGAGGCGAGTTTCTCGACGGCGGCGCGCAGGGCGGTGGTGTCCGCCTGCTGTGCCAGTCCCTCCTTCACCTCGGCGACGGCCGACTCGACCTCGGACTTCGTGTCGGCCGGGACGCGGTCGCCGTTCTCGCGGAGGAAGTTCTCGGTCTGGTAGACGAGTTGCTCGGCCTGGTTGCGGGTCTCGGCGGCCTCGCGGCGTTTGCTGTCCTCCTCGGCGTACTGTTCGGCCTCGCGCATCATCCGGTCGATGTCGTCCTTGGGCAGGGCCGAGCCGCCGGTGACGGTCATCTTCTGCTCGCGGCCGGTCGCCAGGTCCTTGGCGGAGACGTGCATGATGCCGTTGGCGTCGATGTCGAAGGCGACCTCGATCTGCGGGACGCCGCGCGGGGCCGGCGGCAGACCCGTGAGGTCGAAGACGCCGAGCTTCTTGTTGTACGCGGCGATCTCCCGTTCGCCCTGGTAGACCTGGATGCCGACGGAGGGCTGGTTGTCGACCGCCGTCGTGAAGATCTCCGAACGCCGCGTCGGAATGGTCGTGTTGCGCTCGATGAGCTTCGTCATGATGCCGCCCTTGGTCTCGATGCCCAGGGACAGCGGGGTGACGTCGAGCAGCAGGACGTCCTTGACGTCTCCGCGGATGACGCCCGCCTGGAGCGCGGCGCCGACGGCCACGACCTCGTCGGGGTTGACGCCCTTGTGCGGATCCTTGCCGGTGAGTTCCTTCACCAGGTCGGTCACCGCGGGCATCCGGGTCGAGCCGCCGACGAGGATCACGTGGTCGACCGCCGAGAGCTGCACCCCGGCATCCTGGACGGCCTGGTGGAAGGGGGTCTTGCAGCGGTCCAGCAGGTCGGCGGTGAGCTCCTGGAACTGGGCCCGGGTCAGCTTCTCGTCGAGATGCAGCGGCCCTTCGGCGGAGGCCGTGATGTACGGCAGGTTGATGGTCGTCTCGGTGGAGCTGGAGAGCTCGATCTTGGCCCGCTCGGCGCCCTCGCGAAGCCGCTGTACCGCCATCTTGTCGCCCGCGAGGTCGACACCGTTCTGGCCCTTGAAGCGCTTGATCAGGTACTCGACGATCCGCTGGTCCCAGTCGTCGCCGCCGAGGTGGGTGTCGCCGTTGGTGGCCTTCACCTCGATGACGCCGTCGCCCATCTCCAGCAGTGACACGTCGAAGGTGCCGCCGCCGAGGTCGAAGACGAGCACCGTCTGGTCGTTCTCCTTGTCCAGGCCGTAGGCGAGCGCCGCGGCCGTCGGCTCGTTGATGATCCGCAGGACATTCAGGCCCGCGATCTCACCGGCCTCCTTGGTGGCCTGCCGCTGGGTGTCGTCGAAGTAGGCGGGGACGGTGATCACCGCGTCGGTGACGTCCTCACCGAGGTAGGACTCCGCGTCCCGCTTCAGCTTCTGCAGCACTCGCGCGGACAGTTCCTGCGCCCGGTAGCGGGTGCCGTCCACATCGCCCTCGGCGGGGAAGCGCCAGTGCGCGTCGCCCATGTACCGCTTGACCGAGCGGGCGGTGCGGTCCACGTTCGTCACGGCCTGCCGTTTGGCCACTTCGCCGACCAGCACCTCGCCGTTCTTGGCGAACGCCACGACGGAGGGTGTGGTTCTGGCCCCCTCCGCGTTGGCGATGACGGTGGACTCGCCGCCTTCCAGCACGGCGACCACCGAGTTCGTGGTTCCGAGGTCGATCCCGACCGCTCGTCCCATCGCTGTCCCCTTCCGCCAGGGCGACGACACGTCCCACAATCCAGCACAAAACTTGAGTGCGCTGTTGTCAATGCCGCGATGGGGTGAGCGGTCCGCGCAGGGCCACCGCGCGCCGGGGCCGGTCGGTGACGAGCACGTCGACGCGCGGGTGGGCGAGGAAGGCCCGCATCAGGGTGTCGTCGTTGACGGTCCAGACCATGGTGAACAGGCCGTGCCGGGTTGCCTCGCGCAGCACGTTGGTCCTGGCCAGCCGCTGGTGGACGGCGACGCCGTGCGCTCCGCAGGCCCGGATGCGGCGGCCCGGGAACAGCTCGCTGAGCCGCGTCCCGGGCAGCCGGGCCAGGGCCAGCTCCCTGCGGTCGCGCCCGAGGGACAGGGCGGTACGCACCCCGGGGAACGCCTGGGTCACGGCGGCGACGGAACGGTCCTCCAGCGTCGTCACGACGAGACCGTCCGTGCCGAGCAGTGCGACCGCCCGGTCGATCACCTCCTGCTCGTAGCCGACCTCCTTGAGGTCGAGGTGGGCCACGAGTTTCCCGGCGATCAGCGCCATGACCTCGTCCACCACGGGCACGGCGTATCCGGCCCGCTCGCACAGCTCGGCGTGGGTGAGCGCGGACAGCGGCGGCCCGGCGGGGCCGACCCGGGGATCGTGGTAGACGACGAGGACCCCGTCCCGGGTGCGGCGGATGTCGAACTCGACGTACTCCGCGCCGGACTCGATCGCGTCCTCGTACGCCTCCCAGGTGGCGGGGCCGGCGCGCTCGGAGCCGCCGCGGTGGGCGGAGACGGCGGGGTGTGGCGTCATGGTCGTCGGTTCCCGGCAGGCGAGCGGGGCGGTGGGACGGGGGCGAAGGCGTCGTCGGGCGCGGGCAGCAGCGAGCCGGAGCGGGTGCTGACCCGTCTGAGCAGGACCCAGCCGATCACGACCAGGACGACGAAGGGCAGCCAGGCCAGCGCGTAGGCGGTGCCGTAGGCGCGCAGGTCGAGGATGGAGCGCTGGTCGTCGACGTTCGTGCCGTTCACACCGAAGAAGGCCAGCAGCAGGGTCGGCGGGAGGGCGATGAGAGTGGCCGCGGCCACCAGGCCGGAGACGGTGCGGTCGCGGCGGTCGTCGCGTTCGGCGAGTTCGGCGTCCAGGGCGGCGGAACGGGTGCTGATCACCGAGGTCAGGCGCTCGACCATACGGGCCGAGTTCTCCAGGCTGTCGCGGATGCCGAGGGCGTCACCCAGCGAGGACTGGAACGCCTCCGTGACCATCTCGGGGATCAGCAGGCTGTCGACGTAGGCCTCGACACCGAAGGCCAGGTCGAGCTGGAGTTCGTTGACACCGGCGGAGAGGCGGGAGATCAGGGAGCGGATCTCGGTGGGCGAGTCGGTCAGGACCTGCTCGTTGGCCTTCATCATGGCGAAGGCCGCCAGCCGGGTGCGCTGGAGCACGGACAGGGCGGAGATCATGCCGACGGCGACGAGGGCCAGGCCGTTCTCCACGTGCGGGGCCCAGCCGGTCTGGACGGAGACGCCCCGGCCGAGGGCGGAGAGGGTGAGGCCGTGGTTCCTGACGTGGGGCGCGAGGCTCGCGTCGTAGGGGGTGGCGGGGTTCCACGGCATCCGGCCGCGGTAGACGATCTCGTTGAGCAGGATCGCCTTGCGGGCCTCGTCGGCGCTGAGCAGTTCGCGCTGTAACCGGCCGCCGGGGAAGACGAGTTGGTGCACGTTCTGGCCGAGGGCGAGCGGCCGGCCGCCGAGCTGTGCGGCCAGCGTCTGCAGGATCGGGCGGTCGTCGAGCTCGATCCGCTCCCGGTCGAAGCAGGTGGAGGCCAGCCAGACGGCGAGGTCGCCGGCGGTCGTCTCGCCCGCGAAGGCGCAGTCCACGACGAGGGTGGCGTCGCCGCGCGGGGTGGTGACGACGAGGATCCGCAAGGACGCGAGGCCGAGGCCGCGGTCGCCGTGCGGCAGCCGCAGCCGCCGGGGCGCGACCCGCTCGTCGAGGACCGGGAGGGGCAGCACGTCCTGGCTGGTCATCAGGTGGGGGGCGAAGCGGCCGTAGTCGTAGCGGTCGACCAGGGCGCCGAGGGCGGTGTCGCGGGGGCGGAGCCGTCCGGAGAGGCTGAACAGCAGCAGGACGCGGGTCCGCTCACGGGTGGCGGAGTCGAGCACCGTCGCGTTCGTGGACGTTCCCGGCAGCATCGCGTTCCTTCCGGCCCGGCGGTTCGAGGCGTCTGTTTCCTACCCCGGCCGGGGGTGGTGAACCGACGACGACGCGCGGGCCGCCCTTGCCGGGCGGGCCCGCGCGGCGGGGGTGACGCAGGTCAGGCGAGCTTGGCGGTCAGCGTGATGGGCGTGGCCTTGAGGGCCTGGCTCACCGGGCAGCCGACCTTGGCCTCGTCGGCGGCGGCTTGGAAGGCCGCCTCGTCGATGCCGGGGACCGTGCCCTCGACGGTGAGGTGGATGCCGGTGATGCCCTCGCCGGGCTGGAAGGAGACGTCGGCCGAGGTGATGAGCTTGGTGGGCGGCGTCCCGGCCTTGTTGAGGATGTTGGAGAAGGCCATGGAGAAGCAGCTGGAGTGGGCGGCCGCGATCAGCTCCTCGGGGCTGGTCTTGCCGTTCGCCTCCTCGGCGCGCGACGCCCACGTGACCGGCTGCTCGCCGATGGCGCCGGAGGAGTCGAAGGTGACGACACCGTTGCCCTCGAGCAGGTTGCCTTCCCAGACGGTGTGTGCGGAGCGCGTGGTAGCCACGAGTTCTTCCTTTCGCGTACGGACTCGCCTGTGGGCCCGTCTCCGGGCCCCGTGCCCCCATCCGATCACACTACGGCTCGACTCACGCGAAAGACCTCCCCTCCGGCGGTGAACGGCAGCCGCCTCCCCGCGGGATCGCACGGCCCGTCGACGCGGCCGAAGGTCAGGCTGCCCGCTCCTCCTCCGCTGCCTCCAGCGGCACCTGCGGCCCGTCCGACTCGCGCAGCCAGCGCCGCAGCACCCGGTGCACCTGCTCGGCTCCCACGAGTTCCTCGCCCTCTCCGACCGGTGCGGAGACGCCGACCGGGGACAGCAGGAAGGGTCTGCCCTGGGCGCCGCCGAGGCCGCCGTGGGAGCCGATCTGCTCCTCGAAGGCGAGGACTTCGCCGTCGGCCGGGTCGTGGAGGGAGTTGACCATGATGTCGGCGGTGTGCGGGAAGGAGTGCGTACGGCGCACCGCGTCGGCGGCGCCCGGGCCGAACGGGGCGAGCGGGCCCGGGTTGCCGTCGAGGTCGGCCAGCGGGATCTCGGCGCCGTACGCGCCGAGGACGACACCGCCGTGTTCGTCGCTGCGGACCAGCAGGAAGCCGATGCCGGGGTGGTTGGCGAGGGTCGGCAGCAGCGCGGGATGGCGGGCGTCGATCTCCTCCTTGCTCATCCGGTGCGTGACGTCCGGGAAGGAGATCAGGCCGAGGTTTCCGGAGGCGAGCACGATCGGCTCCTCGCGGCGCCCGGGGCGGTGCTGCTCGCCTGCCTCCTCCACGGGGATGCGCAGCGCGGCGCGGACGGCGGCGCGGGCCTCCGCCCCGCTGCGGGTGCGTTCCGCCTTGCGCGGCACGGGCAGGCCGCACCCGGCCCGCACCAGGTCGCCGAGGGTGAGGCCGTAGCGGGAGCGGAAGGTCTCGCCGGGGCTCTGGCCGTGGTCGGAGAGCACGACGATCCGGTAGGGCCGCGGCGCGTGCTCGGCGACGTTCGCGATCAGGGCGAGCGAGCGGTCGAGGCGCTCCAGGACCAGCTGCGCGTCGCGGCTCGCGGGGCCGGAGTGGTGGGCGACCTCGTCGTAGGCGACCAGGTCGGCGTAGACGGCGGTGCGGCCGGCGAGCATGTCGCCCGTCACGGCGGCGACGACGACGTCCCGCTCGACGACGGTCGCGAAGGCGCGGACCAGGGGATAGAGGCCGCCGCGGGAGACGCGCGGGCGTTGTCTGTGCAGGCTCGCCCGGGTGGACTGGCCGATCTCCCGGCCCACCTCGGCGACGAAGGAGAGCGCGGTGCGCACGGCGTTGGCCGGGTCGGAGAAGTAGGCGAAGTAGCCGTCCCGGGAGCGGTTCTCCCTGCTGCGGCGGCGGGCGGCGATGGACAGCACGAGGGCCTGCTGCTCGGCGCCGCCGCTGAACAGGTTGCCGCGGCTGGCGCCGTCGACGGTGAGCAGCCCGCCGTGCCCCGCGTACTCGACGGCACGGCGCTGGAGTTCGGCGGCGCTGGTCGGGCGGTTGCAGACGACCACTTCGCGGGTGTCCTTCTCGTACCAGCGGAAGGCGGGGACGTCGTGGTTGCTGCCGTGCAGGATGCCGAGCTGGCTGGCGCCGGTCTGGCTGGACCAGTCGGTGCGCCAGGGAGTGAGGCGGTGGGTGGGCCGGCCGCCGTCGCCTATGTCGAGCCAGCGGGCGACGGTGGGCATCAGGCCCTTGCCGACCGCGTCCAGCAGGGTGTCGTGGCCGACGCCGTCCAGTTGCAGGAAGACGGTGCCGGGGCTCTGCGGGCAGGGTGGTCCGGACCGGCGGCGGCGGTCGGAGAGCCGGTACAGCCTGCGGCGGTAGGCGTCGTCGTCCCGCACGGCCAGGGCGGCTCCGGTCGCCGACGCCACGGCCGACATCACGGCGGCGACCACGACGGCGGTCTCCGGGGCGGCGGCGCCGCGCTCGGCGGGGTTGAGGCGCAGGGCGACCAGCAGCAGCGCCCCGTTCAGGAAGAACACCAGCAGCCCCAGCACGAGCGCCGGGACCAGGAGCAGGAGCCGGACGAGCAACGGCCACACCAGGGCGGACAGCAGACCGAAGGCGCCTGCGCCGAAGGCCGCCGTGACGGCGATGTCGGTCGCGCTGTCGCCGTTCTCCGAACGGAGCCGGAAGTCCGGGAGGATCCCGGCGAGCACGAGCATGGTGGCGGTGGAGACCGCCCACACGGCGGCGCTCCTCCCCACCTGACTGGCGGCCCGCCGCCACCGCACGCCCCGCACGCCCAGCCACCTCACGTCTCCCGCCCGCAGTCGTCGCGGGCCCTCCCCCACAGTGTCCCAACGCCCGGCCGGGCCGTTTCGTCCCCAGGTCACGCCCCCGGCCGGGGACGAGTCAGCGCCCGTCGTAGCCGGCCGTCGGCATCGACAGCCGCCGGTGCACGCATGCCTTCATCGCCGCGTCGTACGCAGGCTCCGCATGCCCCACCGTCTCGACGCGTACACCGCGGCGGGCGCACTCGGCGGTGAACTCCTCGACGGAGGCGAGCGCGCTCTCCAGTACCCGCCGGCTGGGCGCGACGAACACGTCGAGGCCGGGTCGGACGCCGTCCCACAGCGCGCCGTGATCGGGCCGCAGTCCGCGCACGAGTAACTCCCGGCTGACCACGTAGCCCCGCTCGGCGGCCCAGCGGGCGCACATCGCGTGCTGACTGCGGGAGTCGACCAGGAACGGATCGTCGTCGAGCTCCTCCAGCGGCGTCAGACTCGCGATCGCCGTGACCCGCACCGGCACCATGGCGCCCCCTCACCTCCGGTTTCGCCGCCGACCCTACTCCTGCACGTAGGCTTCGGGGGAGTCGCGCGAAGGAGGCGAAGAAGTGCCGGTGGAGATCACCTGGTGGGGTCACGCCACTTGCACCGTCGAGGACTCGAACGTGCGCGTGCTCACGGATCCCCTGTTCGCACGCCGGCTCGCACACCTGCGGCGCCGGCGCGGAGCCCTGCCGCCCCCGGGCGCCCCGCGGGCGGACGTGGCGCTGGTGTCGCATCTGCACGCCGACCATCTGCACGTGCCGTCGCTGATGCGGCTCGCTGCGGGCACGCGCCTGCTCGTGCCCCGGGGCGCGCGCCGGGCGGTGCCCGGTCTGCGCCGGCTCGCGCACCTGCGGGTGAGCGAGGTGGCTCCCGGGGACGAGACGCCGGTCGGTGACATCGTCGTACGGGCCGTGACCGCGCGGCACGACGGGCGGCGGCTGCCGTTCGGGCCGCACCGCTCCCCCGCCCTCGGCTACGTCATAGCCGGCGAGGCCCGGACGTACTTCGCCGGGGACACGGGGTTGTTCGACGACATGGCCAAGGAGGTCGGGCCGGTCGAGGTGGCTCTGCTGCCGGTGGGCGGCTGGGGGCCGTACCTGGGCGAGGGGCACCTGGACGCGGGCCGGGCGGCGCAGGCGCTGGAACAGCTGGCGCCGCGCAGTGCGGTGCCGGTGCACTACGGCACGTACTGGCCGATCGGCATGGACGCCGTGCGCCCCCACGAGTTCCATGCGCCGGGGGAGGAGTTCGTCCGGCTGGCGGCCCGGCACGCGCCGGCTGTGGCGGTGCACCGGCTCGGGCACGGGGAGAGCGTGCGCCTGGAGGTGGCGCGGTGAGCTGGTCAGCGCCCGTGGCGCTGACCGGCGTGCCCCTGCTCGCGGCGTCGTCCGTCACACCGGCGTCCGTGGTTCCCGAGTCCACGCAGCAGGCGATCGGGTATCCGACGCTCTTTCTGCTGGTGCTGGCCGGGGCGCTGGTGCCGGTGATCCCGACGGGGGCGCTGGTGAGCTCGGCGGCGGTGGTCGCCCTGCACCGGGCGGCGCCGTTCTCGCTGGCGATGGTGTTCGTGACGGCGTCGCTGGCGGCCTTCGCGGGCGATGCGGCGCTGTACTGGCTGGGGCGGCGCGGGCTGAAGTCGAGGAACGGGTCGCGTTGGCTGGAGGCGCTCCGGTCGCGGGCGCCGGAGGACCGGCTGGAGCAGGCGCAGGAGAAACTCGCCGCGCACGGCGTGGCGGTGCTGGTGCTGTCACGGCTGGTGCCCGCGGGGCGTATTCCGGTGATGCTGGCCTGTCTGCTGGCGGAGTGGCCGATGCGCAGGTTCTCCCGGGGGAATCTGCCGGCCTGTCTGGCGTGGGCCGCGACCTACCAGTTGATCGGGATTCTCGGGGGGTCGCTGTTCGCCGAGCCGTGGCAGGGCGTGGTGGCGGCCATCGCGCTGACCGTGCTGATCAGCGTGGTGCCGGGGTTGGTGCGGAGGGTTCGCTAGCGCCGTGGTGGTTCGGGGTCCTCTTCGGGGTGCGGGTCATCGGGGGTTGTTCGCGTAGTTCACCGCGCCCCTCGTCACCTACAGTTCCCCGCGCCCCTCGTCGCCTACAGCACCTTTGACGCGCCGATCGGCATGTCCCACAGGGCCTTTCGGGGCAGGCCCGCCTTCTCCCAGGCCGCCCGCACCCGTGTGAGGGGCTCCAGGACCGGCTCCGCCGACAGGACGAACGTGCCCCAGTGCATGGGGGCCATCCGGCTCGCGCCCAGGTCCTGGGCCGCCCGGACCGCCTCCTCCGGGTCGCAGTGGACGTCGCGGAGCCACCAGCGGGGGTCGTAGGCGCCGATGGGCAGCAGGGCCAGGTCGATGCCGGGGTAGCGGCGGCCGATGCGGGAGAACCAGTGGCCGTAGCCCGTGTCGCCCGCGAAGTAGACGCGTCGGCCGCCCTCGTCGGTGAGGACCCAGCCGCCCCACAGGCTGTGGCAGGTGTCGGTGAGGCTGCGCTTGGACCAGTGGTGGGAAGGGACGAAGTCGAAGCGGACGCCGTCCAGTTCGGCGGCCTCCCACCAGTCGAGCTCCGTCACGCGCGTGAAGCGGCGGCGGTGGAACCAGCGAGCGAGCCCGGCCGGGACGAACACCGGGGTGTCGCGCGGAAGGCGGCGCAGCGTGGGGGCGTCCAGATGGTCGTAGTGGTTGTGGCTGATGACGACGGCGTCGACGCGCGGCAGTTCCTCCCAGGGGACCCCCACGGGGGTGATCCGGGCCGGGGTGCCGAGGATCCGGCGCGACCAGACCGGGTCGGTGAGGACGGTCAGTCCTCCGATGCGCAGCACCCAACTGGCGTGTCCCGCCCAGGTGACGGCGACGGTGCGGGCGTCGACGCGGGGCAGCGGGGCCGGTGCGTAGGGCAGTCGGGGGATGTCGGCCAGTCCCTCCGGGCCCGGTCTCACCGCCCCCTCGCGGGCGAAGCGGGCCATGGCCTTCAGGCTCGGGAGCGGCGCGGTCAGCCGGTCGTGGAAGGTGCGCGGCCACACCCGCCGTTCGGCCAGCGGGCGGGGTTCGGCCAGGCGCGGGTACGGGGGCGCGAGGGGGGAGGGGAGCGCGGGTTCGTCGGACTCCCGGGTGCTCGTGCTGGTGGTCGACTCGGACTGCTGCGTCATCGAGGAGGCTCCCATCGCTGAGCGTCGTCGCGGAGATCGTCGAAGACCGACTTCAGTTGGATCAACGAGCGGCGCACCTGCGGCAGTTCCGACGGGGTCGGCGAGGTGAGGCATTCCGCGCGTTGCGTGTCGGAACCGGCCACCAGTGCGCCGGTGGAAAGCCGCACGCGCGGGGCTTCGAGGTCGTCGCCGAAGCGGTGCCCGCCCGGGGCGGGCATGCCGAGGCGTGCGGTGAGGAAGTCCTCCAGGTCCTGTGCGTCACCCACGCCGTGTGCGGTCAGCGCGGGGCGCAGCGGAGCCAGGTCCACGTACAGGTGGCGGCCGGAGCGCGGGGGCCGGGCGAGGGCGCCCGCGGCGACGACGGCGGTGTGCGCCTCGGCCGCCAGGAGCGCGTGCAGGCGCACGGCGGTCGCCACGCGCGCGGTGACCGGTCCGGGCTCCCCCAGGGCGTACCCCGCCGCGGCGGCGACGGGCGCTGCGACGCGGGCGTCGAGGGCGGTGAGGACGTCGAGCACGCGCGCGTGGAGGCCCTCTCCGTCCTCCCCGGCCGGGAAGCGGGCCACGGCGGCCGGCCAGCCGGGCGGGAGCAGCGCCCCGGACAGGTCGGTGACGACGGTGACCCGGTCGGGCACCATCTCGGCGGGGCTGAGCAGCACGGTGTCGTGCGGGTCGTGCAGGGTGTCGCGCCAGGTCTCGTCGCTGACCAGGTGCAGGCCCTCGCCCTGGGCGGCCTCGACCGTCTCGTGGAGCAGTTCGGGAGGGGCGACGGTCGCCGTGGGGTCGTCGGCGACGGACAGCACGAGCAGCCGCGGATCGCCGCCCTCGGCGCGGACCCGGCGCACGGTCTCCAGCAGCGCGTACGGGTCCGGAACACCGCCGCTCTCCGGCGGGGTCGGCACATGGAAGGCGGGCCGCCCCAGCAGGCGTGCGTACGGCGCCCACCAGGCGGCGCAGGGCCGCGGTACGAGGACGTCGCCGCCGAGGGCGGCGGTCAGCGCGAGCAGCAGGGCGGGCGAGCCGGGGGCGGCGGCCACCCGGTCGGGGTCGCAGTGCAGTCCGCGGCGGTCCCAGTAGCCGCAGGCGGCCTCGCGCAGGGCCCGGCCGCCGCCGACCGGCTCGTGGCCGCCGCGGGACGCCGCGGCGGCGAGCACGGCGGACAGCTCCGGCAGGACGGGCAGCCCGTCCTCGGGGAGCGGCGGCCCGAACCGGACGGGGCCGTGACCTTCGGGGGCCGTGCGCCGCATCCGTACCTCCGCAGTGCCAGTGCCTGGTGCCGCCGTGTCGTGTCGCCGTTGCCTTCGGCACCTGAGTACCCAGAGTGCCGCCGCCCCATGGGCACCCGGCCCAGTCGTGACCGTCACAGCATGAGCGGGGCCGGGCCGGGGAAACCGGATCGTTCCCGCGCCGGTACGGGCCGGGCGGGTCAGCGGCGGGGGTCGCTCTCCCGGCTGCGCAGCCGGTGCACGGCGGCTGCGAACGCGCCCGCGATCAGCACCCCGCCCGCGGCCAGGGCGGGCACGGAGTCGGTGAAAGCGCCGCCGTCACCGGCCCGTACCCCGCGCTGGACCGGTGTCGCTCCGCACTCGGTGTGGTGGCGTTCGCGGTGGTCCGAGGGTTCGGGGCAGGGCTTGTGGGTGGGGTGGTGCGTGGGCGGGTGGGTGGGGTGGTGCGACGGCTTGTGGGGACCGGCGCCGTGCGCCACGGTGAACGTCGCGCTCCACTCCTTGCCCTCCCCGCCGGGAGCGGCCGGACAGGTGCCGTCGACGGTCCACGCCGAGTCCTGGCCCTGGGCGTCGGGATCGCCCTCGAAGTTCTCCGCGGAGGCGATGCGGGCCGTGCCGCGGTAGGCGGGGCCGGACACCTCGTCGTCGTTGCCGGTGACCCGCTGCAGCGGCACCGTGCCCTCGTCGAAGGCCTGTGAGGTGGCGTCGACGGTGTCGGGCGGCGGGCCCCCGGTCGGATCACAGCTGACCGAGACGGTGAGTGTGCCTCCGGGGTGGACGGTGGCGGGACTGACCTCGGCGGCCGGCTCCGCGAAGACGGCCGGCGCGCCGCCGAGCAGGGCTGAACCGGCCAGGACGGCGACGGACAGGGCGTGCAGGCTGCGGCGCATCGAGGGGACTCCTTCGGTAGTCATACCCCTCTGCCATGACAGCCAGGCCCCAGTGTCGTCGCGCGCGGCGGGGCCCCATTGGCGGGACAGTGCCACTCAACCGGGTGAATCGGAGGTGCCCAGGGGCGCGGGGAACCGCGGGACCAGCCGCCACGGGCACGTGGAGGCACGACCTCGGACCCGCACAGACACGGCCGCGGCCACGGGCCCGCACCGGCACGACCACTGCCCGCACAGACGCGGCCACGGGCCCGCCCCGGCACGACCGGTCAACCCCTGCGGCGCTAGGCGACATCCCGCATGACCTGCTCCCGCACCCGCCCGCAGCACCGGCTGATCAGCCGGGACACGTGCATCTGCGAGATCCCCAGCTCGTCGGCGATCCGGCTCTGCGTCATGTCCCCGAAGAACCGCATGTACAGGATCGCCCGCTCCCGCTCGGGCAGCGCCGCCAGCCGGGCCTTCACGGACTCCCGGTCGACGACCGTGTCCAGCGCCGGATCGTCGGACCCCAGCGCGTCGCTCAGGGAGTAACCGTCCTCGCTGCCGGGCAGCTCCGCGTCCAGGGACAGCGCCGTGAAGCTCTCCAGCGCCTCCAGACCGGCCCGGACGTCCTCCTCGCTCATGTTCGCGTGCTCGGCGAGCTCGGTCACGGTGGGGCGGCGTCCGGAGATGGTCTGGGACAGGTCCTGGCCGGCGACACGCACACGGTTGCGCAGGTCCTGGACGCGGCGAGGCACGTGCAGGGTCCACATGTGGTCCCGGAAGTGCCGCTTGATCTCGCCGGTGATGGTCGGCACCGCGTAGCTCTCGAAGGCGTTGCCGCGCTCGGGGTCGTACCGGTCGACGGCCTTGACCAGGCCGAGGGCCGCGACCTGGCGGAGGTCCTCGAAGCTCTCGCCGCGGCTGCGGAAGCGTCCGGCGAGACGGTCCGCCATCGGCAGCCAGGCCTCGACGATCTCGTCGCGGAGTGCGTCGTGCTCGGGGCCGGCAGGCATCGAGGTCAGCCTGCGGAAGGCCTCGGCGGTGTCGGGGGCGTCGTCGTGGGGATGCCGTTTCGCGCTGGTTCGGGTCTGCATGATGCGTCGCAATTCCCTTGCAAGTGCTCTGGGTTGGACGGTCACCGTGGAAGCGCATCCGCTGTGGGACAGGGCGTCGGTGGCGGCGCGCGACGTCGCTCCCACGGGCGTGCCTCCTGTCCGAAGCACTCATGGGCGCCTGCCCCCGGCCCCCTCCCGCAAACCCGGAGAGGTTTTCCGCCGTCGCGCAGCGTGACCCGGACTGCTGCCGGTGGCGGCGTCGACGGACCGGGGACCGCTGGTCGAGCGGGAGGTCGAGCGGGATTTCAAGGCGACGGCGCAGGAGTTCCCGCCGGGGCGGGTGAGGACGTGACACCCGGAGCAGCGGGTGGCACGACGGCCGGTTCGCGCCGGCCGGTGTCCTCCCGTGGCAGCAGCAGCTCCTCGTAACGTCCCAGCACCAGCACCACTCCGAGCATGAGCAGCGGGATGAGCACAGCGAGCATCGCCATGACGGGTCCTTCCCCAGAGAGGTGTTGGGGGGGGTGTGATCCGGGTCTCCCGCAGAACATGGCGCAAACCAGTGCGGACGGCGGCGATCGGACTCACGGAACCTGTGTCGCCGTCCGGTGTACGGGTACGCGGTGCGGGCCCCCGAACGTCTGGAGGGAGACATGCAGCGAGGCAGCGACCGGCTGAGCGTCCACCGGGACGACGAGATGAAACACGAACTGCAGGGTCTGCTCAGGTCCGGGCACCCCACGCGCAGTGAGGAGTGGCACGACCCGGAGCCGGCCGCCGAGGACGACCCCGAGGTCGCCCACGGGCCGGTGACACCGAGCCGTGCGCCGACGTCCCTGGAGTCGGTCCGGCTCGAACTGGCCCGGATCCTGGGCCGCAGGGCGTTCCCCGCGAGCGCGCGCGAGCTGGCCCGCGAGCTGCGCGGCCACCAGGCGCCCGACGCCTTGGTCGAGGCCGTGGAGGGGCTGCCGCGCCAGGAGCGCTACGGCACTGTCCAGGAGCTGGCCCAGGCCCTGATCCGGGCCCGTGAGACGGGGCCGGAGGAATACGCGTAGGGACCGCGTCGGGGGCGCCGCGGCCTGCCGCGGCGCCCCCACCGGCCTGGGAACGGAGGGAAGACTCCCGTGATGGCCCAGTACGTCAAGGACGTGATGACGGCGGGTGTGGCCGCCGTACGCCCGGACGCCTCGCTCGTCGAGGCGGCGCAGCTGATGCGCACGCAGAACATCGGCGACGTGGTGGTGGCCGAAGGTCAGGACGTGATCGGTGTGCTCACCGACCGTGACATCACGGTGCGGGCCGTCGCCGACGGCACCGACCCGATGACGGTCAGCGCGCGGACCGTGTGCACCCCTCATCCGGTGACGGTGACGCCGGACGACCTGGTGGCGACGGCGGTGACGCTGATGCGCGAGCACGCGGTGCGCCGGCTGCCCGTGGTCGAGGACGGGCTGCCGGTGGGGATCGTGAGCCTCGGCGACGTCGCCGAGGCCGAGGACCCCGCGTCGGCACTCGCCGACATCAGCCGCGCCGAGCCCGATGCCCGGGGCGGTGCGTGAACCCGGACCGGGCGGAGCGGACCAGGGCCGGCCTGTACGCCGGCCGCGAGAACGAAGAAGAACGGGAAAGGACCTAGAGCATCATGCGTATCGCGTTTCTGGTCGCACCCGAGGGTGTCGAGCAGGTCGAGCTGACCGATCCGTGGCAGGCCGTGAAGGACGCGGGTCACGAGCCCGTGCTGGTGTCGACGCAGCAGGGCGAGATCCAGGCCTTCAACCACCTCGACAAGGCGGACACGTTCCCCGTGGACGAGGTCGTGGGCGACGCCTCGCCGGACTCCTTCGGCGCTCTCGTGCTGCCGGGCGGCGTCGCCAACCCTGACTTCCTGCGGATGGACGACAAGGCCGTGGCGTTCGTCCGGGACTTCTTCGAGCACGGCCGCCCGGTGGCGGCGATCTGCCACGCGCCGTGGACCCTGGTCGAGGCGGACGTCGTGCGCGGCCGGGAGCTCACGTCCTGGCCGAGCCTGCAGACGGACATCCGCAACGCGGGCGGCACCTGGGTCGACAAGCAGGTCAAGGTCTGCGACCACGGGGCGAACAAGCTGGTCACCAGCCGCAAGCCGGACGATCTGAAGGCGTTCTGCGAAACCTTCCTGGACGTCTTCGCCCAAGAGGCCGCCTGACGGCCCGGCGGCCCCGCGCGGCGCCCCGGCGGCGTCGCCGGGCGCTCCACGGGGCCGCTACCGGCCTGCCGTGTCCTTCGAGGGGCTCAGGTGCCGGGGGTCGCGGGAGTCTCCGACTCCCCGCTCCCCCGCTCCCGGGCCCCTTCACGCGTGCGGCCCGCGGCCACCGGGCGGCGCGGGTTGCGGCGCAGGTACTCGCCCTCCAGCTGCGCCATGCGCTCGTTGTGGGCGCGCAGCGCGTCGTTCGAGCCGTAGAGCAGCGTGTCGTGACGCGTGCGGTGGATGGTCTCCAGTTCTTTCATGAGCTGCTGGTCGTCAAGCCGGTCAGGGTCCACTCCGGTCATCGTGTCGCCCCGCTCGTCGTGTTCGTCCGTGCGGTCCGGGTACCCGCCCCCGGAGCAACTGAGCACTGCCCCCGAGCGGTATCCGGGAGGAACCATGGATCTCGCCTATCTGCACCCACTGTACGAACACCCCGGGCCTTGGGCCTCCGTGTACGTCGACACCTCACGGCACACGGAGGGCACTCCCCACGAGCGGGAGCTGACGGCCCAGGCGATGGCCGGTGCGCTGGCCGAGCAGGGAGCGGACGAGGCGACGTGCCGGGCCGTGCGGAGCGCGATCGAGGATCTGCGGCACTCCTCCGAGCCGCACGGCCGCGCTCTGTTCGCCCGCGCCGGCGAGGTCGTCCTCGACCCGCCGCTGGTCCGTCCACCGCAGGGCGGCGACTGGGCCGAATGGGCGCCCCTGCCGCGGGTCGCGCCCCTGTTGGAGCTGGCCGGTGAGGACCCGGTGTGCGTGGTGGCGTACGTCGACCGCAAGGGCGCGGACTTCGAGCTGCGCAACGCGCTGGGCCGGGAGGACGCCGGGAGCGTCACCGGCCGGCAGTGGCCCGTTCACCGGACGGGCTCCGCGGACTGGTCGGAGCGCCACTTCCAGCTGCGGGTGGAGAACACCTGGGAGCACAACGCCGCGGAGATCGCCGACGCGCTCGCCGTGTGCCAGGAGGAGACCAAGGCCGACCTGCTGATTCTCGTCGGCGACGACCGGGAGCGGCGGTCCGTGCACGAGCGGCTGCCCAAGCGGCTGCACGCCCTGGTGGTCGAGGCGCCGCACGGCACCGGCAGCCGGCTGCTCGACGAGGACGTGGAGCGGGCCCGGGCCGAGCATGTGGCGCGGCAGGCCGAGGCGGAGCTGGAGCGGTTCCGCGCCGCCCGGAACCCTGACGACGAGGGCCGGGCCGGGGCCGTCGAGGGCGTGCCCGCGCTGGTCGAGGCGGCACGGGAGCACCGCATCGACGAGCTGCTGATCAGGGTGGACGGGCCCGACGCGCACCGCGAGGTGTGGATCGGGGAGGACCCCGACCAGCTCGCGGTGCGCCGCACGGACCTGAAGGTCCTGGGCGAGCAGCACTCGTGGCCGGCCCGGGCGGACGACGCCCTGATCCGTTCCGCGGTGGCCACGGACGCGCCCGCGCTGTCGGTCTCCGAGCGGGAGGTCCCCGTGGGGGGTCTCGGGGCGCTGCTGCGCTGGAAGTGAGGGAGCGGGCCCCTAGCTGTGCTGTGACCGGAAAGGTTCACCGGCTTGCGGCAAACCTTCCCGGTCACAGCACTAGTGTGATGCGCCAGAAATCCTGAGGGTTAGTTTTCCTCTGTTTTCTGGTTGTCGGTTCCGACCTTGGTGAGGTAGTCGGCGAGGGAGTTGA